>JBDUDA010000084.1:0-11242 GCA_040003205.1 Acidobacteriaceae bacterium | reverse complement strand
TGACCTGAATGCGCACGTATCTTCTCAGCTCATGGACCAACAGCATCTGCGTGGTCCTCACCAGCGTGAGCGCGGTAGGACGCTCGAGAGGCACGTTGAATACTGCATTGATGCCGAATTTAGAATATTTCATGGCATCCTGAACCGATCCGCCCACTCCATAAATCACCATGCGGCTATTTGACGAGGAGGAGCGGACCGCATCCAGAACAGCGGTGGCATCCGCATCGAGCCGCACCACGCAGGCCTGAAATTTTTCTTTTTTCAGACGCTCTGGAGCATCGGCGCCCATAAAAACGGTTTCGACGCCAAACTGCCGGAAACACTCGGCTAACAGCGTTTTGGCGGAATCTTTGACGTCCACCAGCGCCGCGCGTGCCGTTGTTTTTTTGCTCGTAACCAGGGGATTAAACGCCGCAGAAGCGGCTTTGGGAGCGGGAAATGAGGTCATGTGCATAATCGTCTGAACTCTATTCTCGGCCGCGCCGGCGGCGATAGCAACCGGATAGAAGTACAGTAACGGGTACAAAAGTATCGGTCCTTAGACCATTTTGACCGTGGTCCGCTGGCGGTTGCAAAGGTTGGCCTCAATTGGGGGGCTTAAAGAAGGGCAAAAAGATGCGGTTGCGCGGCGCGGCAACAGCTAAGTTGGAAAATGACAGGTTCTCTACTCTTCCCAACGACGGAAGACGAGCGCGCCATTGGTGCCCCCAAAGCCGAAAGAATTCGATAGCGCGTAATTCACCTTTGCTTTGCGGGCATGATTCGGGACCAAATCCATCCCCGCAGTGTCAGGATCCTGATTTTCGAGATTGATGGTCGGAGGCAGAATCTGGTCGCGCAAAGCCAGTACTGTCACTCCAGCCTCGAGCCCGCCGGCCCCTCCCAGGAGATGTCCGGTCATGGATTTCGTGGAACTGACGGGAACTTTATGCTCGCCGAAAAAATTTCTAATGGCCTTGGCTTCGAGCATATCGCCGATGGGAGTGGAAGTGCCGTGGGCATTTACGTATTCAATGTCGGTCGGGACAAGGTTGGCGTCCTTGAGAGCGTTTTTCATGACGCGAAACCCGCCTTCGTGCTCTGGAGCGGGTTGGGTGATGTGGAAGGCGTCGCCGCTCATGCCGTAGCCAACGATCTCCGCGAGAATGTTTGCGCCGTGCTGGCGGGCGAATTCCAGTTCCTCGAGAATCAGCACACCGGCGCCTTCTCCGATGACAAACCCGTCGCGGGCGGAGTCCCATGGACGGCTGGCTTTCTCGGGATCGTCATTTCGTGTAGAGAGGGCCCGCATAGCGGCAAACCCTCCAACGCCCATGGGCGTAATGGCGGCTTCTGTGCCACCGGCGATCATCGCATCCGCGTCTCCATAACGAATAATTCTGAAAGAGTCTCCGATGGAGTGTGCGCTGGTTGTACAAGCCGTAGCTGTGGCCTCATTCGGACCTTTGGCGCCGAAGCGCATGGATACATGTCCGGCCGCCAAATTCACGATCGCCGCCGGGATAAAAAATGGAGAGATTTTTCGCGGCCCACCGTTGAGCAGATTGGAGTGCTCACGCTCGATCACATCGAAACCGCCAATTCCGGAACCGATATGCACGCCTACGCGTTCGGAATTCTCGGCAGTCACTTGCAAGCCGGAGGATTTCATCGCTTCATCGGCGGCGGCCAGCGCCAGATAGATGAAGCGTCCCATCTTTTTCAGTTCTTTTTTCTCGACGAAATTCAGGGGATCGAAGTTTTTGACCTCGGCGGCAATCTGGCATGCAAATTGAGCGGCGTCGAACTGCGTGATCCTCGCCACTCCGCTTTTACCGGCGAGCAGGTTTTCCCAAACTTGCCGAGTGGTGTTGCCCACTCCGCAGACCAAACCGATCCCAGTGACCACAACCCTGCGTCCCAACTACTTCCCGCCTTTCGCATGCTTGCCGATGTAATCGGTGGCATCTTTGACGGTGCGGATTTTTTCCGCGTCCTCGTCTGGGATTTCGATTTCGAAGGCCTCTTCAAACGCCATCACCAGTTCGACAGTATCAAGAGAGTCGGCACCGAGATCGTCAACGAACGAAGCGGCAGGCGTGACTTCCGCCTCGTCGACGCCCAACTGCTCGACGATGATCTGCTTCACCTTTTCGTCAACGACTGCCATCAGTCTCCTCGGCACGCGGATGCGATTGAGCACGCCGAGGCCACAAGCGCCGGCGGTGCGGGATGGGTTAGAGCGAACTATTTCGCCGCTTTGGCGTGTTTTTCAACGTAGTCAATGGCGTCTTGCACGGTGCGTATTTTTTCTGCGTCTTCATCGGGAATTTCGACGCTGAACGCCTCTTCCAACGCCATCACCAGCTCGACCTGGTCCAGGGAATCGGCCCCTAAGTCGTCTACGAAGGATGCGCTAGGTGTGACTTCGCCTTCATCTACTCCCAGCTGCTCGCCAATGATTTGCTTTACTTTCTCAACCGTTGCTTTGTTGTCAGTCGCCATAAGATCAATGCTCCCAAGCTCAGAATTTCAACCCAGTAGTGTAACGGCCCGCACGAATAGCTGTAAAGGAAGCGTCTCGGCGCGTACCCACAAGAATCCTAATGGCTGGGAGTTCCAGGGTCAACGTTGAGGAACAGGAGATAGGGATTCCTCAACTGCGTTCGGAATGACAAAATTAAAAAAATATCTTGTCATCTTGAGCGGAGCATGTCTGCTCGCTTGCGACCGAACATGCGTAGTCGAAAGATCACTGTGTGCGCCACGCTAGGTGACCACTAAGTCCGCGATGCGCGCCGCATCTGCACTGGCTTTTACGTCGTGGGTACGAATAATGTGCGCGCCTTTTAAAATTGCCGCCGTTTCCGCAGCTAGCGTGCCATGCAGCCTATCGCTCACGGCAGCATCACTACCTTTGCGGGCAATTGCCCTGCCAATGAAAGATTTTCGCGACACCCCGGCCAGTAGCGGATAGTGCAGTTGATGCAATTCTTCAAAACGCTTCAGCAGGGGATAATTCTCCTCCAGCCGCTTGCCGAAGCCGAAGCCTGGATCCAGCACGATGCGGTCGCGCCGCACTCCGGCCAGAAGGGCAGCATCTACCCAGTGCCTGAGCTCGCGCTTCACGAGCGTGACCATGTCAGAGACCGGCGGCAGCGCGCTCCATTCTTCCGGACGTCCTCGAGAATGCATAAGCACGGCGCCGCATTTTGTTTCGGCGACAATGCTGGTCATGAGCGCATCCCAGCGAAATCCGCTGACATCGTTCACGATCTCTGCGCCGGCGGCGAGCGCTGCGCGGGCCACCGTCGCTTTATTAGTGTCTACCGATATGACCGCGTCGGGGCGTTTTTGCTTTAGCGCTTGAATTACGGGAATGATCCGCGCTGATTCTTCCTGCGCGGAGACCGCGGGCTGCGAGGATTTCGCGACGACTGTCCGGCCGATCGCGGGGCTTTGCTCGATTTTTACTCCCGGCCGGGTGGATTCGCCGCCGATATCCACGATGTCGGCTCCATCCTCTAGAAGTTTGAGCGCGTGTTCCACCGCCCGATCGCAGTCGAGATGAAGTCCCCCGTCGGAGAATGAGTCGGGAGTGACGTTCACGACTCCCATCAGGAGGGTGCGTTTCCCCAGCTCCAGCGAACGGGAACCGATGTTCCATTCGAACACGGTGCGCATGCGGGTGATTGTAAACCTGGCGGCTTCTGGCTTCTGGCTTCTGGCTTTTGGCTCTTAGCTCTTGGCTCTTGGCTCTTGGCTCAAATTTTTAATAAGAGTAGGGCTCAGGACCTTAAGAGCCAAAAGCTGAGAGCCAAGCACCCGTTTTCGCGATGCTACAATCGGCTCACGTATGAGTCGTTTGCGGGCGCGATCGCGAACACTTTTGTTGACGCTGTGTTGTGCGTTGCTAACGCCACAACTTCACGCCGCACATCCCAAGCCGCTCAGCGACCGAATCGCCAAAGTCCTTGCGCAACCTGATCTTCAGCGAGGCTTCTGGGGAATCGAGATAGCATCGCTCGCGTCCGGCAAAGTCCTGTATTCGCAGAATTCCGAAAAACTCTTCACTCCCGCGTCGAACACCAAGCTATTTACGACCGCGGCCACTTTAGCGCTGATTGGTCCGGACTATACCTTCCGCACCACCATTGAAACCAACGGCACGCTCGACAAACACGGACGTCTGACCGGCGACCTCTTGCTAGTGGGGCGCGGTGACCCGAATCTTTCCGGCCGAGAGCTCCCCTACGCCCTGCGCACCGCGCGCGACGATCACCCCATTAAAGTTCTGGAGGAGCTCGCCGATGAGCTCTTGCGCAAGGGGGTGAAATACGTGGATGGAGACGTCATCGCCGATGACTCTTACTTTGCGTTCGAGCGCTATGGCGAAGGCTGGAGCCAGGACGATCTGGTGTGGGCCGATGGGGCTCCGGTTTCAGCGCTAACCATCAACGACAACGTGGTCTTCGTGAGCATTCTGCCCGCCGACCGTGCCGGAGACCGTGCCTTCGTAAGCGTGGCGCCCTTCGCAGATTACTATCGAATTAATAACCGGATCATTACCACTCCTCCCGGCACGGGCCGTAAGATTTTCATCAATCGCGAGCAGGGTTCGACGACATTGTCGCTCTGGGGCAACATGCCGCTGGACGACACGGGAGCGAACGAGGCCCTCGCCATTGAAGATCCCGCGCAATTTGCCGCCGATCTACTTCGCCATCTTCTCGAGACGCGTGGCATCGCCGTCTACGGACGTCCACATACACGCCACACGGAATTGTCCAGTCTGTCCACGTTGAGCGTGACTGCGCTCGCTCCGGCACGTGGAGGGGATGAGACATCGCGATCATTAGAGATTCAGCCGCTGGTACTCGCAAGCTATCAATCTAAGCCCCTGGTCGAAGATGTCCGAGTAATCAATAAGGTCAGCCAGAACCTGCATGCTGAAATTCTCCTTCGCCTGCTAGGGCGGGAAAAAGGCACAGCAGGCTCTGTGGAGGGCGGAATGGAAGTGCTTCGCGGCTTCTTGAACACAGCGGGCGTGCCCAGGGATCAATATGTTTTCTATGATGGCTCCGGACTCTCTCGCCAGAACCTGGTCGCCCCGCACGCGGTCGTACAGTTGCTTCGTTATGCCGCCACGCAACCTTGGGGAACGATTTTTCATGACACTTTGCCGACAGCTGGCGTGGACGGTTCTCTTGCCGACCGCTTCGCCGGCATTCCGGTTAAAGGGCGGGTCTTCGCAAAAACCGGTTCGCTGGGTGGAGTAAAGTCGCTTTCCGGCTATGCCGTGACTGCGCGTGGCGAATCCGTTGCCTTCTCTATTCTGTCGAATAACTTCAATCTGCCGGACAAACGGGTGCTCGAAACTATTGACAGCATCGTTGGCGAAATCGTTGCCGACGGTTCCGCAAAAAAGTGACCGCCGAACCAGTGACATTTCCCGCCTTAACTTCGCCCTACGAAATCGTGCGCAGAAATTCCGAAGCATCTTCACGGGTCTGGATTTTCATAACCCTGAGCACCCTAATTGCGATGACATTGTTGGCGACGGGATGCGATCTCGAACGTCGGAAGAGCAATGCTGAACTCGGGCTCAATCCTCAACAAGCGAGAGGCCGGCAGATTTACGACGATTATTGCGACCGTTGCCACGCACCGTATTCCGGGCGGGGACGGAAGGGCCCAAGTTTGAAGGAAGTTTTTGGCAGGCCCTACCTAGCGTCAAGCGGGCTACCTGCGAATGACGAGCGAGTTGGAGAAATTATTCGCGACGGTAGAGCAAAAATGACAGGATTTGGCCAGGTGCTCGGCCGTCAGCAGGTCGCGGACCTGCTTTCTTACCTGCACACGTTGTAACAAATCAGCTTGCTACTGTAGTCCGTTGGATGGAACGATCTGGATCTTGATCGCGGCGCTGTGGCGTGGGTGTTCATTCTCAATCGTGTCGAAGGTCAAAAGCCGCGAGAGTTCGGCGGAATATGGAGCAGCTCGCTATTCCTGGCTAAACATCGTGGCTCACAACACGTGTCGGGATGGAACCCTTGTCCGACGGCAACTTTGAAAAGAGAAGCCCGAAGAGTCATTAACCATGACAGGCAAACTAGCAAATGGTCAACACAGCCGTCGCTGTAGGAAGAAGCAGGATATCGAAAAGGCTAAAGCCGATTTGGATCACTGCAATTTGCGCCGTGGCAACTCGGGCCATTAAGATTCCAACTCACGCGCCGAGGAAGCTGAATGTCTGAAACGACCGCCGTACCGAAAACTACAGAGCCGATCTCCGCCTCCGATGACAGAAAGTCTCTTGAGGTCTATGCGATCTATGGGGTTGAGCCCGAAGTGCAAGCCTATGCCATGGCAAAATACTCGCGCTCGGCGCTCTCGATGAAGGAATCTCTGCGCGAGATCAGCCGGCAGAAGGCGGAGAAATTTCTCAACACCTTCTATTTTCAGTATGGACACCGCTCCATTGCGGACCTTGCCCACGTAGCGATGGCGGTTGAGCGGCTCTCAATTCTTGCGGCCATCGTTTTGGCCGACGAGCAGCGCTGGGATGGTCAGGAACGGTCCACGCGCTATCAGGATTTCAGAAAGAGCGGCTTCTTCACTCCAAACTTTGGCGGGAACAGCGAAGCCATCGATGCTTATAAACAGACTATCAACACATTGTTCACCGAATACGAGTCGCTTTCCGAAGAGATGTTTCAATATCTCGCCAGCATCACGCCGCGTCCAGGGGAGATGAAGCAGGATGCCTACGAACGCACGCTGCGAGCCCGCGCTTTCGATATTTCGCGTTATTTGCTGCCTCTAGCGGCCAATACCTCGCTGGGCGAGATCGTGAATGCGCGCACACTGGAGGGTCAGATCGCGCGCCTGCTCTCGCACTCGCATGGCGAAGTCCGCCATTTAGGCGAGTCTCTGAAAGCGGCCGCACTGTCGTCGGCTTTCAACGCCAATGAAGAGTCGTTAAGGGATTTGGTGGCAGAAATTCGCGCTGTTTCACCCGAGTTGGGAGAGCGGGCTGGAAAAGAGTTGTTACGTGAGGTTCGCGTCGCGCCTACCCTGGTGAAATACGCGGATCCGAATCTGTACGAAATAGAGACGCGCAAGCAATTGCGGCAAGCGGCTGCGGAGCTGATGGGCGATGCGGCGTTTGATTCTTCCCCCATGATTGATTTGCTGGAAGAAGAACCGTTGGAGATTGAACTCGCGACCACGCTTCTATACGAGCACAGCCACTATCCCTATCGTCAATTGCGCCTAGCTGTAGACACGGCGGGAGAAATTCGCCGGCGCGAGATTATTGATGTGGGCATGCGGCATCGCGGGCGGCATGATGAATTGCTGCGTCCCTTCTGCGCCGGACAGCAGTTTCGCTTCGACATCCTGATGGACATCGGGGGATATCGCGATATGCACCGGCATCGCCGCTGCATCCAGATTGGTCAGGGATTCACCACGCGGCATGGCTACGACGTTCCGCCGGAACTGGAAGCCGCGGGTGTGCGGGCGAAATACGATTCGCTGATGCAGCGCACGGCTACCCAGGTGGAGAAGATAGCTTTAGGAGCCGAATTCGAGAGTGAAGAGAGCTCTCAGTACGCGATTCCGCTGGCCTTCCGAAAGCGCACGTTATTCAAGATGGATTTCGCAGAAATTGTTTACATCTCCGAATTAAGGACCGGGCCGGCGGGCCACATTTCTTATCGCAATGCTGCATATGGAATGTACGAAGCCGTGGCGAAGAAGTATCCCGCGCTGGCCAAATATCTGAGAGTTACGGATGTGCGGGAGCCGGTGGACCTACTCAAGAGGTGAAAGGTTGTATTCAGCGGCATAGAGGTGAATCGCTCTTGGGTTGGCCTCATCGCGATGAAGGAGCGGGGCTCCCTCGATGATCACATGGTTAGTCCGCGATATGCCGTTTGAAGACACTAAAGAGTCTACGAACCTGGCCTTCGGTTTCGGCCACCGTGCCGGAATTATCAATCACGTAATCGGCGATTTTGACTTTGTCCTCTTCCGGAAGCTGAGCAGCCATGCGTCTTTCGACTTCCTTGCGGGCGGTGTCGAGTCCAACGCCGGTGCGGTGCGCCCAGCGCTCGATGCGCTGTTGTGGATCGCAAGTCACTACCACCATCCGGTCAAAATCACCAACTGCTCCCGCTTCGACGATGAGGGCTGCTTCGACGATCGCAATTTCGTTGGGATCCTGGCGACCGATGGCTTCCATCCATTCTTTCTGGCGGCGGACGACTTCCGGATGGATGATCTTATTCAGTTCTTCCACGCGCGATGGCTTATTGCCTTCATTTCCAAATGCGGAGTTGGCCAGGCGGCTTCGGTCAATGGTCCCGTCGGGTTTTAAGATCTCACGGCCAAAGGTCCGCACTACTTCTTCATATACGGCCTCGCCCGGCTGGATCAGCTGGTGAGAGATTTCGTCGGCTTTGATCAGGTGGGCGCCCAGTGAGACGAGAATCTCGCCCACCAGCGATTTCCCGGAAGCGATGGCGCCGGTCAGTCCGATTTTAAGCAAACGGCCTCCGCAGCCCTGCTGGTATCGCTCACGCCCGCGAAAGCTCCACAACGCGATTTTCGCGCCGCATCTTGGCAGCTTTCACGGTGTTTGCCAGCAACATTGCGATGGTGAGTGGCCCGACGCCGCCTGGCACAGGCGTAATCGCTCCGGCAACTTCGGCCACGTCGGGATGCACATCGCCAACCAGGGTTGACCCTTTCGCGCGAAAAGTTTCCTGACGCTTAGGATTTCCGACAAACAATTTTTCGAATTCAGCAGGATCGGTGACCTTGTTCATGCCCACATCTATAACGGTAGCGCCAGAGCGGACAAAATCCCGCGTAATCATGCCTGCGCGTCCGATAGCAGCGACCAGGAGATCGGCGCTGCGGCAAACTTCGGGCAGGTTGCGGGTTTTCGAGTGGCATACCGTCACGGTCGCGTCTGCATTGATCAACAGCATTGCCATGGGTTTGCCGACGATATCGCTGCGACCTACCACAACGGCATTTTGTCCCGCCACCGGGATCTTACTGCGTTTAAAAATCTCCATGACTCCGGCGGGCGTACAGGGAACCAGGCCCGGACGCTGCGTTGATAGAGACCCCACATTCACGGGGTGAAAGCCGTCTACGTCTTTGGCAGGATCAACAGCCATCAAAATTTTCTTGGCGTCTACGTGCTTCGGAAGCGGGAGTTGCACCAGAATCCCATCAATTTCGTCGCGCTCGTTGAGTCCGACAATGAGTTCCAAGAGTTCCGCGGTCGAGACACTTTCGGAGGGCGTGTGCTTCTCGCTATAAATGCCAACTTCCTCGCAATTCTTCTGTTTCCCGCGGACATAGATCTCGGACGCGGGGTTGTACCCAACCAACACTACAGCCAATCCCGGACGCATTCCTGCGGCGGTCATTTTTTTGACTTCAGAGGCGACTTCTGCGCGAATTTCCGCGGCGATTTTGTTGCCGTCCAGGATGGTGGCCGACATGAATCCCTCATTTCTGAGTTTTTATATGGAGTAATTCGAAATCTTATTCTAAATCGAGCAGAAGGCTTTTGGCTTTGAACTCAAAGGGCGCCCTGGTCACCGTGGGGTAGGGTGCTGCGGGACTAAAGTGGCTCAATCTAAAAGCTACAACCCGAGGTTGTCATCTCGAGCGAAGCAAAGCCTTTGGCTTTGCGGAGTCGAGAGACCTGCTGTTAGGTGGGAGAAAGCAGGTCTCTCCACTCCGTGGTGTCTTCGCTGCGCGAAGCCACGACTCCGGTCGAGATGACAGGTTGTTTTGAAATTGAGCCACCACCGTTAAACCGGCAGCAGTATAGGGGTATCCCCGCGTTGAATCCCCTATTTTCAGACCTACCCACTTATGGATCTGACGAGAGGTGAACCCGCTCTGCTACCTTCGCGGGGTGCCGTGTTCCCGTTACGCCGCAGACCCTCTGCTGAATGTAGCGGGTGAGGATGGGCGTTTACTCATCGAGCTTTCGCCAGCGTGAGCGTAGTTTTAGATTGGGCATGGTGGCGAACAGAGATTACACAAACGGGAGCGACTATTTGCCGTCAGCAGCCGTCTCTGCATGCAACGGAAACTCGGATTTCCCCACACTCCGCACGTTAGCCTCCGCAAATATCCGCACGCGCTCCAGCGCAGCCTGGAGCTCGCCGTGGAAACCTTCCATTTGAGAGTTGTCCGCATTGGGTGGGACCGGCATTTGCCGGCTGATGCGCAAGAGCGCCTTGGAGAAAGGCTTGGGAATGAGACAGTGGTCCCAGGTGTTCAGCGTCCAGGCATTCTCCAGCGCGATATGAAAAGCAACCATCGGCGCCCCGGTAGTTTTTGCCAGCAACACTGGCCCGGGCTTCGCCACGTAGCGAGGGCCGCGCGGCCCATCAATTGTGAAAGCCGCCGTCCAGCCCTGCTCGAGATCGCGCCGCAATCCGAGAAAGGCCCGAACCGCGCCTCGGCTGCTCGATCCTCTCACCTTGATGAAACCGAATTTGCGGATGATTCTGCCGGTATATTCGCCGTCGAAGCTGTCGCTGGACATCACGCGAATCTTGCGATCACGCCAGATGTAAATTGCCGGGAAGACGCAGCTATGCCAAAACGAAAGAATGATGGGCCGCGCGTCCAGAGTTGTGGGCCCGCCATCTTCGATTGAAATCGCAAACCGCAGCGTCGGCCCTACCAGCTTTATGAATAGAACTCCCACCCACGTGATGAGATGCAACAACAAACGCTGCTTCCGGGAGAATGCCGGTGGCGGAGTGACTGAGTTCGCGGAAGCCGGTGGGGTTGCCGATGTCACTCAGCCATTTTACGCATGGACGTTTCGAGCACGATCCTCGAGCACGGTATTTTCTTGATGATTAGAAGCAGGCAACACGCAACCTTCGGCGCTCATCGTAAGCACGCATACACCGCATACTTATTCTGGTAAGTGCGACCCCCGGAATCAAAACTGAGAAAACCATGAACAAACTCAACACAAGCCTGGCATTGGCGGCTGGCATTGGAGTGATTGCTGGATTGCGTGCTTTCACTCCGGCGGCAATCGTTAGTCAGGCGGCTCGTCACAAACTTATTCGCATGCGCCGTTCTCCGCTGCGCAAAATCAAATCCGCCATCCCGACTGGAGTTGTTACCGCTCTGGCTGTAGGAGAACTGGTGGGCGACAAGCTCCCCTCCATCCCGAGCCGGATTGACCCCGGTCCGCTGGGGG
>JBDUDA010000083.1:0-11298 GCA_040003205.1 Acidobacteriaceae bacterium | reverse complement strand
GAGATTCCCGTCATTTCGGTGTCGTGTCACTCCGTGAAGGAGGTGGAGCGCGCAGCCCAAGAGGGCGCAACCTACGCTCTCTTCGGACCGGTGTTTGAGAAGCACGACGCACCAAGTCTCACTGGCACCGGACTCGAAAAGTTAAGTGAAGCTTGCGCTGGCAAAATTCCGGTTTTAGCGCTGGGTGGTATCAGTCTTCACAACGTCGGCGAATGCATATCTGCAGGGGCGGCTGGAATCGCGGGAATTCGTTTGTTTCAGGAGAACGACATCGAGCGAGTTCTGGATCAGATACGCAGTTGATTTGAAACTCGTCTGATCTCCGCAGGCAAGAGTGCTCGCGCCAATTTTCCCTACCGGCGAGGAGTCAGGAGGCCAAGAATCTCGTGCAGTCCCTGGCGAATGTTTTTTAGGTTTGCTTTTGTTCCAGCAGGAAACGGCAAGGGCGCCTGTTTCTTGTCTGATTTGACCTCTGTCCGCAAATGCTGGCGCGCTCCAGCGATTGTGAAACCTTCCTCGTAAAGAAGACCTTTTATTCGCAGCACATTGTCGACATCTTTTCGCCGGTACATGCGCTGTCCGGTGCTGCTCTTGACGGGTTTGAGCTGCGAGAATTCCGTCTCCCAGAATCGCAGCACGTACGCCGGAAGATGGCAAAGCTCCGCGACCTCGCCAATGCGGAAATACAACTTATCCGGCACCATCACGTCGCTGGTTTTCACGGATTGGGCGATCGCTTTGCGAGGATTCATTGGCTTATCAGTAGCGGCATGTAGCCTCCTGCGGTGCTGCCAACTCTACGCGCGTTTTTACCACGACCCCGCATTTTGCCACAATCAAATTCTGGCGCTTTCCGAATCGTAATTCTAGCAATTTAGCGATGAACTTGCTGCACCGCTCGGCGAGCAGTAAAAAAAGCCTTCAAGAGGTGCTTCTCTCGAAAGGCTTTCCAGTTGCGCCGATCACGTTCAATTGCGGGGCCCTATTAGTGTTTCTTTTTTTTGGCTGCTTTTTTCTTGGTTGCCATTAAGTTATCCTCCTGAACGATTTTCCCTTGAAGGCCGTTTACGGGGCCCTGTCCGCGACGTTATGCACGTTGTTGTACGCGCAATACGTCTACCACAAGATATTGCGTACTATTACCTCGACTGTCAACACAATTCTTCATCCGCTGCGACTTTTGCAAGGCACTCAAGTTATTTCCGAGCGCAGTCCACATCTGCGACGCGAACCCGCATATTCGGATGAATAGGGATCCCTCGGCTTCGCTCGGGATGACAATTGTTCTTTTGTTTGGTGACGGATTACGATTCAGCTGCTTGGTGATGGGTACGCTTCAGCGGGCATCTTGACGATTTTCTTTTGGATCGCGTAGGTGACCAGTTGCGCCTTGTTGTGAATATCGAGTTTGCGCATCAGATTGAATTTGTGCGCCTCGACGGTCTTTATGCTCAATCCGAGTAACGCTGCCACGGTCTTCACGGAATGTCCTTCCGCCAGCATCTTGATGACCTCGCGTTCGCGTGGGGTGAGAGCGGTTTTTTGTCCCGCCTGAGCGGAGCGTGATCGAAAGTCGTCCACTAATTTTCCTAACACCTGGGGACTTAGATATTTTCTGCCGGCATGCACGTCGCGAACAGCGCCGATCAGGCGCGGGGCGGGAGAATCCTTCAACAGGTATCCCGCCGCGCCCACGTCGAGACACTGAAGTAAATACTCTTCATCCTCATACATGGTTAGAAACATCACATGGGTATTGGGATAATCCTTTTTCATAACACGGGCAGCGTCGAAGCTGGACATCCCCGGCATCCCGATATCCATCAGCACGACAGTAGGCTTGAGCATGCGCACCTGCTCCAGCGCTTCCGACGCATCGGACGCCTCACCTACGACTTTAATATCGGCTTCGCTCTCCAGTACTCGGCGCAGGCCGTCGCGAAATAGAGTGTGATCGTCTACAACCAGACAGGTAATCATACGAACACCGCGATGGAGCGTGCCAGGAGAGGCAGCCGGCGAACCCGCCAAAATTCATTCTTCATTTCATCCTGCCTTCGCCGCGACTGAGCGCTTCGAAAATGGAATTGGAACAACATCGCCCCCGCTCATAGAGGCGTTTGCTGGGGAGAGAGGTTTCTGGACCGTAGAGTCTTTCCGCAGCGGTAGCGACGCGCTGATTGTCGTGCCGGAACCTTTGCTGGATCGCACCCGGATTTTTCCGCCCAGAGCCGCGCTTCTTTCCCGCATGCCAGTTAAGCCGAAGTTTTGAGACTGAGAGCCGGCCTTCAGCGAGAATCCAACACCGTCGTCCTCAACTTGCAGACACAATGAGCCGGCCTTGCGCTTCAGCCTTACAGTGAATTTTGCGGCGTGAGAATGCTTGGCAATGTTGTGTAGTGCTTCCTGAAGTAATCGATAAAGCGCCACTTCGACCTCTTGGTCGACGGTACCCAAGTCGCCTGGAAGGTCGAGATGAGATTCCATCCCGATTCTCTTGCTCAACTCGCGCGCCTCTTTGCGAATGGCGGCCAGAAGGCCAAGTTCTTCCAGAACTCGGGGAGAAAGGCGCCCGATGATTCGTCGTACATCTTCGATGATGCGGTCAAGAACGCTTAGAGCTTCCGCAACCTTGGGCGTAAGCTCTGCATTTTGCTTGTCCGCGAGCATGCCGAGATGGAAGCGGAGAACCATGAGGCTCTGGCCTGTCCCGTCGTGCAGTTCGCGACTAATCCGCTTGCGCTCTTCTTCCTGGGCTTCGAGCAGCCGACGGGAAAGGCGTGAACTATCCTTAGCCTCGTGAGCGGCCTGGGCCTTTCGTCCACCTGCGGATTTTTTATTTGATAAACGGGCTGCGCGCGGCACTTCGTCTCCTTGTGATCTGTAATAGTTGGATGGTGTCTGACCTCATGGGTTTGCCCTGGGCATCGGGTACAATCCAAAGGAAATGTTGCGATACTTCACGGCGGGAGAGTCTCACGGAGAGGCTTTATTGGCGTTTCTTTCGGGCCTACCGGCTGGGCTGCCCGTGGACCAGGCATTTCTCGATAGAGAGTTATGGCGCCGCCAGCAGGGCTACGGGCGTGGCGGACGCATGAAAATTGAGCGCGATACCGCTCATATCATGTCCGGCGTTCATCATGGAATCACCATCGGCTCGCCAATTTCGATTCGATTGGAGAATAAAGATTGGAAGAATTGGCAGGAATCGCTTCCTGTTGAGACCGGCGATGCGAAGAAACATAAGCCGGTGGCGTCGCCGCGTCCCGGACACGCCGATCTAGCTGGGGCTTTGAAATATGATTTTCCAGAGGCGCGCTACGTTCTTGAGCGCGCATCCGCGCGGGAAACCGCCGCTCGAGTGGCAATTGGCGGACTGGCAAAAATATTCTTGCGAACTCTGGGTATCGATGTTTTAAGTCACGTGATCGCGGTTGGTGAGGCGAATCTAGGGCAGCAAGAGGTTTCATGGGAACGGATTCACGAGCTCTGGGGAAGCGACGAAGTGCTTCTAAATTGCGCTGACGCCGAAGCCGAGCAGGGGATGAAGTTGGAAATCGATAAGATTTATAGGACAGGCGATTCTCTTGGTGGCGTATTTGAAGTGGTGGCGCATGGGGTTCCCCCTGGGCTCGGTTCTTACGCACAGTGGGACGAACGGCTCGACGCCCTGCTGGCCGCAGCCGTGATGTCGGTGCAGGCGGTGAAAGCGGTGGAGATCGGATCGGGCGTGACTGCGGCCGCGTCGCCCGGCTCGGCCGTCCACGATGAGATCGGATATGAGAAGACGGGAGCCTTCACGGGATTCAGCCGCGCGCGGAACAATGCGGGTGGAATCGAAGGTGGAGTTTCCAACGGCGAAGAAATTCGCATCCGAGGATATTTGAAGCCGATCTCGACCTTACGGCGTCCATTGCAATCGGTTGATTTCACTACGCGGGTGCCAGTAAAGGCTGCGTATGAGCGCTCGGATGTTTGCGTAGTGCCCGCGGCTGGAGTCGCCGCTGAGGCTATGGTGGCGCTGACTCTCGCGAAATGCGCATTGGAAAAATTCGGTGGGGATTCTCTGAAAGAAACGCTACGTAATTACACCGGCTACTGCGAACAACTAAGAAACTACTGAACGGTAATTACCGAACGAATAACTACTGAATGATTTATCCCATTGTGAAGTATGGCAATCCTGTGCTGGAAAGACCAGCGGACCCAGTCACCGTTTTTGATGACGACCTGAAAAAGCTGATTGCGGACATGTTCGAGTCCATGTACGCCGCGCGCGGCGTTGGATTGGCCGCGCCGCAAATTGGGATTGGCAAGAGACTTGCGGTGATTGACATCACGTTCCAGGAAGATCCTGAAGGTCAATTAGTGCTGGCGAATCCGGAGATCATTCATACTGAAGGCAGACACACGCAGAGTGAAGGATGTTTGAGCGTGCCTGATTTTCGGGAGTCGGTGACGCGTCCGCGCAAGGTAACAGTGCGAGCGCAGGATGAAAACGGCAAATGGTTCCAGAAAACCGGAGAGGAATTACTGGCGCGCGCGTTTTTGCATGAAACCGACCATTTGAACGGCAAACTCTACATGAGCCACATCAGTGCTCTGAAGCGCGACTTGATCAAGCGAAGAATACGGAAGCTGGCGAAGATGGGCGAGTGGTAACTCGCCGTGCGCGGGGGCGACGTTGAAACTGATTTTCTGCGGAACTCCGCGCTTCGCCGTCCCGACATTGAGCAAGCTGGTGCAGGCTGGGTTCTCCGTCGTTCTGGTGGTTACGCAACCCGACAAGCCGCGCGGACGAGGGCTTGAGCTTTCTGCCTCTCCGGTTAAGCAGAGAGCGGTTGAGTTGGGTTTACCTCTGGCGCAACCGGCAGCTATCAAAAATAACGAAGAGTTTCGTCAGCAACTGTCCGCGATCGCGCCTGAGGGAATTATTGTTGTGGGGTACGGGCGCATCATTCCGCAATGGATGATTGATCTGCCGCCGTTGGGAAACATTAATCTGCATGCGTCCCTGCTCCCGAAGTATCGCGGCGCCGCGCCGATTCAATGGGCAATCGCAAAGGGAGAAAAGGTCACCGGCGTCACAACCATGCGCATTGATGCCGGCCTCGATACAGGAGACATTCTGCTACAGCAAGAACTTCCGTTGAATGCGAGCGACACATCGGAAACAATTGGCCCGCGGCTTGCTGACATCGGAGCGGAATTGATGATTCAGACATTGCGTGGGATGAAAGACGGCAAAGTGCAGGCGCGCGTTCAAGACAGCTCACGGGCAACGCTGGCGCCGATCTTGAAAAAAGAAGACGGGCGCATTTTGTTTTCGCGGACGGCGTACGAAATTGTGGATCGCATGCGCGGTTTCCGTCCGTGGCCGGGAGCCTTCACGATCTTTCGTGAAAGACTTTTGAACGTTCTTACCGCCAGTGCAGTGGACCGGAAACTACCCCCCGGCGAGATATTCGTGGAAGGCGATCAGGTGCTCGTCGGATGCGGCGAAGACACCGCTCTGGCGTTAGGCGAGGTTCAGGTGGATGGGAAAAAGCGTCTGTCCGCCCGCGACTTTGCCAACGGATATCACCTGAAGAGTGGCCAGAAGATCGACAGTTGAAAGTATGCAAGTCTCTCCAGCCCGAAAGTTCGCCTTCGATATTTTGCTCAAAGTTCAGAATGTGGATGCTTATGCGTCTGAGCTTTTACATGCAGAGACCGCAGGCAAAATTTCATCCGCCGACCACGGATTAGCCACCGAGTTGGTAATGGGAGTTCTGCGCTGGCGATCTTTGCTGGATGGAAAAATCGCCCAACATTCTTCTCTCAACTTGCCCAAACTCGATGCGGAAGTACTGACCGCGTTGCGGATGGCGGCATATCAGCTTTCTTTCTTGGACCGTATTCCGAAGCACGCAGTCGTCCATGAGAGCGTTGAGTTGGTTAGAAAGGCGCGCAAGCGCTCGGCGGTCCCCTTCGCGAATGCGGTGTTGCGGAAGATGGCAGAGTCGGCTAATAACCGTCTCCCCCACTCTGCGGCACGAGCGCAGAATATTGGGACCGCACAGGAACTATCGCAAGAGTTTGCCCATCCCCTATGGCTCGCCGAACGATGGGTGCAGGCGTTTGGGCTCGCAACAACGCAGATGGTCTGCCAGCACGATCAGACCGTTCCCGAGACTTGCATTCGATTCGGCGCAGCCACGGAAGCAGAAAAGCTGGCTGACGAATTGGAGCGAGAGCATGTGAAGCTCACATCCGGGCGATTGCTCAATTCAGCGCGCTATGTTGAGTCCGGCGATATTACGGCGACGTCAGCATTTCGCGAAGGCCGTCTAACGATTCAGGATGAAGGTTCTCAGCTTGTCGCTCTACTGGTTGGACTCGGGGCAAACATTTTGGATTGCTGCGCCGCTCCGGGAGGAAAGACCCGTGTACTTGCCGAGCGAAATCCAGCAGCGGCAATCATCGCCGCCGAACTGCATCCACATCGCGCGCGGCTGCTGCAAAGACTTGTGACGGCTGACAATGTTCAGGTAGTGACGGCTGACATTTTGAATTTTCCCGTAGAGCGACTTTTTGATCGTGTGCTTGCAGACGTTCCCTGCTCAGGGACTGGCACTTTGGCGCGACACCCTGAAATAAAATGGCGGCTAAAAAAGGAAGACCTGCTTGAATTTCAGGCGCGGCAGGCTGCCATCTTGAAAGCCGCAATGAAGCACGTTGCGGCATGCGGACGAGTGATCTATTCAACTTGTTCCCTGGAGCCGGAGGAAAATTCTGCCGTCGTGGAGTTGGCCCTCGCGGAAAATCCGACGTTCCGAATCGTTGATTGCCGCTTGGAATTAGAGCGCATGCGTATGGCAGGCGAATTGGCGTGGCCAGATATAGATTCTCTTCTGAGCGGGCCGTACCTGCGTACCATTCCGGGAGTGCACCCGTGTGACGGGTTTTTCGCCGCAATTTTAGAAAAGTCTGCCTAGCGCACCACAAAGTTAACCGAGGCTCCGGCGGTCAACTTCTCGCCCGCAGCCGGACTGTGTGACACGACAATTCCCGCCGGAGCTACAGGGGCGGCGGCGGCAGGGGGCTCCGCTGAGGGAATCGAAGGCGGCGGGGCTGTTTGATCCGTGGCAGAGGAAACAGTTCCAACGTGAAATCCGGCATTTTCCAAAGTTACTCTAACCGCATTGATTTGCTGATTGACGAAGTTCGGCATGACGAAAGCCGGAGGTTGTGAAGCCTGGCCCACAAGAAGACTGATCTTCGGCGCTGACACGTCGTTCGCATTCGCGGGCGGATTCTGGGAAACGACCTGGTTGACCGCAGCGCTTGAAACTTCGATTTCCGCAGTTTCGCTTACGTCCAATCCACGCCGGCGAATGTTCATTTCGGCGGCGCGAGCGCTCTGTCCGACCACGCTCGGGATATCCACGCGCTGCGGACCGAGACTTTCTGCCACGCGAATCTGCCATCCTCTGCGAACTTTGGTATGCGCGCCGGGAAGCTGCGAGAGTATTCGGCCCTCGGCCACGGTGGCGCTGTAATACTGGCGCTCGACTTCCAAATCCAGTCCATTCTGTTCCGCGATTCTGCGCGCATCCACAGGTAACTTGCCAACAAAGTCCGGCACCGAAACTTCGCTGCCATGAATCGCGAATCGCATTGCAGTCAGCGCGGAGATGAGCGCAACGCTGAGTAGAACCAGCGCGAGTAGGACAGCCCGGAAAAAAGTTCGCAGCGTCATTCTCAACGATTGTGCTTAATGGCTTTCTTCATCTGCCGGAGCCGTATCTGGCGTATCAAGTTTGGGCGCGGCCGCATTATTGTCAGCAGCAGGAATATTAAACGCGCCCGGATCTTTTCCCGCCAGCGCTGATTTCATGAAATCGATCCAGATCGGAAGCGCGGCGTGCGCGCCACTTTCTTTTGCGCCTAGCGCTTTCTTCTCGTCGTAGCCCATCCAAACGCCTGCGGTCAGAGTGGGAGAAAATCCGACGAACCAGGCATCGGTAAAGCCGTTAGTAGTACCGGTCTTTCCTGCCAGCGGATAGTTCATCCCCGCCGCGCTAATCGCGGTGCCATGCAATACAACTTCGCGCAGCATCGAGGTCATGGTGCGAGCAGTATTCACGCTGATTACGTCTTTAGCGTCGGGATAAGACTGTTCCAACACGCGTCCTTCATAGTCGCTGACTTTGGTGATGTAGCGCGGCGTGATGCGAACGCCATCGCTGGGAAAGACGGTGTAAGCGGAAGTCTGCTCCAGCGGAGTGACTTCCGCCGCGCCCAAAGCCACGGGAAGATAAGCGGGAATGTTCGAAGTGATTCCGAAGCGGTGCGCGTAGTCAATCACGGTTTTAATCCCCATGTGGTCGGCGAGTTTAAGCGCGGGAATATTGCGCGACTGTGCGAGTGCCCGGCGAAGAGTAATGGTGCCCTCGAATTTTTCGTCGTAGTTGTGAGGAGAGTATGGGCCCGATGCGGTATTGAAAGTGACGGGAACGTCGAGGATAGTATCATCCGGCTTCGCGCCCTGATCTATGGCGGCGGTGTAGACGTATGGCTTGAACGACGAACCCACCTGGCGCAGCGCCTGCGTGGCACGATTAAACTTCGATTGATTGAAGTCGCGTCCACCGACCATCGCTTTGATTTCGCCGGTGGCGTTTTCGATGGCGACCAGCGCGCCCTGGACCCCGGAATCTTTTTCCAGCGTGACGCGAGCTTTACCACCTTCGAGTGAAATGATTTTTACGTAAACAATGTCCCCGGGCTTGAACAGCTCGCGGATTTTTTGATGTGTCCATGCAACATCCGCCGGCGAGAGCGACGCGGTGAAGCGCCCAAATTTAATTGCCGCGGAATTCTGCGACACTGCCGTGACGAGCGCGTGGATATATCCATTGACCTCGGGCTCGTCTACCCAGTCGAGATTCTGATAGCCATTCAGCGTGATGCCTCTTGCCAGCACATTTTCGAGATGGCCCGTCCAACCGTGCCTGCGCTCGTAAGCGGCGAGTCCGTTGAAAATTGAACGATTGGCGGCGCGCTGGAGGTCCACGTCGAGGGAGGTGTTCACGCGCAATCCACCTTCATGAACCTGGTCGCTGCCATAT
The DNA here is from genome assembly GCA_040003205.1 of Acidobacteriaceae bacterium. Lineage (GTDB taxonomy): Bacteria > Acidobacteriota > Terriglobia > Terriglobales > Acidobacteriaceae > JALYIM01. Next base: position 2,185 of record JBDUDA010000083.1, on the reverse strand, counting down.
TTGGTTTCAAGATAGCGGCGAACTTCCTCCACAAAGTAGGGTGCGAGGGAATTCGGATCGTGCGCCACTTCGAGTTGCAGCGGACGATTGCGCGCCTGCGTGGCTTGCTCCGCTGTGATTTTCCCGTCCTCCATCATCGCGTTGATGACCAGATTGCGGCGCTTCAAAGCCCGGTCTGCATGAGTGATTGGCGAATAATTTGCGGGAGCTTTGGGAAGTCCAGCCAGCAGTGCGGCTTCTTCTATAGCCAGTTGTTTGGCGGGCTTGTTGAAATAATATTCGGAGGCAGCTTCGAATCCGTAGACACCGTGGCCAAGAAAAATCTGATTGGCGTAGAGCGTGAAAATTTGCGGTTTGGTGAAGCGACGCTCGATCTGGATCGCCAGCAGCGTCTCCTGCACCTTGCGATGGAAGGAACGGTCGGGGGATAAAAACAAATTTCGCGCAAGCTGCATGGTGATGGTCGAGCCGCCCTGCAATTTGCCGCCCGATTCGATGTCGCGAAAGGCCGCGCCGAACACGCGCCACAGGTTGATTCCAGAATGACGGAAGAAATCTTTATCTTCCACCGACAGTAGAGCATCGCGCAAAACCGGTGGGAAATCTTCGTAGGATGCGACTACGCGGCGCTGGAGGGCGAAGGTTCCGATGATGCGATTCTGATCGTCATAGAGTTGCGTGATCGAGCCGGGACGATAGTGCTCGAGCTCCTCGACCTCGGGCAGGTCGGTGGAATAAACGAGCAGCAGGCCCGCAGTGGCTCCAATCAAAGCAGAGACTAAGACCATGAGTGCGAAGAGGAGACGGCGCACCAATTTTTTGGAGGCGATTGCCTCTTCAGGCGAGAGTTGTTGACGCTCGGAGATCATGGAAAGTCAGGGTCAGGATAGCAGGGGTGGGAAGCTTTCGAGAGTCCAATTGGCTTAGGCATGTGCCAGCGCCAAAATTGTAGGCGTCTTAAGCGTTAGCCTCATTGACTTAATGAGTGAGATGGCGATTTATCGCCAACGATGATGGCATAATTGACCGCTGCAATGAACGAGAGCTCCGCAGAAGCCGACCTATCCCGTGCGGCCGCACTGCTCGAAGAAGGGCATCGAGAAGAAGGATTGCAAGCAATCTCGTCCATATTGGCGAAGGATGACCACTGGCTGAAGACCACTGAAGGGCGGCCAATGTATAAAGCTGTTCAGGTGCAAAGGGCCTTCTCTCCTATGCACCTACAAAGGAATTTGGAAGCCAAGCCACTGCTGGAAGAGGCGACAAAATTCGACCTTGATGAGAAAGTTCGCAGCGACATTCATTGTCATCTCGGTCGTTGCTACCACGAACTCGAACTCTACGCTCTGGCAAAAGAGAAGTTCGAGCGGGCCAACGCTCTTGGCGTAAGTAAAGAATGGCAAGCTGTGTTTCACTACTATTACGGCTACACCTTGTATGAGCTGAAGGAATTCCAACGAGCAAAACGGGAATTTATCCTCTGCCTGCAATCCGGGCCATCTGGGCCGGAACCCACATTGCGATATTCAATGCTTGCAGCAACAAGTCGCAAGCTCGGTGAATATTCCCAAGCGGCAGCCTTTGAACAACAAGCGAAGTCGCTCAAGACGTAGCTGTTGTAATCAGGCAATTGAACACATTGACAATGAGTGAAATGGCAATTTTTCGCCAACTATGCTGCGTTGGTCACGAGTCCTTGTTGCACCCGTGCTTCGCGTAGTGATCGCCCAGCGAACGCTGGATGTGGCCGACCTTTCGTTCGGCTCTTTGCGCTTCGCGTTCCTTTCCGGGGATGTTTTTGAACTCGTACCACTGCTCGAAAGCAGCTTTGAGTTGTGCCTGTAGTTCGTCGCGGTGTTCACACGCAATCAAGCCAGCCACCGAGGCAACGCTCGTTTTCCATCCAGAACGAAGCCATCCGTCCAATGATCGCGGTTAAGTGAATATGGACACATCTCGAAGCCTTGCGGGAAATCTGCAAATCCGGGCTTATCTTTCATCCGCTTAATGGCCGCCCTCGCCTCCTCGTCAGACAAATAAACGCCAATCAGGGGTTCGATGTCGCCATCCCCTTCGGCATTTCTTTTGCGAACCACAGCAGGTGAACCACATCGGTCATATCGACTTGCCTCATCTGCATTATGCCGCAACGCCGATGATTGGCGAAAACAGGCGTTATCACTTA
>JBDUDA010000082.1:0-11346 GCA_040003205.1 Acidobacteriaceae bacterium | reverse complement strand
ATTGCGATCGTGCTTTCGAATCGAGAAGATGCCGGCGGGCTCGAAGTCGCACAGCAACTCGGGATTAAGGCTCTGGCGATTCCTTCTAAAGGAAAACAGCGGGAAGAACATGACCGCGAAATCGTCGCTCAACTCCGCGAACATGGTGTAGAACTGGTCTGCCTCGCAGGATATCTGCGACTGCTGTCTCCCTGGTTCGTGCAGCAATACCCCAATCGCATTCTGAACGTTCATCCGTCACTTCTCCCGTCGTTCCCGGGGCTCGAGGCCCAGGAACAAGCCTGCGCGTACGGTGTGAAAGTCGCTGGATGCACCGTGCACTTCGTGGACGAAGAACTCGACCACGGAGCGATCGTCGTTCAAAAGTCGATCCCAGTGCTGGATTCCGACAACGAGGATTCGCTGGCGGAACGCATTCTCGAGCAGGAGCATCTGGCTTATTCCGAAGCCATCAATCTCGTCCTTCAGGGAAATCATGAGGTTGTGGGACGAAAGTTCCTTCGCAAAACCGCCTAGCGTGGCCACGCGACTGGAAGCGCAGTTAAACTGAACTGTCAATCCCCATCAAGAAACTGTCATCCTGAGCAAGGAAATGTCATCCTGAGCAAAAAGAGTCATTCGCTTGCGAATGACTCTTTGCGCCGAAGGATCCCTATCGGCGCGCCACGGCATCGAGGTCTAGAAATGCTTTCGTCTGCCCTTCAAGACCACGGCGACGAGAGTCCGCTCAGCAAGAGCGAGGTGTCGGTATAATTCCAAGCAATGCCGACCTTCGCACCAGTTGACGAACAGCTTGCGTACCTCAAGAAAGGCTCCGCCGAAATCATTCGCGAGTCTGAGCTGCGCTCGAAGCTTGAAAAATCTTTTACCGCCGGAAAGCCACTACGTGTCAAGGCGGGATTCGACCCCACCGCCCCCGATCTTCATCTGGGCCACACCGTATTGTTGCGCAAACTGAAACATTTCCAGGACCTCGGTCATACAGTGATTTTTCTGATTGGCGACTTTACCGGAATGATCGGCGACCCTAGCGGTCGCTCTGCCACTCGTCCGCCGCTGAGTGCAGAGGAGGTTATGCGCAATGCCAAAACATATATGGCGCAGGTTTACAAAATTCTGAATTCGGCGACTACCGAAGTGCGCTTTAACAGCGAATGGCTAGCAAAGATGAAGAGCGAAGATTGGATTCGTCTGGCCGCCAAGTACACAGTTTCGCAAATGCTGGAACGCGAAGATTTCCATAAACGCTTCACCGAAGAGAAGCCGATTGCTTTGCATGAGCTGCTGTATCCACTTTCACAAGGATACGATTCCGTGGCTCTCCACGCCGATGTTGAGCTTGGCGGCACCGATCAGAAATTCAATTTGCTGGTGGGCCGCGAACTACAGCGCGGATACGGCCAGGAATCTCAAGTTGTACTGACGATGCCGATCCTCGAGGGCCTCGACGGCGTGCAAAAAATGTCGAAGTCTCTCAACAATGCGATTGGCATCCACGAGCCGCCGCTGGAGATGTACGGGAAAGTAATGTCAATCTCCGACGGCATGATGTGGAGGTACTACGAGTTGCTCACGGATGTGCAACTGCCTGAAATCGCAAAAATTAAGGATGAGGTGAAAGCGGGGAACGCGCATCCGATGGAGATTAAACGCCAGTTGGCAACGCGTATCGTCCGCGATTTTCACGGGGAAGCCGCAGGCGCGTCGGCCAATGAAAACTGGACAAAGCAATTTCAGAAGAAAGAGATTCCGGAAGATATGGAAACGGTCTCATCTTTGCTTAGTGGTGCTAAATCGCCCCATGATTTCAAAGATTTGCCCGAAGAGAAGAGACAGTCGGCGTCCATCTACTCGGATGGCATCAAGGTTCCTTACTTAGCTGTTGAAGACGGAGCAGGTGAGATTTCATTCGGGAGGAATTATCCCGGCGTCCGGCTAGACAAGCTTTTAGCTGCCGCTGGGCTGGTTGATTCTGCCTCCGAAGGCCAGCGAAAAATAAAAGAAGGCGCGGTAAAAATCGGCACCAGTGGGGATAGTGCCGAGACCAGCCCGCTCATTTTCCTCACCGCCCTTCCTGCTGAACTGATTGTCCGCGTGGGCCGCAAGCTAAAGAAAATAAAAATAACAGACGACCTTTAGTCTTTTTCGATAAAACGAATTGGATTGTGGGTGGCGCAGCGCTTCGGCGCTGCGAAGGGAGCCTACCGAGCGGACGGCTTCAGCCGCTGAGGGAGTCTGCAACGTCTGCCAGACTCATGCGCGCAGCTCATAGGGATGCTTCGACCCCGTCGCTCAACATGACAGTGGCTAGATAGCAATTACAGGAGATTAAGCACTGCTCCGCTTAAGATTGAATTCCAACAAAATCTGTTAGCCTCATGCGCGAATGCGAGCAGCAGTTATCTCCGGCCCCGGAACTTCCCCACAAGCTATCGAGCGATTTCAATCCCAACCGGGTATCACATGGTCCAACGGCCTCCCCGCAGTCTCCTCTGATGCCGACGCCATATTGATTTTCGGAGGCGACGGCACCATTCATCGCCATCTCGCCCAGCTCGTCAAACTTCAATTGCCAGTTCTAGTAGTGCCGTGTGGTAGCGGCAACGATTTTGCGCGTGCTTTGAACCTGCGAAGTATTCACGATGCGGTGCGAGCGTGGAAGAACTTTCAGTCCGGCCGCGGGTCTGTACGAGTGATTGACCTGGGAATCATCAGAGATCTGACCAATGACCCGGGCAACGCTTGTGACGTCAGCCGTTATTTCTGCTGCGTAGCCTGCGTAGGTCTCGACGCCGAGGTGGCTCGGCGCGCCAACCGGCTGCCTCGTTGGCTCCGCGCCCACGGCGGATACGCACTGAGTCTTCCATCTGTCTTATGGAGTTTCAAATCATTCGCCGCGAAATTCACCAACTCGGAGGTGGGAGTGTCTTCCGATGTCACCCGCACAAAGCTGATGCTTGCCGCCTTTGCGAATACGCCCGCGTACGGCCACGGCGCCAAGATTGCCCCGCGAGCGGAATTAGACGACGGCAAACTCGACGTCTGCACGGTGAGGGCGATGGGAAAGATGCACTTGCTCAGCGTGTTTCCCTCGGTCTACCTCGGAAGACATCTGTCCTTACCTCAAGTGAAATATTTTCAGACTGAAAATTTGCGAATGGAAACCGAAATTCCAATGGACGTTTACGCGGACGGCGAATACGTATGCCAAACGCCGATTGAAATCAGTGTGGAAAGGAAGGCACTGCGAGTGATCGTCCCCAGATTGAATTGCAGAGTGTCCGACCGTGAGGCTAGCGCTTGATCAGAATTTCCATACCCTCAGACGCCGCCCGCACCCTCGGATAATAATTGCGAGCTTCGGTGACCACCTTGTCGATGCAATTGTCATCATGGTCCGGATCGTGGTGGTAGAGGATGAGCTCGCTGGCACCGCTTTCCATCACCACGTTCACTGCCTCGCGCCAGTGGCTGTGTCCCCAGCCGCGCCGCTTGGCAGCGTATTCCTCCGGAAGGTATTGTGAGTCATAAATCAGCACGTCGGCGCCGGCCGCGAGTTGCCGTACGTTTTTGTCGAATAGCTCGTTGCCCGGTTCGTTATCGGTCGCATAAACGAAGACACCGTCTTTGGTCTCCAGGCGAAACCCTAAACAGCCTTGCGGATGATTAAGCCAGCTGGTTTGCACGGTGACGCCGTCAAGTTCGATTCGTCCTTCTTCCACGTCGCGGAATTCCCGCCGCGCCTTCATCTCGTTAAGGTTCACTGGGAAATACGGAGAAGTCATCTGATCTTCCATCACCCGCTTTAAGCTTCGATTGCGGCCGGATGAATGAAACACGAAATGGTTTTCAGGGTTGTCGTATAAAGGCCCGAAAAAAGGGATGCCCTGAATGTGGTCCCAATGAAAATGTGAAACGAAGACGTGCGCGGAAACCGGGCGATCTCCGAATTCATGCTTAAGCCCATGGCCCAGGACGCGAAAGCCGGTGCCACAATCAAAAACAAAGAGCTGGTCGCCCAGCCGCACCTCCACGCAGGAGGTATTGCCCCCATAGCGCAGGTTCTCGGATTGAGGCGTGGGAGTTGAGCCGCGAACGCCCCAGAATTTAACCCGCATAAGTTTCTGTCAGCACTGTCAGGTATCGTGGTCATCTTCTACCGCGGGCTGCAATCCGTCAATTCATTCGCTGGTTACTGAAGCCGATGAATGCTGAGATGGGCCATTCTCTTAGGGCCCGGGAGCGGATGAAAGTTGCCATGCGTCCATCCCATATAATGTGGCAACCTATCCATGCTGCGGCCCGACTTCAAAAACTTTTCTCGCCTCGCTCGTGGCGCTTCGCTGGTGCCGGTTGTGAAGTCAGTGACCGCGGATTTACTGACGCCGGTCTCCGCCTTTCTCGCGATTGCCAGCGACGAAGCGAATGCGTTCCTGCTCGAATCGGTCGAACGCGGAGAGCAAATCGGCCGCTTCACATTTCTCGGTGTCCGCCCATACATGCAGTTGCGATCACACGGCGAGTTGATCGAGGTGCAGCGGGGTAACAAGAGCGAGCAGCGTCGCGGAAATATTCTGCACCTGGTTAAAGAATTGTTACGGCAGCATCGTTCGGCCACTTATCCAGGATTGCCGCCCTTCACTGCGGGGGCTGTTGGATATTTCGCTTACGACGGTGTGCGGCAACTGGAGAACATTGGAGAACACGCAAAGCACGATCTCTCCGCGCCTGATTGCGTGATGATGTTTTTCGACCGCGTATTGGCCTTTGACCATTTACGGCATCAGATCCACATCGTTGCCACGGCTGACGTCTCTCGGGAGAGCCCCCGCGTTGCTTATGACCGCGCCGTCCGCGACATCTCAGTGATCGAAAAGAAATTGGCGAAAGGAATGAGCCCGGCGCAGTGGCAGAAGTCAGCTCGGGCATCCTCGGGAAAACTGCCCGGCAAAGCACTGGCCAAATTGAAGGTACACGCGGGCACCAGCCGCCAGCGCTTCATCAAGTCCGTGGAACGCGCCCGGGAATACATTGCTGCGGGAGACATTTTTCAAGTAGTGCTTTCGCGCCGCCTCGACTTCGTCCCCGGAGTCGCGCCCTTCGATATTTACCGCGCATTGCGCACCGTCAATCCTTCTCCATATCTGTATTACCTGCGCATGGGCGACTCGCACGTTCTGGGCTCATCTCCTGAAATGCTGGTGCGGGTTACCGGCAGCAAACTTGAATACCGTCCGATTGCGGGCACGCATCCGCGAGGACAGGATGAGGCCGAAGACTTGAGTCTGGAACAGAAGATGCTCCACGACGAGAAGGAGCGGGCGGAGCATGTGATGCTGGTCGATCTCGGCCGCAACGACCTCGGAAGAGTGAGCGAGTACGGCTCGGTAAAGGTGAAAGACCTTATGTACGTGGAGCGATATTCCCACGTCATGCATCTGGTCTCGGCGCTGGAGGGAAAGTTGCGCGGGGGGCTCGATGCCCTCGACGCATTTGCGGCTTGCTTCCCGGCAGGAACGTTAACGGGCGCTCCTAAAGTGCGCGCCATGCAAATTATTGAAGAACTGGAGCCAGTCCGCAGAGGCCTTTACGGTGGCTCGGTGCTCTATGCGGACTTCGCAGGCAATCTCGATTCATGCATCGCGATTCGCACCCTGCTAATGCAGGGTAAGAAGGCGTATCTGCAATCTGGCGCTGGGATTGTTGCCGACTCCGTTGCCGCCAGTGAATTTCAGGAATGCATGAATAAGGCACAGGCACTCTTGCGCGCGGTGGAAGCGGCGAGAAATGGGAACTAGTTCTTATTTAACTGCGCCACCGTAGCTCAAAGTTCAAGGAAGTTGCCAATCAGCTTTTTCCCTTCAGCAGTAAGCACGCTCTCCGGATGGAACTGGACCCCTTCAACTGGAAAATGCCGATGGCGAAGTCCCATGATAATTCGAGAGCCATCGTGGTCCTTCGCAAACGCGCTGACTTCCAATTCCGGCGGCAGCCTATCTTCTTTGACGATCAGGGAATGGTAGCGAGTGGCGGTCATCGGCGAAGGTATATGCGCAAAAATCGTGCGGCCATCGTGCTCCACTTCGCTGGTTTTGCCATGCATCAGATTGGGCGCTCGCACGACTTTCCCACCAAAAGCCTCGCCGATAGCCTGATGCCCGAGGCAGACTCCCAGGAGCGGAAGCTTCCCGGCGAAGTATCTGATCAACTCAACGCTGATTCCGGCTTCGCTCGGCGTGCATGGCCCCGGCGAAATCACAATGCGTTCCGGACCCATTTCCTCGATCTCGCGCAAAGTCACCTGATCATTGCGACGGACTTCGACTTTCGCGCCCAGCTCTCCCAGATATTGCACCAGGTTGTAGGTGAACGAATCGTAGTTATCGAGCACGAAAATCATAATCAAGATTGAGAAATGCAGCCGCTCTGAGTGTCTAACAGATTATATGAAAGCGCTGCTTAACAATGGACATAGCCGAAGTAGGGCCTTGACACGGTGGGCGCAAAACGCCATGCTACAAACCGAAAAGGAAGGTAAATGGCCGAGGCCCAACCAGATAAGAGGTCAACCCGCAGGTTTGCTTTGCGGCTGCCGGTGACGGTTAGTGCTCCGGCCGACGGCTTGCCCGAGCAATCCGCGCAGACTCGCGACGTCAGCGCCAGGGGAATTTGTTTTTATGTAGACTCGGCTTTCGCCGCCGGATCGGCCATCGAATTCACGCTCACACTGCCGCCTGAAATCACTTTGACCGAGAGCATTCGCGTGAGCTGCAAGGGAAAAGTCGTTCGCGTGGACGAGGGCAACCCCGCGGGAAAACTCGCCGTAGCCGCGGTAATTGACGAATACGAATTTTTGTCGGAACCGTAACTTCGGCACACGTCGGATCGGGTGGTAAAGGTTTGTAGGTTCTTTCTTGCCAACCGCGCTTGATCCCTGACGGCGGCCTCCCGAAACAACCGTTTGTGCTCAACCGATCTCCCGCATTCTCTTCTCTCGCCCGCTCGACAGTGTTATTGTTCGAGTAAGCACAGCCACATGAAGTTTCCTTCCAGCCGAGCTTCCGGATTCCTCCTATTCCTGATGGCGGGTACCCTCGCCTCCAGCGCGGGCGAGCGCGCTGTTCTGGTCAAATCAGTGAACGTTAACCTCGACAATGGCGAGCCCGTGGTCGAGATCCTATCCAGCTCTCCAGTGATCCCCAATATTCAGAAGTTGGAAGGGCCATCGCGACTGGTGATTGAGCTTCCCAACTCGAAGTTGGCCTTGAAAGACAAGCGTCCCGCCTTCAGCGATCAGCGGGTCCGCTCTGTCAGAGTGGAGCAGTTTCAAAATAAGCCACCGTTAGCGCGAGTGGTGCTTGATCTGAAGAATGCCAGCAATTACAGCTGGGATGCGGCGGGAAATCGATTGCTCGTTAGACTGCATCCGCAGCCGGCGCTCGCCCCAAATCCCGAGCCTGCCGCCCCTCCGACCGTCACTGGATTCAATCGCGGCGAGGCGCCAATGGCAATTCCGATCAGCACTGGAAACAGAGGCGAGTTGATACTGGCGGACAGTGGTATCGAACCTGGGTCGCTGATTACCGCAGGGGACGAGACTGCAATCTTGAGCGTCCGGCACGGAGGGGAGCTTCGGGTGTGTCCGCGAACGACGGTTTCAGTCACGAATTCATCCAGCGGACAAGCTCTCATGTTGGGCATGAGTAACGGAGCACTGGAAGCAAATTACAGCTTGCAGGCTTCCTCGGATTCGGTCCTCACACCGGATTTCCGCATTGTGATGAACGGTCCCGGCAATTTTCATTTCGCTGTCAGTACCGATGCGCGCGGAACTACCTGCGTGCGCGCGTTGCCGGGAAACTCCGCCACCGCAATTGTTTCTGAATTGATCGGGGACGGAACGTATCAGGTCAAACCCACCGAGCAAGTTGTATTTCACAATGGACGCCTGGACGCGCCTGATTCCAACTTGCCTGCCGATTGCGGATGTCCTGCCTCTTCCATACCTGTGCGAAGGACGGCACAACCTACTGGCGAGGTCATTGCCCAGGCTCAGTCGCCGGGAAAGTTGAACTTGTCGCGGCAGGAGTCATCGCTCGGAATCCCCAGATCGGAAACTTCCCCTGCAATCAGCACGCAACCCGCCGCGGCCAGCGCTCCAGTTAAGCCAGAGGAGAGCACTACCTTGCCGGAGTTAAAGCCCAACGAAGTCCGAGTGCAGGTTGAGGCGCCTTTCGTGTTCCGTGGGGACGTTTCGCCAGAATTAAAGTCAGCTACCAATCCCCGAGTTACAGATCTGCCTGCCCCAGCGCAGACAAAAGTGGAGCCCGCTCCGGCCAGGGCCGGGCCACCAGAACCCATTCCTCAAGATTCCCCAAAGGAGCGTAAAGCGCATCGCGGGTTTTTTGGCAAAGTGAAGGGTTTCTTCTCGTCAGTGTTCCACTGAGATTTTGTTCAACCGAGCTGCTCGTCCGAACTAGTTGCCACTATCCGCGCGCTTGCTTGACGGCTTTGGCAACCGGGGACACGCGCTCGCGAATTCCGTCTGCAATTCCGCTACCGCGTTCATACGCGTCTTCGGCGAGGTCGCGCGCATCTTCCTTCCAGTCGTCGATTGTTTCGCGCGCGTCGGAATATTTGCGCCGGAGTTCTTTGCGCATTTGTTTGCCCGCTTTGGGTGCGTAGAGCAGGCCAACGAGAGCTCCAGCTCCCAAGCCAATCAGGAGAAAAGTAATCGCAGTGCCGAGGTAGCTGACGTCCTCCGCTTGTTCATATGTTCCTTCGCTCATTTATGGGCCTCGCTTTCATTCAGAATCGATTCACGTTACTTCGACAAGCTAGCGCGCAATTCGTTAAGGATTTTAGCGCGCCAATCAGGGTTGACTACACAGAATTAATGCCAGGCGCTGACAGAGCTTCCAACCCTAATTTTTTAATCTCACACCTGATCTGTCATCTCGAGCGAAGCAAAGCGAAAGTTTTGCGCAGTCGAGAGACCTGCTTCCGGTGGGGCTATCAGCGACGGCAGGTTCTCCTCTCGCCCTGCGGGGCAAATCCTCTATCAGGACGTAAATCCCAATGCATTGGAATTCTGGGGAAGGACGAGTTGAATGTGTTCTCTGTCCATTGCCAGGAACCGGCAGCGGCTCAATTTCAAAATAACCTGTCATCTCGACCGGAGTCGTGGCTTCGCGCAGCGAAGACATCGCGGAGTGGAGAGACCTGCTTTTCCCCCGTCTAACAGCAGGTCTCTCGACTTCGCAAAGCCAGGCGGCTTTGCTTCGCTCGAGATGACAACCTTCGTTGTAGCTTTTGAATTGAGCCACTACCCAGGAACCGCTGCTATTTCCCAAATTATTCCAATTCCCTTAAAATGAATGGTTTGGTGCGGCGCAGATGTGATTACCTGCCGGTAGCCGTACCCACCGCTTAGGAGATTGCTCATTAATGTCTATTCCCGCAACCCAGCTCCGCCCCGGCATGATCATAAAGCACAACAATGATCTGCATTCCGTGTTCAGCGTGGAGCACCGCACTCCCGGAAATCTGCGCGCTTTTATTCAGGCGAAACTGCGCAATCTTCGTACCGGTGCCATGTTCGAGCATCGCTTTCGCTCTCCCGACCCGATTGAGAAAGTCAATGTGGACGAAGTTGACATGCAATTTCTGTACAGCGACGGCGACAGTTATTACTTCATGGACACATCGAACTACGAGCAAACTCATTTGACGCGAGAAATTTTGGGCGATGCTGTCGAATACTTGATCCCGAACCTCGAAATCAAAGTAGAGTTTTTCGATGGGAAGGCGGTGGGAATCGAACTTCCTCAAACAGTCGAATTAACCGTCATCGAAACCGAGCCTGGGCTTAAAAGCGCAACCGCCTCAAGCGTTACCAAGCCCGCCAAAACTGAAACCGGACTTATCGTGCAGGTTCCGCCCTTTATCAATGAAGGCGAGAAGATCCGCGTGGATACTTCCGAGGGAGCCTATCTCTCCCGTGCTTAGTGCGTTCGAGTCCTGCGCATGACAGAAACAGCTTTCGATAAATCCATCACAGCCCGCCGCTTTCTGGTTCGCGGAAGGGTGCAGGGAGTCGGCTTCCGCTGGTTCGTAGAACGGGAAGCGCACGTTCTGGGGATCTCCGGATGGGTGCGGAACAACGCAGACGCAAGCGTCGAAGTTTTGGCTATGGGGACGCCCGCACAAATCTCCGCGCTTCGTTCTCAGTTGCAGCGAGGCCCGCGCGCGGCCCGGGTAGATCAGGTCGAGGAATCCGACGCCAAACCGGTCGCTGGCTTAACAAAATTTCGTATCGAAGGAGCCTGGTAATGTCGAGCAAAACCGCGTCACGGCCTGAGAGAGTCAACTGCGAACCGCTCAAAGCGCTGATTCGCGAAATACCTGATTTCCCCAAGCCCGGCATTCTTTTCTATGACATCACGACCTTGCTGAAAGACAAAGTCGGCTTCGCAACTCTAATTGACGCTCTAGCGGAGCATTACATCGGCAAGGAAGTGGATTTAATTCTGGGGATGGAAGCGCGCGGCTTCATTTTTGCGCCCGCTCTCGCTTATCGCCTCAATGCCGGATTTATCCCCGTGCGAAAGCCAGGAAAGCTTCCAGCTCCTACCGCAAAATTCGACTACGCGCTGGAGTACGGAACCAATACGCTGGAGATTCACAAGGACGCGATACAAAAAGGACAGCGGATTCTGATTGTGGATGACCTGTTGGCAACGGGAGGTACGGCTCAAGCCACAACGAAGTTAGCAAGCTCGTTGGGAGCCGAAATAGCCGGGCTTGCCTTCGTAGTGGAGCTTGACTTCCTCAAGGGCCGCGACAAGCTAGCGGATTACGATGTGTTCTCACTCCTACGATATGACAAGTAGCAGCTATTGCACGAAGTGAGAAATGGCAGCGCCAATTGCGCTCCACCCCGCCGCGCTAATCGCGACGATCGCGACCGTAGCAAGAATCATATCCCAGTTGAGGCGATCACTCCAACTGCGCGCATGGGGAGCGCGGAAGTGATCGGTTTTCCAAACTCTTTCCGGATTGGAAGAGGAGTTCATAAACCCTCCTTAGCAAAATCGTCGCCAACAGTGCCTACGGCTCGTAATGTTGCTAGCTAATGAGATGCGCGCGCGCTGCAAAACGTTCAGGCCTACGGAATCGGGAAAATAATTCCAACGGGCCTTTTTTTCTTTCCTACTGTACGTCTGAGCTGCACCTAAAGGGATTGTGGTATGCGAACCAATTTCTACTCCGGCGACAGCGCCAGGTCTTTAGGGCGCGCACCCTCGACGCGATTCGCATGAAGGGGCGCGACGGCTTCTACAAGGG
>JBDUDA010000081.1:0-11466 GCA_040003205.1 Acidobacteriaceae bacterium | reverse complement strand
TGGTTGGAATTAAGTCTAAAACTTGTAAAGTTTATTTTCGCCTGCACGGTTCCCCGCGAAAGTACTATTCCTCCTACGACGATCAGTTCTTATCTTCGCTGGCAGCGACCCTTGCAGGACTTTCCCCGATGACCGAAGCGTGGTGCATTTTTGACAATACGGCGTCCGGCGCCGCATTGGGCAACGCGTTGGCGTTGCAGCAAAAGCTCCCGGCCGCCAGATAGTTATCCGGGAGCGGATGCTGAGTCTTCCCTCCGACAACGTAATAGGTTTTTCGACTCTCTCGCGTCTTAAGCAGCTTCGAAACTTTGCGACATTCTTCAAATGCCTAACTTAGATTTGACAATCTTTTTACATCTGTTCCCGGCGGCTGGAAGTAGATTGGATGGGCATGACGCAAGCCGCCAACATTTCGATGCCTTCAGATACGGTTCGGCGGCTGCGCGACCGCAAGGCCCGGGAAGACTCCCTACTGGCCGCAGCCGCCCGGCTGTTCGCGTCTCGCGGATATGAGGCCACCACCACCCGCGAGATCGCCGCCCAGGCGGGCTGTGCGGAGGGATTAATCAGCCGATATTTCAAGGGCAAAGCGGGACTTTTGCACGCCTTGATTGGCGCGCATGTCGTTAGCCGGCACACTTCGCGGGACGTTCCCATGCCGATGACGAGAGACTTCGAAGAAGAGATCGTGCGACTGATCGCGGCCGAAGTCGAGCAGACATGGCAGGACCGCGAATTCTACAAAGCAATTATTCCGCCCGCGCTGCAAGAAGGCGAGGCGGCGCCTAATCTTAGTCAGGCCGCGCTTGCAATGGGAAACGAGCGTGTCGTCCGGCAGCTGCATCAGTCGCGCCACTGTCGAGATTTATCCGACCAGCAGCGAGCATCGCTGGCTCGCTTCATCAACGTGAACGGCTTTATCTTTGGTTTCTGGTATCCCGTTGCGCTGGGACAGGACCGCGATATGGCCAGGCAATCAGCCCTAGCCATGGCGAGCCTGATGGCGGAACGCATCCGGGGCGTGCGCTCCAGCAAAGATTCAGTCAGATTGGATATCCTGGACTCCCGGCCCGAGCCCGCATCTTCACGTGCCTCAGCTAAACCTTCGTCCTCTCCCGCGGAATTCGTTATTTGACGAATTTTCGCCGCATCGCTTAGTTCTGTGGCAGACTCCCTAAGGCATGGACCGACGGGTGTTTGGTGCGATAGAGGCGGGCGGGACAAAGTTTGTTTGCGCCGTGGGAACCGGACCTGAGGACCTTAGGACATCAAGGATTCCAACCACGACTCCGGAGGCCACAACAGCGGCTGCCATTGCTTTTTTTCACGAGAATGGCGGTGCCGGCTTGAAGGCGGTTGGCATCGGCTCATTTGGCCCGGTGGATCTGCACCGAAACTCCCCCACCTTTGGATACATCACGTCCACTCCCAAGGTTGGATGGCAGAATTTCGATCTCGCCGGGACGGTGCAGCAAGCATTAGGCGTGCCAGTCGGCTTCGATACCGACGTCAATGCCGCAGCTCTTGGCGAAGCTCGCTGGGGGGCGGCACGCGCAATCTCCGATTTAATCTATCTCACGATTGGAACCGGCATCGGTGGCGGCGCCATCGTTCACGGCTACGTTCTGCATGGCTTGGTGCATCCAGAGATGGGACACATTCTTATTCCTCACGATTTTAAGAAGGACCCTTACGCCGGTGGGTGCCCATTTCATGGAGATTGTCTCGAAGGGCTGGCTTCGGGCCCGGCCATGCAGGCGCGATGGGGAGTTCCGGCGCTGGACTTGCCCTTGAGTCATCCGGGATGGCAATTAGAGGCGCGCTACCTGGCGCTGGGACTGGCGAACTGGGTGCTTACATTGTCTCCAAAAAGAATTCTTCTGGGCGGTGGAGTCATGCAGCAGGAGCAACTTTTCCCTCTAATCAGGAAAGAGCTCTCCGAAATTTTGAATGGTTATGTGCGAGCCAAAGCCCTGATCAGCGGACTGGATGAGTACGTTGTGCCGCCTCGATTCACTGGACTTGCAGGAGTTCTGGGAGGACTGGTTCTGGCGGAACAGGCATTTGAGACTCACTCTAGCTTCGCGACGGATAGCGGCCTTTTACCTGGAGACTTCGAATGACACTTTCTGCTTCTCTCATCAAAAGTACCGTGGTTGCCGCGCTCGGCGGATTGTTATTCGGGTTCGACACAGCGGTAATCGCGGGCGCTACCGCCGCGCTCACCACAACCTATGACCTCAGCCCAAGCAAGTTGGGATTGACTGTGGCAAGCGCTCTCGCGGGTACCGTGGTGGGTGCAATGCTGGCAGGCATTCCAGGAGACCGCTATGGCCGGCGCGACAGCCTGCGCGGCATGGCGCTACTCTATCTAATTTCTGCTTTGGGTTGTGCCTTTGCATGGAATTGGTATGCGTTGATTTTCTTTCGCTTCATCGGCGGACTCGGAATCGGCGGCTCGTCAGTGCTGGGGCCGATGTACATTGCTGAGATTGCTCCCGCCAAGTGGCGGGGCCGATTAGTCGGCTGCTTTCAATTTAATGTTGTCGCCGGAATACTGCTCGCCTATTTTTCCAATTATCTAATCGGTCTCGCGCAATTCGGAGCGCTGGAGTGGCGCTGGAAGCTTGGGATCTCCGCGGTTCCGGCAGCGTTGTTTTTTCTCATGCTGTTCGCGATTCCGCGCAGCCCGCGTTGGCTGGTAAAAAAGGGACGGGTTTCTGAAGCGCGAGAAGTCCTGCAGCTCATCGGGGAGGAGAACGCCGAGTCTGAATTACAGGACATGGTTAAGTCCATTGATCTCGACCACGGCCACGGCCACGAGGGGCTGTTCCAGCACAAGTACCGCCTCCCGATTTTTCTCGCCGTTTCCATTGGCATGTTCAACCAGCTCTCTGGAATCAACGCGATCCTCTATTATCTCAACGACATTTTTGCCCGCGCCGGATTCACCAAAGTTTCCGGCGATCTGCAAGCGGTCGCAATCGGCGCCACCAATCTTCTTTTTACGATGATTGCGATGTCGATCATTGATCGGGTCGGAAGGAGAACGCTCCTGATGGTGGGCTCCGTTGGGACGGCAATATGTCTTGCAGGTGTGACAGCGGTCTTTCTCTCGGGTACGCATGAAGGTCTATTGATCTGGCTGCTGATTGGCTACATTGCTTTCTTTGCGTTCTCGCAGGGAGCAGTTATCTGGGTCTACATCAGCGAAGTGTTTCCCACGCGAGTGCGGGCGGAGGGCCAGAGCCTGGGAAGTTTCACGCACTGGGCGATGAACGCGGCGATTTCATGGACGTTTCCCGTGCTGGCGGCTTATTCAAAGGCCGCGCCATTCGCCTTCTTCGCGGCCATGATGGTGCTGCAATTCATCATCGTATATACGATTTATCCGGAGACGAAAGGCGTGACTCTGGAAGATATGCAGAAGAAGCTGGCTATTTCCTGATGGCTTGATTCGAGGCGTTGCACTAAGTAGCGGCGGGCGGATATCCCTTCAATCCGGCGCGATTCATTCCGCGGGTTGCTTCGGGATTTTTCATGAAAGTCTCCCACACGAATGAAGTCCGGGCGTTCTCGGCCATGATCATGGCAATCCCAGTATCTATTCCGATCACATCGGGGTCATACCAGTTCTTCAGCGGATTGAATGCGTCCACAAATCCGTAGCGGCTCCAGGCGGCGCTGTATTTGTCTTTAATGGTCCGCAGCACACGCATGGTGGCCTGCGGCATAAATGGAAGGGATCCCGCAGCCGCACTTGGGACCACTGTACCGTCAATGGGACCAATCGCTGGCGGTCCGCCCCAAACAACGTAACCCTTGTCCGAATCGGAGGCCGTGATACCCCAGAGATCGTCGCTGTAGGTGGGAAATTGTTTTCCCAGTTGCAGACAGAAGCGGCGGTGAACGTCGGTAGCAATGACTGAATTCTGAAAATAATCCGCGTACTTGTCGCGCTTGCCGCGGAAGTCGAACCACGCTTGGGAATATTGGTGCACGAATAGCGGGGCGAACGAGCCAACGTAACGAAGGCCATCGTACTCGAAAATAGTGCGCTTCCATGCGTCCCAGGTCTCGTCTTTCAGCGGATGGGACGACGACCCCAGGCCCAGCAGATACATCATCATCAGTTCGCTGTAATAATCCCAGCGATTGGGAAGAAAACCGAATTCCGGCGTCCACCCGTGAGGCAGTAGAGCGGTATCTTCGGAGAGCCAGGTCCAATCCACGCGATTGAAGATTTCCGTGGCCAACTGATTTACCTCAGAGTGAACGAAGTGTTGTTTGCACGTCAGGATGCCGCAGAGCAGAATTGCGGTGTCTACGGAAGACACTTCCGAGTCCCAGAATCGTTCGCCGGTATTGATATTTGCCCAGTGATAGAAGAATCCGCGATGAAGAGGAAGCTTTTTCGAAAGGAAACGGAGCGTGGTAAGCACGCGCCCGCGCGCGTCGGCCTGGGAGACGAAGCCGCGTTTTTCGCCGATACAGAGGGCGGTCAGCCCAAAGCCGGTTGAGGCGATGCTTGCCACCACTACGTTGTCATTCGAGCGTGCATTGGCGCGATCTTTAACCAGCCCGGTTTGCGGATTGGCCTGTTCCCAGAAGAATAAGAACGCGGCTTTCTCTAGTTCCTCCAGAAATTGATCATCGCTTTCGGAAAGATACGTGGGGAGTGGAGGCTTGGCAGGGTGCGCGTGCTGTATCTTATTTTCTGCGAGCAATGGCAGGAGGGCGGAGCGCGATAGGGGCAGTGCCACACTCGCAGCCGCAAGGCGCCGCAGCCATGTACGCCGCGACGTGGGCCCCCATTTAAAGCTTATCTCGTCCACCGGAGTCATCTTAAATGATGGAGAGATCAACAAGGCAATAGGAAATCACCGCAGATCGTGAGATATCCTATTAGTTAATGATCGCACGGTGGCAAAGACCCATAAAGGATCACTCTCGTAACTTACGATGAGCAGAAGACGAACGAAAATTCTGATTTGGACGGCGCTGCTAGTCATCGCCGCAGGTATCTTTGGGTATCGCGCGGCGCGGCGCTTACCGGTAACGTTGAGCGGCGCCGTGGTTCGCCAGGACGCGGACACCAACAAACAACTCCCTCTCGCCGACACCGACATCGCGATAGCAGACGGTCTCACTCTTGCCGGCACCCGATCGGATGCTCTTGGATATTTCCGTATTAAATTGCTTAAGCGGGTGAGGCGAGGTCAGCCGGTGACGATTCAATTTCGGCATCCGGATTATCAACCGCTCGACGTCCACACCTCGGCCAGCGACAAACTGTACATCGCTCACATGGTTCCGATTCAGCAGGAGACTCACGTCGATGCTCACCGTCCGCAAACCGTGGTGTCGAACATCAAGATAAGGTACACAGTAAGTTCAACGAGCACCATGAATATAGGGAGCGCCGTGAAGGCGTTTCAGGTGATCAATGCGGAGAATGTAGTTTGCAATGGTCAGGTGCCGTGCTCGCCGGACGGCAAGTGGAAAGCGGCGATTGCATCGGCCTCGTTGGATGCGGGTGCCGGCAATGAATTCAAGAATGCTCGCGTCTCGTGCATCGCGGGACCGTGTCCATTTAGCCGGATTGAGGCCGATGGTTTCTCACGGGGAGGACGCCACATCAGCGTCTCAGCACGCAATTGGTCCGACACGGTCACGTTTTTAATGGAAGCGGAAGTCATGCATCAGATGATGAGCGACAATGTTCGCGAATCGTATCCGGTCATCTTTGGGCAGGCCCTCAATTTCACATTGCCCGCCTCCGCGGAGGGAGTCAGCATACTCGCCGAGATCAATGGCGCGGCCGTCGTCTTCCCACTCGGCCCCGACCTTTTCTTAAGCTGGGCCGATTGCA
Organism: Acidobacteriaceae bacterium; assembly: GCA_040003205.1. Classification (GTDB taxonomy): domain Bacteria; phylum Acidobacteriota; class Terriglobia; order Terriglobales; family Acidobacteriaceae; genus JALYIM01. The sequence goes on along the minus strand of JBDUDA010000081.1, from coordinate 5,594 downwards.
GCGCCCGAGTGAATAAAGACCAAACCAAAGTCTATCGGTGCGAACTTAAGGCGAATCATAGATTTTAGTGCCTCGGTTGTCACAGGTCTTCCGAAATAGCTTCTGGCGAAGACATACGATGAACTATTCCTTTCGGACAGCGGAACCTGCCGGTTCTCCGGGACGAGCGTCGCCGGAACCTAACCTCAAAGAAATTCTCGCTATCACGGCGCTGACCGTCGCGATTTTCGTAATTTGTGTGTGTGCGATCCAGAATTATCTTGCCAAAGTGGATGACTTTGGTGACAGCCTCGCCTACATGACGATTGCTTCCGCCATCCGGCGATGGAATTTCGCGGGGCTCGTTATTTTGCAGTTTTGGGGTCTTCCCTACCTCATGGCTGCTCTGTCTATCATTGCCGGCATCTCGGACCGCACATCGCTGTTGGCGATCTGCTTCGCTTCGGCGCTTATATCTGTGGTGCTCGCTCACAAGTTGTGGGGAGGATGGATTGCCGGCTTCTTTGCCGTACTTAACTTCGACTGGTTGCAGCGTTCATTCCTGGGAGGATCAGAGTCTCTGTTCGTCGCGCTGATTTTCGGGGCATTTTTGGCGGTGCGAAGAGGAAGATGGATGATAGCCAGCCTACTGGCTGCATTAGCCACGAGCGTGAGACCCTTGGGGCTGATTGCTTTGGTGGCGATCGGCGTTACCCTGTTGTGGCGGCAGGAATTTGTAAAGTTTGCTTGGGCGATCACAATTGAGTTGGCGGTGGGGACGCTGTACGCGTTGCCTCTAATGTTATATTTTGGCGGCCCCATGGCGAACGTGCATGGCTACAATTCGCATGGCCATGTTTTGGGATTTCCTTTTTACGCCATTATCAAGGGCACAGTGCTCTATTCGTCACCTTGGACGAATCTGATGTTTACGTTCGCCTGGATTATGTTTGCGCTGGCGGGAAATATTGCAATGTTTACGAGCGGCGAGTTTAGGCTTTACTGGAGTAGGTTTCCGGTCGAAGGGTGGTTCGCCGTATTGTATTTGCTCGCGATTTATTGCTACAATTATCCGTTCTGGGCGCGCGGTAGCTTTCCTCGCTTCGTAATTCCTGCGGTACCATTCCTCCTGCTGGCATTATCACGCTGGATCCCCAGGGACCGCCGTGTGCTTTGGACCTTGGCAACGCTCTCGCCCTTATTGGCGGCCGTTTCAGCTACCGGAATTCAAACTGCGGCATCATTTTTGCGACGAATTTTAACTTAATTTGGGCGGCGTGGAACGACCTTGGGATAGCACCCGGTGAGCCAGCGTTACGATCTCGTCCACGTGCTTGCTCCAGGAAAACTCGTGGGAGCGCCGAAGTCCGGCCGCCGACAAAGTTTCTACGGCGGAAGTTGAGCCTGCAAGTCGAATAATTTGCTCCGCCAGTGCCACTGGGTCAAACCGTCCAAAATAAAGTGCGGCATCGCCACAGATTTCCCGGTGCACGGGTATGTCCGATGCCACGACAGGAAGCCCGCATGCCATGGCCTCGACCATGGGATGAGCAAAGGTCTCTGCATAGGCAGCAGAAACGTAGAAATTACAGACTTGATAGAGCCGATGTAGCCTCCGATACGGAATGGCGCCCAGCTCCACAACATCATTTTTCAAACCAAGCTTCGTGATCAGAGCGGCGGCGGAGCCGGTCCGGTAGAGGCCAGGATTTTCGTTCGCGCGAAGTTTAGTAGTGAGAAAGAGGCGCACCTTTCTCGGTGCCAATCTTTTTTTGACGAGGGGGAGCGCGCGCAGCAAAGTCTCGAAATTGCGGAAATAATTGTAGTGGCTCACGAAGAGAAGCCGGAGGGCGCCAGTTTCCAAACCTATCTGTTCTTGAGTATGAGGGGACAGCGGGATGGCATCGCCAAAAAACATCTCGCGGTCAAAGCCGTGATGAATGCCAGTGACGGGAACTCTCGTCCATTCTTCGAGTTCATCTGCGAATGCCTGACTCGGCGCTACACAGCGGTCCGCCCAGTCAATCGATTTCTTGGCCAACACCCCTTTAAATTTTGTATCCAGCCACATCCGATATTCCCGGCGCGCCAACAGATCGTGGAAGAAATCGCGTGAGGTATAGAGCGAATTCCGCGAAAGCACAATTTGAGGAATAGGACACTTACGCAGCGCAAAATTTCCTGCTGAAAGTAGAATGTCGGAATTGTTCTCGGTAATCAGATCGCGAATCAATCGCTGTTCCTTCCACATCCTTGAGACCCCGTTGCCGGGCGTCTCGCGTGTAATAAATGTGACATTACCGATATTGAAAAACTCGTCCCGCAACGGCTGCGACAGCAGTACGACGGTCTGAGAATCCTCACGCCTGGCCAGGTGCGGAATCACATTTCGGACATAGGTCAGACCACCCCCGGCGCTGGCGGCGAGCGCATTCACAAAAAGGCGGATCATCGGTGGGAGATCATTGATTGCGGGCTGCGGCTTAAGGTCATGGATTGTGAGTAATTGACCGGGGGGTCACCTGGCGATCATCGTCTCGGATTAACCGAACCGGCGCTGATTGATCTCATGGAGATTGTACCGACTGCCCTCTGAGCGAGGGACACACTGTCGGCGACTGGGTGCAGGCGCCACGAACCCGCAGCTTTTGCAGGACTGAAATCCAATACTTCAACGAAATCGACCAGCATGAAGGCGAAAGTCCAGAATAATACAGTCAAATAAAATCCCACAGCGAAGAGCCAATCCTCGAAACCCGCATGGATCAAAGCAGCGACAAGAACCAGAACGATTGGGACAGCGGGATGAGAGGGAGCATTTGCCCGGTAGACCCAAACCAGCATGCGTACTATTGTCCACACGAGCATGAATAACAAGGCAACGAACGGCATAATACCCACCAGCCCAACCCATTCAAAAATGGTTAAGAAGCTGCTACCGTGCTCACGATTGGAACTGGCAGTGGAAGAGAAATTTCCCATGTCGTCGGCGGCGCCCACGGGACTGGTACCGAAGCCACTTCCGAACCAGGGATGCTGGCTGATTACATCGGTCGTCTCTTGCCAGGGCGACCGTCTCGAGCCGAGCAGTCCTTCCTGTTGATGTCCTTTATAGAGAACGGTCTTGGCCGATTCTGACCCGTAATTTTGCAGGGCGACGGGGTCCCATAGAGCTACAACAGCAACAAGAGTCAAGACGACGATCGAGCTTGTAATTAAGAGCCGACGCCTCCTAGTCAAGAAGAGCAACACTGCCATCGCCACAAAAGCTGCCAGAATGCCGGCACGCGAAAGGCCAAGAAATAGCAGAAAAATAGCCAGAACCAAAGCAAACGAGTATCGCCATCGTAGAACGCGCCGCTTCGCGGTTAACACGGCCCAAAGCAGGACCGGCGCAACGATTACCCCCATTACCATTCCAAGAGAATTGGTATTGCCCCAGGGCTCCGTGTGGAAAACAACATACGCGGGGAACGTCAGATAGACAATTACTTCACAGGCCCAAATCAAACCTCGAAGAAATCCAGATTCTCTGCCCAAAATAGCCAGTCTGCCACCGGACGATGCGTAAAGAAACAAGAGCAACAAACTCACGGCTTTAAGGAAGGCGGCTCTGGGCAAAACACTTACACCCGCTGAGACAAAGGCCCCTAGAACGCAACAGAACGCCAGCAGGTGGACAACACCGAACTGGCGCCGCCGATCGTGCATGAACACCATAAAGCCCACGAGGGCTCCCACTGCCAGCACAATCCAGCGCAGCGAAGTCCAGGCGCCTGCTAACGGCAAGTCGAGGCCGGCCCCGGTAAAGGCTACCATCAGGAAAGTGAAGAACGACTGACGGAACTTCCAGATGCAAGCCAGCAACACCTGTAAGAAAATCACGCCCCCGAGCAGAGACTGATCACTGAAGAGTCCGGGACGGGTACGCGCCAAATGAATACCAAATGCGCTCACCACTAAAACAAAGCCAAGAATGGCAAACTTTGGCCAGCGCTTATGCAAGATGGTTCCTATTGTTTGACTGCATTGCAAATCCTCGTGCTGTGACGGCAAGTGCCGCGGTAGCTAGACCCTGCGCGCAATGCTCGGGCGAAAACATGCGAATGCGCTCAAGGCTTTTCGCGCTCATGGAGGATCTTACGTCATTATCTCGCAGTAAAGACTCGACAGCAGCGGAGAGTTGCGCGACCTCGCGGGGCGGAACGGTCCTTCCATTCCAGCCGTCTTGCACGAGATCAGCGGCACACCCGGCGACCTTCGAGCAGACTACAGGCAGACCGCAGGCCATGGCCTCATTCACCACCAGACCCCACGGATCGCTATGCGTAGGGAATACAAGAACCTCGGCCAGACCATAAAGTGCGGCCAACTCTTCCCGTTGACAAAATCCCAACACGATAATCCGTCCCTGGACGATCTTCGCAGCTTGCGCCGTCAAATCGTTTTCCGCGCTGCCGTTGCCTGCAAACACTAATGCCACGGCTGAACGAACCTCAGGGCTCAGTTCCGCATAGGCCGTCAGCAGATCGAATATCCCCTTCTCGGGCACCAAACGTCCTACACACAAAATAAATCTCTCGGGCAAATTATGCGACGCACGGTATACCGCGTCTTCACTCTTTACATGCTGCGAAGCTCTGGCAAAAAAGTCATTGTCCACGGCATTGGGAGCAGTGCAGATCAGATTTTCAGGAACGTGGAGTTGCTTCAGATATTCGAATGAGGAGCGTCCCGGAACCACAAATCCGTCGCAAGAATTTACAAATTTCTGTTTCATCCGCTCGGTGACAACGTGGCCACCGCGAGAGTCGCGGGACGTGCTCTCAGTCCAAAGCAGAAAAGGGATTCCCTGCCGGCGTGCCCATCGAGCGGCCGCCCACGAGGCCAGGTAGTTGTAGCCTCCGCAAATAATAGTTTGCGGAGAAAATTGCGCCAAGGCCTTCTTTAGGCCCCGGTTCACAAGAATGCTCCGCGTTCCCATCCGCAGGCGCAATGACGGCAGCACCTGATAGTGGAATCGGATCTCATCTGTGTAAATGCGCCAGTGTCTAAGAGAGGGATCTGTTTCCGAAAGAAATATAACGTGTAGGTCGATCTCGGCATTTTTTGATAACGCGTTGAAGACCGGAATGCGGTAGGGGGCAATAATTTCGGTGATGATTAGCAGTCGCTTCACGCAAGCGACTCGCGATAAACCTGGGCTAATCTAGCGGCCTGGTGTTCAAGGGTAAAACGATTACAGATAGTGCGACGTGCCAGAATACCGAGGGTTCGCCTGAGAGCCGAATCTTCCAATAGCATCGAGATCGCTCGCACCGTATCTTCAAGATCGTTTTCTCCCACGAGTAATCCATTTTCGCCGGAGCGGATAATCTCGGCAATTCCCTGTTCGCGGCAAGCTATGACGGGCTTTTCGCACGCCATCGCTTCCAGATAAACGCAGCCCAAGGCCTCGTAATAACTTGGCAGCGCAAAAAACGTGCAGTCCTTCATCGCGTCGGACACTTCTCTTCGCGATCGTTTTCCACGAAATACTACGCGGTCGGAAATTCCCAGGGTCGTCGCCAGTTTCGCGAGGCGAACTTGCTCGATCCCTACACCAATGATTTGGT
>JBDUDA010000080.1:0-11507 GCA_040003205.1 Acidobacteriaceae bacterium | reverse complement strand
GGCTTCGCCTACGACGCTCCCGACGCGTTCGATGAATGGGACACAGTTCGTACGGTGGACCAGGTAGGAAAGATTTTCGACGCTATGAATCTCTTTCTTGGCAGCGTTGGTCTCGTCACTTTGGCACTTGGCGCAATCGGAATCGTCAACATTATGCTGGTGGCGGTTGCTGACCGCACTCGCGAGATTGGACTCCGTAAAGCTCTCGGCGCCACGAATCGCAGCATTATGTTCCAGTTTTTTATTGAAGGAGCCTTTCTTACTCTGGTAAGTGGCGGCCTTGGGATGGTTGCGGCGGCGGCGTTGATGGCGGCACTCTCGACATTGCCCCAGCCTCCCGGATTCGATACTCCCCGTCTGGTCCCCACTACGGCAGCTCTCGCTATCGCTTCGCTGGCCATAGCTGGGACCGTGGCGGGACTTTATCCGGCTCGTAAAGCTGCCTTGTTGGAACCGGTCGAAGCGTTGCGCAGGGAATAATTCGTACATATAACTACAGACATTCATGAAGCGCGATCTCTTGCATCAAGCCTATAGTGCCATGGTCCACGATCTGCGGAAGACCTTGCTCACCATGCTCGGTATGGCTTGGGGAATCGCGACCGTGGTGTTGCTGCTCGCCTACGGAGACGGTTTTGGCCGCGCTATCACCAGCATCTTCGAAAACTTCGGAGCTACCGCAGTCGGGATTTTTCCCGGACGAACTTCGCAGCAGGCAGGTGGCAATAAAGCTGGCGCCCAAGTGCGCTTCACCAACGACGATGTCGACCTTTTGCACAATGTGCTTCCTCTTGCGCACCACATTTGCCGCTCGTCGGAAAAAGACACGACAGTGCAATCGGGATCGCGTTCCTTTACATTCACCGTCCAAGGTTCAGACCCGTGTCTCGCAGATGTGTGGAATCTAAAAGTCGTCGAAGGGCGTTTCCTTGACGATCAAGACAATCTCAGTCATGGGTTTAACGCGGTGCTGGCCTCGGAAGCTAAAGAGAAGTTGTTTTCTGGCATGTCGGCTCTAGGCGAAAGCATCCGACTGAGCGGCATTTCTTTTAAAGTTGTTGGAGTGCTTCAACCTCGCATGCAGGAAGGCGATAACAACGACAACCGGATTGTCTACATTCCCTACAGCACCATGAACGTTCTACAAGACACTCATTACCTGGGAGGAATGTGGCTGGATTCCGAAGGCCTTGATCACGCCGAGCTCACGCGGACAATTCGCAGCTCTCTAGCATTAGCCCATAATTTCAAGCCCGACGATGAACGCGCCGTGTTTATTTACGATGCCCGCAAGCAACTTGCGCAATTTGAAATCATCAGCACCGGTCTGAAGATCTTGCTGGCTTTCATCGGCACCATCACTCTTGGTATCGGCGGGATTGGCCTAATGAACATCATGCTGGTTTCCGTAACCCAGAGGACGCGTGAAATTGGAGTGGAGAAGGCACTGGGCGCGCGCAAGCGGGATATTTTGTTCCAGTTCCTGGCGGAGGCCATGGTTATAACCACTGTGGGCGGAATCTGCGGAATACTGCTTTCTTATGCTGTGTCTTTTTCTGTAGGAACGTTAACCCTCTATAGCGCTCTCGCCAAACATGCGGAGGCGGGGGACATCCGGCTGATCGTTGCGCCCAAGATTTTGTTGATCGCAACGTCGATACTTGCGGTGGTTGGAATTGCCAGCGGAATTTTCCCTGCCTTCCGCGCCGCCAATCTTGACCCTATCGAAGCGCTGCGTTACGAATAGTGGTGTAAAAGACGCACGGTTCAACCCTTGATGGTGTTGAGAAATTTCGGCGCTTTTCTTGCTTGAACCGTCTGCTCGAATCCGTAAGCTATTTTTAAAAGCACCGGCTCACTCCACGCGCGTCCGAAGAAAGAAATTCCTACCGGTAGATCGAAGACAAATCCGGCGGGCACTGCAATGTCGGGATATCCCGCCACAGCCGCGGCGTTAGAGCTGCCGCCAGCGGAATGGTCGCCATTCGCGTAGTCGGTAAGCCAGGCTGGCCCAGCGGTGGGCGCGACCAGTGCGTCCAGTTTAAATTTGTCCATCACGCTATCAATTCCTTCCTGGCGGCTGAGGCGGCGGTTCGCCTCCAGGGCATCGAGATATTCCTTGCTGGTAAGCGGGCCTTTCGCCTCGGATTTGATGAAAAGGTCCTGATCGAAGTAGGGCATTTCTTTTTCTCGATGCTGCTCGTTGAATTCGATTATCTCTTTCAGAGACTTTGGGGCTCCCGGACGTTTCGCGAGATAAGCATTCAGATCCGTTTTCGATTCGTAGAGCAACACAGTCAACTCGGTATCGTCGAACTTTCCATGAGAGGGCAGGTCCGCGGGATCAATCAGGACCGCCCCGTGCCGCTTCATCGCTTCCAGCAGGCTTTCCATTAGCTTGTCCACGGCATCGTTGAATCCAAAATACTTTCGCGCCACGCCGATGCGCGCGCCCTGCAAGCCATTCGGATCCAGAAAACGTGTGTAGTCGACGGCCTTATCTGCGCTGCCTGCGGTGGCGCTGTCGCTGGCATCTACACCTGCCAGCGCGCTCAGCAGAATGGCCGCGTCGCGCACCGTTCTGGCCAACGGACCCGCTGTGTCCTGACTATGTGCAATGGGAATAATTCCGGAGCGGCTGATAAGTCCCAGCGTAGGCTTCAAGCCCACTACCCCATTAGCCGAGGCCGGGCAAACAATTGAGCCATCCGTTTCGGTTCCTACCGCGACGGCGCAGAGATTCGCGGAAACTGCCGCGCCCGAGCCTGAGCTCGACCCGCAAGGATTTCTATCGAGAGAATAAGGATTTTTTGTCTGGCCCCCGCGCCCGCTCCATCCGCTGCTGGAATGACTCGATCGTATATTCGCCCACTCGCTCAGATTTGTCTTGCCAAGAATTACCCCGCCCGCTTCACGCAAACGTTGCGCGACGAAGCTATCGCGCACAGGACGCGAGCCCAGCAACGCTAGCGAGCCGGCAGTGGTTTGCATGCGGTCGGCGGTATCAATGTTGTCCTTGATCAGCACAGGAATTCCATGCAACGGTCCACGCGAGCGTTGGTTCGCGCTTTCTTTATCCAGTGCGTCAGCAATCGCGAGGGCATCAGGATTGAGCTCGATGATCGTATTCAGGGTTGGTCCACGCTTGTCAACTTCCGCAATACGCGCCAGATATTTTTCTGTGAGAGAGCGGGCAGAATATTTTCCGGAGGCCAGAGCTTTTTGCAGGTCGCCAATCGTGACTTCGTCCAACTCGAAACTAGGAACTTCCGCCGAGGGGCTGGCGGATGCCTCCACTGTGCGTGCACCTGCGAGCGCCGGGATGAGCGCCACTCCGACTCCGCCCAGGATGGATGTTTTTATGAAGCGTCGCCGTCGTGCCCCTCGCGTTGTGGGATTCGCGGAATTGTCGCCAGCCTGACTCAGGTCGCTCATCAATAATCCTTTCGATTTCGCATGCGCATTCTAGAGCAGAAGGGGTTGCTTATCTAGCTGCAAACCATGTCTTTTTAAGGGGAATTGAATCGCGAAGGGGTGCTTCGTAATCTATAATGTAACCTCATGCCCAAGTACTCTATTGTGGTACCCCTGCATAACGAGCAGGAGAATGTCACCGATCTTTATGACCGCCTTAAAGCTGTTATGGAGATGAATGGCGAGAGTTTTGAGATCGTTCTGGTAGACGATGGATCTCAAGACCGCACTTTTCACACGCTGCGTGAAATCGCCGCAGTAGATAGTCGAGTCACAATCGTTAAGCTCCGGCGGAATTTTGGGCAAACATCCGCTCTGGCAGCCGGTTTCGACCACTCTCGCGGAGAATATATCATCGCCATGGATGGCGATCTGCAACATGATCCGGCGGACATTCCAATTTTCCTTGAAAAGATTGCCGAGGGTTACGACATTGTGAGCGGCTGGCGCAAGCTCCGCATTGATAACTTATGGTTGCGCCGCATCCCTTCGCGCTGTGCCAACTGGGTCATGGCCAAACTGAGTGGCGTCGATATACACGACTTCGGTACGACATTCAAAGCTTACCGGCGCGAAATTCTGGAGCAGGTTCCACTCTACGGAGAATTACATCGCTTTATACCTGCTTTGGCTTCATGGCATGGCGCCTCGATTTGTGAAGTTCCGATTCACAATATCAATCGTGAGCGCGGCGCGTCTCACTACGGAATTTCACGGACTTTTCGGGTATTTTTCGATCTCATCACCATCCGTTTTTTGTTGCGTTATCTTGCCCGGCCACTGCATTTTTTTGGCACGTTGGGCATGCTAGGCATTTTTGCAGGCTCCGGGGTGACCGCCTGGCTGGTGTTTGAGAAATTCCTGAACCATGCGCACGTCATGCTGGAGCATGGTCCGATGATGATTTTTGCCGCCGTGCTGTTGCTGGCGGGCTTCAACATGCTGGCTGTCGGTTTATTGGGAGAGATGCAGGTCCGTCATTACCATGAGCCGAGCCGGCGCGCCCCGTACTCAGTGGATAGAGTTCTGCGGGCACAGAGCGAAGAGCATACTATCTCGGAGTAGTCTTACTTTCGGAAAGCTTCCTTGTTTACCACGTAGGGCATCTTGCTGATATCCCCGCCATAGTTATTTTCCAGCACATCGATTAATCCCTGCACGCAACGGCCTGCCATTCCACGTTCGGGATCGGTAGAGAGCCGTGTGATTTTCGCGGCACTGGCAAAGTGGGGGAAGAGGCGGCAGCGATCGGCGATTGTGGGGTCCCGCAGCGGGGAATCGGCCGCGAGCGGCTCCTTCTCATATACGTCGAGCGCCGCTCCGGCGATCCATCGCTCCTTCAGGGCTTTGGCGAGCGCAGCTTCATCCACCACCGGGCCGCGCGAAGTGTTTACCAGGAAAGCGGCAGGCTTCATCTTCTTGAGCGTTAGTTCGTTGAACAAGTGGTAGGTGGGCGTCGAACTTTCGCCTTCACGCAAAAGCGGTACGTGGACGCTGACAAAATCTGCCTCTCTCAAAGCTTCGTCCAAGGGGACATATTTAATCCAGGTTTTGTCCTTGCAAATATTGCGCGCGTGCCGAAGATTCTTCTCCTCCTGAATCGCGCTGACGTATTCATCGTTCTGAAATGCCGGGTCGTAACACAAAATATTCATATCGAAACCCGTGCATTTTTTTATCATAGCCAGACCAATGCGTCCGGTGCCGATGATTGCGATTGTCTTGCCGGTGACTTCGTCGCCCAGAAACGGCAAAAAGGGATGCCAGTAGTTCCACTGATTATCGCGGGTGAGATGTTCCGCAGTCCATAACTTGCGCGCGAGTGCGCCCAGCATGAAGAATGCAAATTCTGCAGTCGCTTCTGTGAGGACGTCGGCGGTGTTGGTGAAAGGAATTTTATAACGGTTGGCGTCCGCGCGATTAATATTATCGAAGCCCACGGCAATTTGAGCCACGACTCTCAGGCTTCCTTTGCCAGCCTCAAATATTTCGGAATCTATCTGATCTCTTAAAGTCGTTATCAGGCCGTCGATGCCGGATTTAGCTTTACCGATAATCAACTCTTTCGGGGGCGCGGTGGGCTGAGGATACACTTCAACGTCATATCCTCTCTTGCGTAGCAAATCGGTGGACTCTCCTATGTCGCAGGTGGCGAAGACGCGAAAGTTGCGCTGCGAAACTTTGTCATGGCTAGATTTGACGGGCATAGTTTAAAGGTTGTGTCGCGTCCAGGTTTCGATGCGCTTTAGAGCTTCTTCTAGGTTAGAGACTGAATTCGCCACACTAAATCGCAGATAACCTTCTCCAAATTCGCCGAACGCGGTTCCCGACAAACACGCGACGCCGGCGTCTTGCAAGAGTGCGTCGGCTAACTTTTTGGAGGCCCAGCCGCTCTTGGTAATATTCGGAAAGACGTAGAACGCGCCCTTGGGCGAGCGACAGGAAAAGCCTTTAATGCGGTTCAGTCCGGCGACGAATATGTCGCGGCGATGTTGAAATTGCTCACGCATATGATCAACCGAACTCTGATCGCCGCGAAGAGCCTCGATCCCCGCAATCTGCGTAAAACTCGCCGTGCAGGAATTCGAATTCGTCATCAGGCGCGCGACTTGGGCGGCGAGGTCGGCTCTCATCACGCCGTAGCCCATGCGCCAGCCCGTCATGGCGTAGGTCTTAGAGAATCCGTCGAGCAGAATCGTGCGGTCCTGAAAGCCTGGAACGGACATCATCGAAAAGTGCTCACCGTCAAAAACCAGACGGCTGTAAATTTCATCGGAGAGAATCATGATGTTACGGTCACCAATGACCTCCGCGATCTTTTGAATTTCCTGCTTGCCTAAGACTCCTCCCGTGGGATTTTGAGGCGAATTCAGGATGATCAGCTTCGTCCGGTCAGTGATGAGAGAGGCAAGCTCAGCGATGTCGAACGCGAAATGTCTCTCCTCACGTAAACGGATAGGAACCGCCCTGCCTCCGGCGTAATGGATCATGGACTCGTAAATAGGAAAACCAGGATTGGGGTAGATGACCTCATCGCCGGTATCGATCAAAGCCAACATCACAAAAAAAATAATGGGCTTACCACCCGGAACCACCACCACCTCTTCGCTCGTAACTTTTACGCTTCGAGTACTGGAAACCTCTTCCGCTATCGCTTGTCGCAACTCGGGCAGACCGGCCGATGGTCCGTAGTGTGTCCAACCTTGATGAAGAGCGCCTACTGCGGCTTCGACGATGTTCCCAGGAGTGTCAAAGTCGGGCTCCCCGATCTCCAGGTGAACAATGTTTCTTCCTTGGCGTTCCAGGTCAAGGGCTTTGTTCAGTACTTCGAAAGCGGTTTCGGTGCCGAGGCGCGACATACGCTCGGCCAGCCGGAGTTCGAATTCGATTGCAGGCTTCATGGACGCAAACCAAGGTATTCTACGCCGATCCTTGCAGCTGGCCGGGATATAACAGGTTCTTCGCTGCGATCAGCCTGACGAATCTCGGGAGTTTGACTCATTATTGGGAGGCGATATCTGTAGAGGTAGTCTCCAGTCGCGCGCGGAAACGTGGCCGGCATGGATCCATCCAATACGCGTGATGAGGGACCCGATAACGGATGAAACTGCTGCAAAGCGGCGAAGTTTACCCGATGTTTTTGGGCCCATTGCCATGCTGACCATTCGCAAAGCCAGCGGGACCGGACCCGATAACAACCCGCCAGTTCGAACGATCATGCCGCTGAAACCCTTCTTCAGGGGATTCAGTCCTTCTTCCGTCCTGGATTCGATTCGCATGCCTTCGAAACTCTCGGCGAGCGCTGCGCCTGTGCCTAGAATTTGTAGGGCTCGACTATCTTGATGGCCTGCAAGTTCGAGTATTCCGACCGCAGCCCCTAGTCCCGATGCCCCGAAGTGAATTGGCAACTCGCCCGCGTTGAGGTTCCAGACCGGGATCGCGGTCGCGCCGATCAACACGCCTGTGTAGTTGGAGAAGGGAAGTCCGAAAAGTAGGGCAATCGTTTGCCCTGTCTGCTCCACAAAACGGATGGCGAGTGAAGAGCCATAGCGATCACGCAGGAATCCAGCGAGGGCGGCGGCTGACGCCCCGCCTGAGAAGCCCATGAGAGTCCATACACCCACCGACATTGGGCTCTGCGGCTTGAAGACCCGCAGCATATTTAAAAATCGAGATGGCTTGCCCAGATCAAGAATTAGCAGTACCGGAGAGATGACAACCCCAGCAGCGGCGATCCAGCGCGCATCGCGCACAAGTTTCCGGGCGGCTCCGGTGTAGTCGGCGATCGCTCCTATAACCGCCGCGCTTCCGGCAGCGCCGCCAACGAAAAAGTAAAGTGGGATTTCCCACGTCCACGCCGGTTCCTTGAGCAGGGGGAGGCCGTAGTAGCCGGTTTCAGGCGATGCGGTGGGAAAGGGAGCGCCTGCTGGACGTATTCCATCCGACCTCACCTCGCCGCGAAGTTCTGCCTCCTGCCTGATGGCGGCTAGTCTCTGCTCACTCTCAGCATCGGGAGTTCGACCCGCAGGAATGAAGGTGTCGCGTCCAATCATCATCGTCCACTTCTCTCCCTATCCGAGAGGAAAGCCACAACCGCGCCACCCAGCAATAAAGCAGCTCCCATGGCGGATGCGGTCCATGCTTTGCGCGCATAAATCGTGGGAATCTCGGGCTTCGGCGGAAGATTGTAACTGCGAGGATCGCCGCGCACGATGAACATCGCGTGCGTCCCTCCCACGCTGGTATGGGAAGAATCGTACAAAGTTGCGTCTTGCATTCCACGCGCGTGCAATTCTCCGACGCGTTCTTTGGCGCGGACCTTCAAGCTTTCGATCTCCCCGAACTTGATCGATTCAGTAGGGCACGCTTTTGCGCATGCCGGTACTAGTCCGGCCTTTTGACGGTCATAGCAGAATGTACATTTAAAGGCGCGTCCGTCCGCCGGATTACGCTCGATCACGCCAAACGGACACGACACCACGCAGTACGCGCATCCATTGCAGATGTCGGGTTGCACATAGACACCACCGAATTCGGTTCTGACAATCGCGCCCGTCGGGCAGGCTTCGAGGCATCCGGCGTTTTCACAGTGTTTGCAAACGTCGGAGGAAAATGCCCACGAATTGAGCTCGCTGGCATTTCCGCCGTAACCGGGCTCGGGCGTGTGCTCTACAAATTTTACGTGCCGCCAGGTTGAATGCCCAACAGCTCCGGTGTTGTCGTAAGAAAAGCCGGTCCAGTCCATGCCATCTTCGGCGACGTTGTTCCATTCTTTGCACGCGACCTCGCATGCCTTGCATCCGATGCATAGCGTGGAATCGGTGAGAAATGCGGTGACGCTCATGCTGATTCCACCTGGAGACTCGCTTTCTGTTTGTATTTTTCTCGTGGCCGCCGACCCGGAACTATGTTGCACACCAGAGACTTGGTTTCCATAATGCGAACATTTGGTTCCTCACTGATCGAGAGTAGATCGTTCACCACGTCTCCCTTGGCGCGACCCTTGCTTCCCCAGTGGTAAGGAAGCCCGACTTGATGCACCAACTTACCGTCAATCCACAACGGGCGTATGCGAGGCGTCACCAAAATTCTGACCTCGATCACGCCTCGTGGTGTGCTGATCGTACCCCAGTCTCCGTGCTTGAGGCTCATGCGCAGTGCCAACTCCGGAGAAATCTCAGTGAAGAGTTCCGGCTGGAGTTCGGCGAGGTGAGATAACGTGCGCGACATGCCGCCCGCAGTATGATGCTCGGTCAAGCGATACGTCGTCAGGATGAAGGGAAACTTGGGGTCGGCAGGCGATTGCGCATATGGATTATCAGGACGCTTTTTCCTGTCCGCCGCTGGGTTTGAATCTTGCGTGTAAAGTGGATTTCCGATGATAGATTCGAGCGCTTCGTAGTGCGTCGGCAATGGCCCATCTTTCAATCCGCTGGGGACGAACAGCCAGCCAACGCCGTCGGGATGCTGAGTAAACGGACGTGCGCCTCCGAGGGCGGCCACTCCGCGGCCGTGTCGGAGATTATCTTTGGTTTGGGGAGACATATCTTTCGTGAAGTCAGGGTTATCAAGGCCGGTCCACTGCTTTTTGTTTTCGTCCCACCAAAGCAACTTCTTACGCTCGCTCCACGGAGTGCCATCCGGTCGAGCCGATGCGCGGTTGTAGAGGATGCGGCAATCGTTCGGCCACGCATAGCCCCAGCCGTGGCCAAGCAGATCGGTGGACTTGCGCTCGTTGGCACGATTTCGATGTTCTTCAGGAAACACTCCGCAGTAAATCCAGGCGCCGCACGCGGTAGATCCATCGTTCTTTAGATCCGTCATACGCCCAATCTGTTTACCGTCCGAAACAGTCCAGCCGTTGATTTCCCTGAGGACTTCTTCTACGTCGGGTTCCGCATACTGACCTTCGACTGAGTAATCCCAGGTAAGCGCATTGAGGCCGGCGTTTCGCGGACGGAAATCGTTCTTGCTTTTTTCCTTTATTCGCCTGCCAAGGTGATATATGAACCAGGCCTCACTGCGAGCATCACCGGGAGGGTCAATCGCTTTCTCGCGAAACTGTAGCAAGCGCTGCGTGTTGGTGAATGTGCCTTCTTTTTCAGCTGTGCCCGCTGCCGGGAAAAGAAAGACTTCCGTGCCGATGTGTTCGGGGGAAAGCTGTCCTCGTTGCACCTCGGGAGAATCCAGCCAGAAAGATGCGGTTTCAGTTTCCACCATGTCCCGCACCACCAGCCATTTCAACTTGCTGAGCGCTGTGCGTTGTAAACCGGCGTTGGATGCGCCCACCGCGGGATTCTGTCCCATCACAAAAAGGCCTTCGACTTTCCCATCCTGCATGTCGAGCCAGTAGCCAAAATGTGAATGGTCTCCACTGACTCGCGGCAGCCAGTTGAATCCAAAATCATTTTCGCGAGTCGCGGAGTCCCCGTAATAAGACTTCAACAAACTGATCAGAAATTTGTCGAAGTCTGCCCAAGTGCCCGTTCGTGAACTGTGTTTCTTAATGTGGCCTTGCAAGCTGTTCGAATCTTCCTCAAAAAAGGGCATGGGCAAATACCCCGGCAGAACGTCGTACAAGGTAGGTATATCGGTCGAACCCTGGATGGATGCATGACCGCGCAAGGCGAGAATTCCGCCGCCGGGCCGGCCAATATTCCCCAGCAGAAGTTGCAAAATGGCCGCCGCGCGAATGATCTGGACGCCCTTTGAATGCTGTGTCCACCCTACCGCGTAGCAGATCGCGCCCGTCTTCTTAGTACCGGAGGCTGAGATAAATGCCTCCGTCACCTTAAGAAAATCAGCCTGCTTGATTCCACAGAATCGCTCGACCATCGCAGGCGTGTAACGCAAGAAATGCCGCTTCAGAACTTGAAACACGCAGCGGGGATGTTGCAGTGTGGGATCCGATTCAAAAATGGCAGCATCCTGAGCCTCGCCGCCTCGATCTTTGCCATGGCCGCCTGCTGCTTCGGAATGCCCGGGACCAGCGCCGTCGCCGTCCGTCTTGGCTGGACCGCCTTCGTAGAGCCAACTTTCGGGATCGTACATTTTCTTCTCGCTGTCCCATCCCGAAAACAGGCCATCCAAGTCTTCGGTATCTCGAAAGTCTTCCCGCAGAATCGTGGCGGCATTTGTGTAATTCACGACGTAATCACGAAACTCACGATTGTTTTGCAGGACGTAATTAATCATCCCGCCCAAAAAGATGATGTCGCTGCCAGCGCGCAGTGGAACCCAAATATCCGCCATGGCCGAAGTGCGGGTAAAGCGGGGATCCACATGAATGACTTTTGCGCCCTGTTCGCGCGCTGCCATGACCCATTGAAAGCCCACGGGATGATTCTCGGCCATGGACGATCCCATGATAAGGATGGCATCGGCATTGCTGAGATCTTGCAGGGAGGTGGTTGCCCCGCCGCGTCCGAAGGAAGTACCCAGACCGGGTACAGTAGAACTATGTCAAATTCTGGCCTGATTGCTGATGCAGACCATTCCAAGTCCCGCTGCGAAGAATTTCTTAATTAAATAAT
>JBDUDA010000281.1:0-3426 GCA_040003205.1 Acidobacteriaceae bacterium | reverse complement strand
AAGCAGCAGCTTTACACCCAGCCCGCTGCCGCCAAGGAACTGGCGCAGGGGGAACTCCCCATTGACGGACTGGCCCTCCCAGCGGTTCCAGTTGGCTGCGGACGGATTGGCATCCCGGTTAGACGGGATTGATTCGGCTGTGGTCTGTTCCGTGATAATTCGTTCTGTCATAACCTGCCCGGCGGCTGGTACTCCGTCGCACTCGCATGCCGCCCGCACTATTGTATGCGAGGATGCTGCTGGCGGGGCGGCTGCATCTCATAAATTTAGAAAAATGGCTACATCAGCTTGCGCCGGATCAGGTCCAGCGCTTCCTGAGTCGCGAACCACCGGATTCGCTTTCGGTCCCCGTTGTAAGTCCGCCTTACCACTTCCGTTTTGGCCTCATCCGATAGAGCAAGGAATACCAAGCCAACGGGTTTCTCCACCGTCCCGCCGTTAGGCCCGGCGATGCCCGTGATACCTACTCCCAAAGTCGCACCGCACCGCTTGCGAATACCCTCGGCAAGCGCACCAGCGACCTCCGAGCTGACGGCGCCGTGCTTCTTAATTATTCCGGCTTTCACGTCCGTAAATGCAGTCTTCAACTCATCTGTGTAGACCACGGCTCCGCCCAGAAAGTAACGAGAACTGCCGCTTACGCTGGTAATTCTTTCGGCAAGAAGCCCGCCGGTGCAGGACTCCGCGACTGCCAGAGTTTGATTTCGCATCTGCAAAAAGTATCCCACGATCTGCTCAAGGGAATCGCCGTTGTCGGAGAACACCGACTCGCCAAGTTCTTCCTCGATCTCTTCCGCCAGCTTGTCTACTTGCGCTTGCGCCTTTTCCAACGAATTGCCGCGAGTTTTCAGGTGAAGTTGAATCTCGCCCGATCCAGCAAGAATCGTCGTTTGAATATTTACATAACGCTTATAGATCGGCGCCACGCGGGCGTCGCAGTGCGACTCTCCTAATCCGGATATCTTCAAAACACGGGTGGCGATAAATGCTTCCGGAAGGCGCGCCGTGAGACGCTCAAGGCATTGCTCTTCAAAGACGCCTTTCATTTCATGCGGAGGCCCGGGCAGCAAAATAATAATTTTCTCGTGTCCGTCATATCTACCGCCAACCCACAGGCCGGAGGCGCTGCCGTTTTTGTTGGGAAGAGCAATCGCTCCGCTTATTACGTCTGCCTGCTTAAGATTATTGGGGGACATCTTCCATCCCCTTGCTGCAAAGCGTTGTTCGAGTCCCGCAATGAGTTCGGGCTCGCGCCGAAGTTCCAGGCCGAGTGCGTCGGCGACCGCTTCGCGGGTGAGATCGTCCTCGGTGGGACCCAAACCGCCCATGAAAATGATGATGTCTGAGCGCAGGAGAGCAATACTTGCAACATTGGTCAATCGGCCTTGATCGTCGCCGACGACCGTTTTGAAAATAACTTCAACTCCCAGGCGGTTCAGTTGTTCGGTAAGGTAGAGCGAATTGGTGTCTTGCCGGAAGGGCGTGAGGAGTTCCGAACCAATGGCGATAATTTCCGCGTTCACGCTGTAAGTTTAAATGAAATCCAGGTAAAGATTTTTTTTGCGATTATTCGGTAAGCGGCTGCAAACCTTGGATATTCCACGACAGGTGATGGACGGCGCTGGTGGTGGCGAGAACTGCTGACTTCCCCGGCGCGAAGGCCAATCCGACGAGTGCCTGACCTGAAACTTGCAGCGATGCCGCGCCCTGAGGAGTAATTTTCACAATACCGCGTTTCCCCGACAGCGAGGCAGCGACGTAAATGTTGTCATCGGCGTCTACAGCCAGACCTTGAGGACGCCCTAAGCCCCGGTAAAACGTGGAAACCGTTCCATGCGGATCAATTTTGTACACCGAATCAAAACTGGAGGTAGTCGGCCCGGTGACAAACAGGTCGCCCTTGGATCCGATCGTAATGTGGTAAGCGGAGACGCTGGGTTCCAGGGTGGCAAATACAAAAATTTGACGGTCGCGGGCAATCTTAAAAATTGTTCCGCTGCGATCTCCCACGAAAAGATTGTCGCTGCGATCAAACGCGATCCCCGTCGCCACCCCCATACTCTCCGCGTAGGGAGACATGGTTCCGTTGGTAGCTACCCGGTACACGGCACCGTCGAAGCGCGAGGAAACGTACATCTGTCCGGCGCGATCGAAAGCAATTGCGGTCGCGTTCATTAGTTCCGAAAGAAAGGGTTTGACGTTGTAGCCGGTATCAATTTTGAAGATCGAGACAGGAACCTTCTGCCCGCGCGATCCCGAAAACGTGACATAGATGTTGCCATCGGCGTCAATCGCAGGACTAGTTACGGGATGTAGATTCTCGGCAATGGGTACGGCAACTTTAAGTTCGTGCGCATTACTGGAATGGCCGTTGGTGGACACGATCACGGGACCGGAAGATGCGCCGGCCGGAACGCGGGCAACTAGAAAATCTTCCGAACTGATCACTACAGCGCCGTCGATTTCTCCGAAACGAACGCGCGGACGCCGCAGTTCTTTGGGTCGCAGGCTGCTGCCGACGATGCGAACTTCGCCTCCCGGGAGGGCCGCGACGGGCTCCACCGACTCGATATGCGGATTGCCGTTGACGCTCTTTTTGCCCGTCAAGCGGTTCGAAATTACCATGCAGTTAGGCTTTCTCGACACCAGACAACTATCGCGGTAGCCAGCCAAACGCGAGCACAGCGTGCATTACAAGGCAGGCGTAAATACCGGCGCCAACGTCATCAATCACGATTCCATAACCTTCCGGCAGACGTTCAAGACTTCTGACGGGAGGCGGCTTCACAATATCGAAGCCTCTAAAAAGTATAAAGCCCAGCACCAGGGATTGCCACGATACTGGAATCGCAATGAGTGCGATTAGCTGTCCTGCCACTTCATCAATCACGACGAATTGCGGATCTTTGTTTCCACTGCCGCGTGCAACCTGAGTCGCTGCTGGTATGCCGATCGCAATCGCAGCGGCGGCTATCAAAATCCCTGCGGTCGTTTGCCAATGAGGCTGGAGCACTCTGCTGGCCATCCACCAAAGAAGTATCGTGGCTGCCGAACCCCAAGTGCCGGGCCCTGGACGCAGGCGTCCGACACCGAAAAAAGTGGCGACCATAGTAGCCCAAAGCGGAGTTGTTACCCGCGATGGGAGGTCCTGGGCAACAATTGGTTCGGGCGCATTCTTTTCGTTGTGGAGTTTCTCAGCTGACACTTCACTCTTCATCGTAATTTTCCGACGAAGGAATCTCTGGGGAGTTGTCCACGTTGTCGCTCACCGGAGAAGAGATGACATAGCCGCCGCTGGCCCACTTGCCAAGATCAAGCAAACGGCACCGATCGCTACAGAAAGGGAAGTCCGGGTCTTTGTGCTCGACAGCCTTTTTGCAGGTCGGACAATGTAGAGCGGAAATGCGTTTCGCCATCACTTAGATG
>JBDUDA010000004.1:0-35514 GCA_040003205.1 Acidobacteriaceae bacterium | reverse complement strand
AATTCGCCAGCTTTGGGAGCAGATGCCGGAGCCCAAGTGGGTTATTTCCATGGGGGCTTGTGCAACCTCTGGCGGAGTCTTTAATAACTACGCGCTGGTGCAAAGCGTGAACCAGGTGATTCCGGTTGATATCTACGTTCCCGGATGTCCGCCGCGTCCTGAGCAATTAATTTATGCCATCACTCTGCTACAGGACAAAATTCAGAACGAGCGTGGAACCATCAAACGCGCGCTCAACCTGTCGTAAACTCACGGTCACTTAACATATAATTCCGCAGCGTCGCGTTACCGTGACGAACGCATAACATGCGGAAACCTCCTTATACCGCGAATGGTCCGACAATTACTGCGCAGGCACCCTGCCGCGCCGACCTCGCGGGCGGCACGATGGATTTGTGGCCGCTGTATTTATTTCATCCTGGGGCGCTCACGTTAAATTTTGCGTTGAATATTCAGACGACGTGTTCTGTAACTCCACTCAAAGGAAAGCGAATTCTCCTGCGCTCTCTTGACACCCGAAAGGAAGAACAATTCGCGGATTTCGATGCGCTGCGCTCGTACAACCGTTTCCGATTGCCGCTGGCAGCGAGGTTGCTGCAATTCTTTGCGCCCACAGAGGGAGTGCTGATTGAGACTAACTCCGAGTCACCAGCCGGTGCCGGGATTTCAGGTTCTTCCGCGCTCATGATCGCGACCACGGCGGCTCTGGCGCGTTTCACTGAACGCAACTTAACTTTGGAGCAGATGCGGGTGATTGCCCAGAATGTCGAAGCGCAGATCATTCGCGTCCCGACAGGATGTCAGGATTATTATCCAGCGCTTTATGGCGGTGTGAGCGCGATTCGACTCGATGCTGACGGCATTCATCGCGAAGCGGTGGCAATTTCCTCCGAGGAAATCGAATCGCGCTTCGTATTGGCCTACACGGGCGCTCCCAGGCAATCGGGCATTAACAATTGGGAAGTCTTTAAAGCTCACATTGACGGCGACAAACGGGTTATTAAAAATTTCGAGCGCATTGCGGAGATTGCAAAATCAATGCATCGGGCGCTGACTCATGGACACTGGGACGATGTGGCGCGATTACTGCGGGAAGAATGGAAGCTGCGCAGAACGAACGCCCCTGGCATTAGCACTCCGCTGATCGACAAGTTAATTTCGTCCGCCTCGAGACATGGCGCTCAGGCGGCAAAAGCATGTGGCGCTGGGGGAGGCGGGTGCGTCATTCTTTTGGTAGAGAAGGGGGCCGCAAGCCACGTGGCAACATCAATCGGGGATAACGGAGGACGCGTTCTCCCCTTGCAGATGGCCAAAAATGGACTGCGATTTACCTAAAATTGCTGAAAGAAGGTTTTGCCTTGCCGACTAAGCTGTAAACCTTAGAATAAGCACGAAAAACAATGTACTTCTGAGTCTGGATATACAGTATTTTCCTTGCGCCCATCTTTTAGGACTCTTAGAATCCTCTCAATCAGTAAGTAATACCGCCACCAAGTCAATAAAAAAGCTGGAGTGTTGCATGAGGAAATCCCTTTTACTCGTCTGTCTGTCATTGGTTTGCTCCACATGGGTTTTTGCAGGTGTCTCGGTATCCGCTCCCCAAAATGGGGCCACGGTTGCCACCACGGTACAATTCGTCGCCACAGCCACTTCGAACTGTGCAAAGGGAGTATCTGCGGTGGGCGTGTATACCGCTCCCTTTGTGCTCAAGTTCGTACAAAAGGGGTCTAGCCTTAACACGAATTTGACCTTAAGTTCGGGCACCTACAACACAGTAGTGCAAGAGTGGGACAATTGCGGTGGAACGTCCACTACACCGGTGAAAATCACGGTGGGCGGTAGCGGTACACCGACAGGCGTACACGTGGTTGTGCCAGGCAATAATGCGACAGTCGCGGCGCCGGCTCACTATGTTGCTTCGGCCTCCACTGCCTGCTCCAAGGGCGTGGCAGCAATGGGGATTTACACCGCTCCGAATAAACTGGCTTACACCTCGAATGGCGCCAGCTTAGACACGAATTTAAATTTGAGTCCGGGAACCTACAATTCAGTGGTTCAGGCCTGGGACAAGTGCGGCGGATCTTCCACCGCGCCCGTTACGCTTACGGTCGCGGCCGGAAGCGGGCCTGGAATTAGTGTGACAACACCGGCTCCCAACAGCACGGTTTCCTCTCCTGTGCACTATGTTGCTTCGGCCACGTCAGGTTGCTCGAAGGGCATAGCTTCCATGGGTGTCTACACTGGCAGCAATGTCTTAGCGTTTTCCAGCAACGGCGGCACTCTGGATACAAACTTGAACCTTTCGCCTGGCACCTACAATACTGTGGTGCAGGAGTGGGACCATTGCGGCGGTTCCGCGAAAACGGCGGTGACGATCACTGTCTCCGGTTCCACCGGTGGCGGAAATTCGAACGCGAAAACTTTTTACAATCTTCACCAGCACAAGAGTCAGTGGACAGGATACGGTCTGCTGAAGCCCGTCTACGCGATTTGCCCGAACTGCTCTCCGAACGGTCCAGAAGTATCCTGGTGGATGAATCCTGGAGTGGCGTCGCCTTCGGTAAGCGGAAATGCGACCCAGACTTCGATCGGTGGCAAGACATCTTATTCGGATGTCTTATGGAACAATCACCTCATTGGGGACTTCTCTTCGCAGGGGTTACCCGATTTCCATAAACAGCTCATTCCCACTCTCCACGACTTCACCTACGACGTTTATTTCTTTGTGTCGAACATTCAAACGTCGCAGGCGCTGGAGTTCGACATCAACCAGTTCGTGGGCGGCCAATCCTACATCTGGGGACATGAATGCCGCATAGCCGGCGGACACCAGTGGGACACCTGGGACAACCCCAAACAGAGGTGGGTGCCAAGCGGGATTCCCTGCAACCCTGTAAGCAATGCCTGGAATCACCTGATCATCCACGTACAACGCACGTCCGACAATCACCTGTTGTTCAATTCCATCACGCTGAATGGTCAGACTTCGGTCCTGAACCGCTATGACAGCCCTACTCCGACTAACTGGTATGGAGTGACTATCAATTATCAGATCGATGGGAATTCCACCCAACAAGCGTATAACGTGTTCATTGACAACCTGAATTTCACTTATTTTTAAATGGCGGTTGTACGTGAAAGTTGCTGTAAAAGGGCCACAGCGATGTGGCCTTTTTACTTGCCGGAAAAATGTCCCAGTTTTTGCCGCAGGCTGGCCCAGTCGCGATATAATTCCGGCAAGAGACAGTAGGCCCGCTATGCTTTACAGGCTGCCGCGCTTTGTTTATCCGCTTGTCCTGCTTTGTTCAATCGGTCTCGTTGTTGCTGACGATCAGAAACCTTCCCCGCCGCACATGGCGAAGCAAACTCGAGTCGACCTGATTCGTGCTTTCAGCTCAGAACTGGTTTACATAAGGGCCGTCTTTCCTATGGGCAGGATGGGGCTTAGGCTGGAAAATGGGATAGTCTCACCCAGCGGCAAGGATTTGGAGCAAGCGCTTGCCCTTTGGGGACCGGCGGCAAAGCCGGGAGACCGGGCACTTATCTCTTCCATCACCATTGCCAATAATCACATCCATTTTGAAGTCAATGGAGGGCCAGTTAAGAAGCAAAAATGGTATCAGCGCGTCCAAGTGGGGATGGGCGGAGCTACTGCGCCGATTGCGCCATCCGATGCCAACTCAAATCCGCGGGGCTCTTACGTAGATTTGGTGTTCGCGCGTTACGTCCCCGATTTAAACCCTCAGCAACTGAAAGATCTGCTGCGTCCGGTCTTCGACTTCAATGCCAAATCAGCGTTGGAGGCATATCTGGAGACCGTACCTCCGAAGATTCGAGACGCCATTAAGACCCACCACGTTCTGGTGGGCATGAACCGCGAGATGGTGATCTATGCGAAGGGAAGAGCTCCTAAAAAGATTCGTGAAAAAGACGGCGAGACCGAGTACGAGGATTGGATTTATGGGGATCCGCCGCAAACCGTGGATTTCGTTCGTTTGGTCGGCGACGAAGTTGTTCGGGTAGAAACGATGATGGTGAACGGTGTTAAAACACTGCGCACGGAAAGGGAAGTTGATCTGCAGACATCAGTCGCGAAAGACACTTCTCGGCCTGAAAGCCGCCCCGTGGCAGCGCCCTCGCTGCGGCGCCCGGGGGAGGAACCAGAAGCGCCCCCCACCCGAGGTACACCGCCGGGGGCAACTCGTCCGGTGGGAGCCCCAGACAATCATGTGGCCACTGTCGGGTTTTAGGTCGTTTAGCTGTTGCCGGGAGTTGGCAGACCCTTCCTAGTAGCAGAGCCCCACGCCGAAGGCCAATAGCCAATTTGGATTCACGCTCCCCACCCCTTTACACTAGGGGAGTGAAGATTGCGCTCGGGCAAATTAATACAACCGTTGGTGATTTTGCTGGAAACTCTTCGAAGATGGTGCAGTTTGCACGCCGCGCACAGGCTCATGGCGCAGAATTAATTCTTTTCCCCGAGCTATCAGTTTGCGGATATCCTCCTCGCGACCTGGTCGAACGCCCCTCCTTTGTTGCACACAATCTGGAAGCCGTTGAGCGAATTGCCGCTGAAGCGCGCGGGATCGCGATCATCTGCGGACTCGTGACGCGCGCGCAATCGGACGCCGGAAAATCGGTGCTAAATTCCGCAGCGCTCCTGAAGGATGGGAAAATCGCATTCCTGCAATCCAAAATGCTGCTTCCCAGCTACGATGTGTTCGATGAGATGAGAAATTTCGCGCCCGCCAAGAGTCAGGCGCTTTTTCCATTTTCTGGAAAGCAAATGGCCCTCACGATTTGTGAGGATGCCTGGAACGACAAACAGTTCTGGAACAAGCCGCTATATCCGTTTGACCCCGTCGAGTCGCTGGTAAAAGCAGGGGGAAATTTTAACTTGAATATTTCCGCCTCGCCCTTTTGGGTTGGGAAGCGTGAACTGCGTCAGGACATGCTTGCAACCATAGCGCGCAAATACAAATTGCCGGTGCTTATGGTGAACCAGGTCGGTGGGAATGACAGTTTGATATTTGACGGGTCCAGCCTGGCATTCAATCCAGCGGGAGAAGTGATTGCGCGGGGGAAATCGTTCGAAGAGGACTTAATCTACGTCGACTCCGACCAGGGAACAGGCGACCTTCACGAGCAGCCGCAAGGAGAAGAAGCCAGCGTTTATGGGGCGCTGGTGCTGGGTACGCGTGACTATGTACGCAAGTGCGGATTCGGGCAGGTGATTGTCGGCTTGAGCGGGGGAATCGATTCGGCGCTCACGGCTGCGATCGCGGTAGAGGCGATAGGCAAGGAAAATGTAATGGGCGTGGGGATGCCAGGGCCATACTCCTCGCGCGGTTCTGTGGATGACGCCAGGCATCTGGCTAAAAATCTCGGCATCCGTTTTGAACTGCTTCCGATCGGCGACGTCTTTGATTCTTACAAGAAGACGCTGGCGCACACTTTCGCAGGTCGCCCGGAAGATGTGACGGAAGAGAATATGCAGGCGCGCATTCGCGGTGCTTTGCTGATGGCGCTTTCAAATAAATTTGGCTCAATCGTGTTGAGCACAGGGAATAAAAGTGAAATCAGCGTTGGGTACTGCACGCTGTACGGCGACATGGTGGGAGGCCTTGCCGTGATCTCTGACGTCCCGAAGACGATGGTTTATCGTCTGAGTAAATATGTGAATTCGCGGGCGCAGGTGATTCCCGAGGCCACACTAGAGAAGCCTCCGTCCGCCGAGCTGTGTCCGGATCAGAAGGACACCGACAGCCTTCCGGAATACGAAGTTCTCGATGTTATTCTGGAAGATTATGTCGAGGACTCGCGCACGCCTGAGCAAATCATCGCAGACCGGGGATTTGCGCCCGAGCAGGTGCGGCGAGTCATTCGGATGGTGGAACGCAGCGAATATAAGCGCCAGCAGGCGGCGCCGGGACTGAAAATATCCACGAAAGCGTTCGGGTATGGACGACGCTTCCCAATTGCCGCAAAGTCTGACACCTAGCTAAATCGTTCATGGTAAGAGAGGAATCATGTTTCGAAATTTCGTCGTTGTAATCACGGCTCTGCTCTTGGCGACACTCGCCGGGGCCCAACAAAAAGCGAATTCAGCGCAGCACCCGAAGCCCGCGGAAACGCAGCCAAAAGGGGCAGCCACGGCGTTGCCCTCGGAAGCGACCGTCAATGCCTTTCTTCAGCAGACTTTCGGATATAACTCCGCCTTGAGTTGGAAGATTGAAGATATCAAGCCTTCGCCGGCGCAGGGAGTGGCGGAAGTCACCGTTATGATCAGCAGCCCAGAGGGTCAGCAACCTAGCACGTTCTATGTCACGGCCGACGGCGAGCACGCTTTACTGGGGGAGATCATTCCTTTCGGCGTTCGTCCATTCGACGCGGCGCGAAAACAGCTTGAAAAGGGAATCAATGGGCCTTCCCGCGGGGCAGCAGATGCTCCCGTGACCCTGGTGGAATTCAGCGACCTGCAATGCCCGCATTGCAAAGAAGCGCAGCCCACGGTTGACAAACTTTTGACGGAGAACAAAAACGTTCGACTGGTGTTCCAGAATTTCCCGCTACCCTCCCACGACTGGGCGGCGAAAGCTGCTTACTATGCGGATTGCGTGGGTAGAAATTCCAACGACGCGGTTTGGAAATTTATTCAGAGTGTCTACGACGCGCAAAAGGAAATCAGCGCGGCAAACGCCGACGAAAAATTGAAAGGATTGGCGGATGTCGCGGGCGCAAAGGGAGACGATGTGGCCACATGTGCCGCGCGGCCAGATACAGCGGGGAGAGTCGAACACTCGGTGGCGTTAGGAAAATCTGTCGACGTCAGTGGAACCCCTACCCTGTTCGTTAACGGGCGAAAAATCGGAAACTTGAGCGGCATGCCCTACGAAGCCCTCAAAAGCCTGGTGGATTTCTCGGCGAAGGAAAAGACTTCCAATCCGACGAAGGGCAACGACTGAAAAGCGCAGCTTGGTTCTAGGGAAAGCAAAAAACTACCTGCTCATCCAGACCTCGTAGTTCGCGTCCTTTAACGGGTTGCTGATCACACGGGGCGTGATGACCACCAATAGTTCGTCGTCCTCTCGCTGCTTGCTATTTTTCACTAAAGCTTTGTTTAGGATCGGCAAGAATCCCAAGCCTGGAAGTCCACTCAGGCTGCGAATTTCGCTGTGTGTTACCGAGCCTGCGACGACTGCGGGTTCGCCATCCATCAAAGTAATGCCACCTTTGTACTCACGATTCGAGATGACGGGAACTCCGTTCACGGATTGCCCTGTCAGCGTGCGGAGCTGAATTTCCAATTGCAGGTTCACGTCGGAGCTGCTCCCTACCATAGGTTTCGCTTTGAGAACCAATCCAATGTCTTCGTAGGTAAAAGAGGGGAAGGCGGCCTGAAAGCTATTGTTTTGTAACACTCTGGAAATCGCTGGCGTGTTGTAGATGGGCGCGTAAGTTGAGTTCAAGACAGGGAAGCGAGTTCCGAGTCGAAAACTTGCGTCATTGCCTTGCGAGACTCGTAAGGTCGCGTGTTCCAGCGAGCGGATTGAGCTCTCGTTCAGCGAGGCTTGAGCTCCCAGCGTACCGAGACTAAGCCCGGAAAAAGTCAGGCCTCCGCCAAAAGTCGCCAGAGGCTGGCTGAAGATGGAATTCTGCTGGCCTTGCAGTTGGGCTAGAAGCGAAGAGATGGATTGAGAATTGGCCTGGTTGATGCCGCCGTTGGCGATTAGTTGATTGACGAGGCTCTGAATGCTCTGTCCACCGAGCGCTGCCAGAGCTCCGGCGGGAATGTTGTAAAGATTGAATTGGGTGGGAATTTGCAGCCCAAGGTCGCGTGTGAAGGTGTGACTTACCTGATAGATGTGGACGTCAAGCATTACCTGAGGGCGCGAGTTGGGAAGGTTTTCGATAAATTTTGTGGCAGCGTCGAGGGTCGCGCGGGGCGCCCGAACCGACAGAGTCCCAGCCTGCAATTGGGGATTGACGAATCGAATCTCGAATAAGTTTCGCAGCAGGTTCATCACGTCGGTTACGTCCGTAGGAGCGGTAACCCCCGGAAGATAAAAAGTGCGCAATGCCATGCGATCAAACAGGCGATGATTTTCCGGGGTGTCGGTGGCGAACATCACCTGTTTCTCACTCACGGCGGTCCAGAAGGTGTGAGTTACGTTGCAGGCTGCCCGCATAGCTGTGAAGAAATCGACGGCTTCAATGTTGAAGCGAACGGGACGGGATGCGACCGAATCGTCAAGCGACGCCGTGACCCCGAATTTACTTGCGATCTGAGTCAGCAGCTCTTTGCTGTCGCCCCGGAAATGGAAATCGCTTTTCTGAGTCGCAGGGGCCACGTGAACTTCAGCGTCATCCTCAACGACCTGGGCGCGCGCGGAAAGTTTCGGGGCCCATTCGTCCAGGGTTTCCTGCATGCGCTGCAAGGCGAATTGATTTTCCGGATCAAGTTGCAGGGCGCCGCGAAATGCCGATAAGGCCTGTACCTGACGTCCCCTTAATAAATCCGCATTTCCTTGCGCAAGATGACTGGCAATTATTTGCTGCCGCGCCAGTTCCCGCGCCGTGACATACTCCACGTTTTTCGGCGCGAATTGAGCTGCGGTGCGAAATTCTTCGAAGGCCTCCGCGTTCTGCTTTGCAATTTGGAACTTGAGTCCTTTCGCGAAGGCAACCCTGGCAGTTCGCAAGTCTTCTCGGGAAGGATTACAGTTCCCAATCGCCTGTGTGGACAAACACGAAATCGGCGCAGGTGGGGACGAAGAATCCGCAGTTGCGACGCTGAAGGCAGCGAATGCGTAAAGCGCGCAAATGGAGATGGAATGCGTCCAACGCATGCAGTGATTGTAGCTGGGATGAAGGATGCGACCGCCGCTTTTATAAGGGACACTGTACCTTCGGGTGGGAAACCGGGGGGATACCGGTCTCCCTTCCCGAAAATTCGCTAAAAAGTTATGGCTTGGCCTCGGGCTGACTCTTGTCCTGCCTGGCTGAGTTGCCGCTGCCAGATAGTTCATCCGCCAACGGGGATGCTCCATAAATTTTCCGCAACGCTTCCTGAATGCCACGCGAATCAACGCTCACAGCGCGTGCGACTTTGTCGTCGTAAACAAAATTCCAGGGCAGCGATTGAATATTTCCATCGAAGATGATGCCAACGACTTCGCCCGCTTTATTGATGGTTGGACTGCCAGAGTTCCCGCCGATGATATCCGACGTCGAAACGAAATTCAGTGGAGTCGAGAGGTCCAGCTTCGACTTTGCATTCGTCCAGCTTTCTGGAAGTTGGAAAGGAGGCTTATTGCCGTTCTCGGTCGCATGCTGATATGCGCCGCCAATATTGGTGGCGAAAGGAACATGCTTTCCATTTACATCGTATCCCTTTACTGCCCCGTAGCTGAGCCGCAAAGTGAACGTCGCATCGGGCGGCTGGGTGAAGCCGCTAGTCGAGAATCTCGCTTTAGCAATCGTCGCGCCTTCGGTGCGCTCGACCGCGTCTACTTCGTCGTCATACTGTTTGCGTACCGCGCGGGCGTCGGGGTCGAGGGTACGCATCAGCACAATAAGAGGATCCGTGGACGCCTGAATCGCGGCCTGACCTCCGGTGTAAAGCTCTTTGCGCACGGCAACGTCGTCGAGCTTCGTACCGTCGATCAAGGCTTTCGCGGCCTCCGCGGGCTTTTTTCCATCCAACACTTTTTGTACGAGCGGATTATCGGCACCCATTGCCTCTTGCATCTGTGCGAGCGAATCGGACAGCGTCACCGTTTCGAGCGATTTGTAAATGGGTGCGGTAGAGAACAGGCGCTGCTCAAGCGATGGCAGGCCGGAATCGGTGTACTCGCGCAGGCGCTGTCCATTGGGCTTGGCTTTCTCATCGGCGACGCGCACGAGATCGCGAGCCAGGCCTGCAAGGTCGGAATTGAAACCGCGTCTGCGTTCTAAGTAAGTCAGAGGGAGGTAGATTTTTTTGTCCACCGTCATCGCGCTTGTGATTGCGGTCCAGGGATCGCCAACTTCCGCCTTGGCTTTCGCGTCGGAAGAAACGCTGGAGCGTAGCTTGGTTTCGTCGGCCTGTTTAACGTCCATGACGTGAGGATCTTTTAGACCGGATTCATATCCCTTGATTGCCTTTTGCGAATTTTCGTAACTAAAAATATCTTCCTGCGCGATGCGCGCGTTTTCCGGCGACTCCGACCCGAACTTTTTCAGCAGCGCGATGCGCCGGGCATAAGTTTCGAGCCGTGAGGGATAATCCATATCTCGCAGAAACTCCAGTTGCGACACGGTCCTCAGTCGGCCAGTGTTGCCGGGATGTCCCGACACAAAGGTCAGGTCGCCATCCTTTACTCCGACCTTTGACCAGTGCAAATAGTTGTCGAGGTGTGCCGGCTTGTCATTCTCGTAAACGCGAAAGAATGTAATGTCGAGGTCGTAGCGCGGATACTCGAAATTGTCAGGATCGCCGCCAAAAAAAGCCGCGTCAAATTCCGGAGCAAACACCAGGCGTACATCCGTGTACTTCTTGTACTTGTACAGGTGATAGACCTCGCCGGAATAGAAGGTCACAACATCGCAGCGGGAACCGCCCGTGGCGCAATCTTTCTCGATGCTCGACATGGCTGCGCGCATGGCTTGTGCCCCTTCGGCGGTGGACACCCCAGGCTTCACCGACGATTTGACCTTCGCGGTGACGTCTTCAATTGCGATTAACTGGTTGAGCTCCAGGTTGGGGCATTTCGCTTCTTCCGCGCGCGTGTGGGCGTAAAAGCCGGTCTTCATATGGTCCTGGCCGCCAGTGGAGAGTTGCTGAATACATTCAGCGCCAACGTGATGGTTGGTGAAAGTCAGACCGTCGGGCGACACAAAAGAACCCGAGCCTCCGTTATTGAATCGCACCGAAGACAATCGGACGTGATCGAGCCATTCTTGCGTGAGCTCAAAGCCATACTTGGCCTTAATCTTCTCCTTGGGAGGAGCATTGTAGAGCCACATGCCCTCATCGGCTGAGGCGAGAGAGGTTGCGAGGGTAATGAATAAAAGCGACCGGACTATCCAGCGAGGTTGCATTGGCTTCTCCCAGAGATGTTGCGCGGAATCGGAAGTACGTGTAGGAACAAACTTTTTAATATACGCTGCATCTCAGCTAAGTCCAAGGGCGCGAATGGAAAAGTTCAACAATTTGGCGTATAAAAGTTAGTTGCCCACTCGCCGGTCTGCGTTGGACGGAAACACTGTTTCAGGAGAAATTTCGAGTTTATGTCAACCACTACGCACGCACCCAAAGGCCTCGAGGGAGTGGTTGCGACCACGTCGGGTATCTGTTACATCGACGGGGATGAAGGCGTTCTGGCCTATCGTGGCATTGATATCCACGAACTAGCTGACAATTCCACTTTTGAAGAAACCTGTTATCTGTTGTGGTCTGGAAAACTGCCAACTCGCAGCGAGTTAAAAGAGCTTCAAACTCAGCTTGCGAGTGAGCGAAGGCTTGATCCGGCAATACTTGACTTGCTTCGCAGCGCACCCAAGCAAGTAGTTCCGATGGATGTGTTGCGGACGGCGGTGTCAGCGCTTTCGTTTTACGATCCCGATGTGATTAAAGAAGGTGTGAAGAGTGATCACGCCGGCAACTTGAGAAGGGCGATTCGCCTGACATCGCAGATTGCGATGATCGTTGCCGGCTATGACCGCATCCGAAAGGGAAAGGATGTAGTCGAGCCCGATCCGTCACTTTCGCATTCGGCGAATTTTTTGCTCATGCTTAATGGGACCAAGCCATCTGAGACTGCCGAGAGGGCTCTCGATATCGCTCTGATTCTGCACGCCGATCACGAACTGAATGCTTCCACATTCGCGGCTCGCGTTACGGCGGCCACGCTCTCGGATATGCACTCGGCGGTGGTTTCCGCCATTGGGGCGCTGAAGGGCCCGTTGCACGGCGGCGCCAACGAGGCCGTGTTTCACATACTCGAGGCTATCAACAAGAGCGGAGCAGATCCGGTCGAGCATGTGAGGCAAATGCTGGCGCAAAAGAAAAAGGTGCCAGGTTTCGGGCACCGCGTGTACCACTCCGAAGATCCACGAGCGACTCACCTGCGCAAAATGTCAGAGGACCTGGGCAAATCGAGCGGACAGAGCCAGTGGTATGACATGTCCAGTAAGATCGAAAAATTTGTGAGTTCAGAAAAAAAGCTCAACGCCAACGTGGATTTCTACTCGGCTTCGACTTACCACACACTGGGTGTGGATGTGGACCTGTTTACGCCAATTTTTGCGGTATCACGCGTGAGCGGATGGACAGCGCACGTGATTGAGCAACTGGATGACAATCGCCTGATTCGTCCGCGCGCCGACTACATCGGACCTGCCTATCCTCAGCACTGGATTCCGGTCGAGAACCGTTAGGTAGTTCTCCCTTTCCACCTGTCATCCTGACGCAGTTAAGCCTTCGCTCGCGAAGGCTTCCAGGGAAGGATCTCTGCATGGTTACGACTGGATGGATTCTGTCGAGCTATAGAGACCCAGTGGCTCAATTTAAAGCTACCAACCAAGGTTGTCGTCGCGAGCGAAGCAAAGCCGCTTGGCTTTGCGGAGTGGAGAGACCTGCTGTTAGACGGGGGAAAAGCAGGTCTCTCCACTCTATCGTGTCTTCGCTGCGCGAAGGCACGACTCCGGTCGAGATGACAGGTTATTTGAAATTGAGCCACTACGCCGCTTCTGCAACCCTTCGTCGGGAGTTTCGCGCAGGCGCGAAACTCCGCGTCCTCAAGGATGACATTGGGAAAAACTAGAAGGGCGTAAACTGGACTAACTCATGCGTCGCGTGTATTTCGACAACAACGCCACAACTCCCGTGCTGCCGGACATAGTGGCTGCGATGCAGCCTTACTTCAGCGAGCGCTTTGGCAATGCTTCGTCCATCCATCGCGATGGGCAGGGGGCGAGGGCTGCGGTGGAACGTGCACGGGAATCGGTTGCAGCTCTATTGCGATGCAAGGCGTCCGAAGTAGTGTTCACCAGTGGGGGCACGGAGTCCGACAATTTGGCAATTCTGGGAATAGTGCGGCCGGGCGATCACGTGATTTCTTCCGCCAGCGAACACCACGCCGTGTGGAATTCATGCAAGCATGCGGAAGAGACGGGCTGTGATGTCACGTATCTTCCAGTCGATGGGAATGGATTGGTTGATCCGCTGGATGTGAAAAAGGTTCTGCGATCGAATACAAAACTGATTTCGATCATGATGGCCAACAACGAGACCGGAGTTTTGCAGCCAGTGGCTGAGATTGGAAAACTCGCAGCCGAGGCAGGGGTTTGTTTTCACACCGATGCCGTGCAGGCAGCTGCAAAGGTCGCTATCGATAGCAACGAAATCGGATGCGACCTTCTTTCCATCTCGGGGCACAAGATGCACGCTCCGCAAGGAGTGGGTGCTCTCTTCGTGCGCAAGGGACGCCGCCTTAATCCGTTGCTCCACGGAGGCCGCCATGAGCGCTCGCGTCGCGCCGGCACTGAGAATGTCCCCGGCATTGTTGCGTTGGGAAAGGCCGCGGAGCTGGCCATACAAGGCATCGAGAATGGAGAAGTCAAGAAAATCGCTGCGTTGCGGGACCGCATCGAAAGGACTTTGCTAAAAGAAATTGACTGTTGTGGGATTAATGGTGGAGGTGCGCCGCGAGTGCCGAATACCACAAACATTTATTTCGATGCCATCGAGGGAGAATCTCTTGTGATCGCGCTCGATCTGAAAGGATTGGCGGTCTCCAGCGGAGCTGCCTGCTCCTCGGGAGCAAGCGAGCCTTCGCATGTGCTGACTGCGATGGGCTTGCGATCCGAGCGCGCCCGAGCCAGCATACGATTCAGTCTCGGCAAGCAGAATACGTCCGACGAAGTTGATTTTGCTCTCAACCTGATTGTGAAGACGGTTGAGCGCCTCAGAGACCTCTCTCCCGTTTACACTAGAAGGGCAGAGCTGACCACCTAGAGTTGTTTTCATGTCCGAAGCCAAAACCATTGCCGTGGCCATGTCGGGAGGGGTAGATTCCTCCACCGTTGCAGCCATGCTGTGCGCGGAAGGGCATCAGGTGATCGGCTTGACCATGCAACTCTGGAACCAGCGCCGGCTATCCGGACATGAAGGAATGCCCGAGGCGGTTCAGGGCCGTTGCTGTTCCATTGACGATGTCTATGACGCACGGCGCGTGGCCGAGACCATGGGCATTCCTTACTACGTTGTCAATCATGAGGAGCGCTTTGAGCGCGAGGTGGTGCGTCCCTTTGTGCAGGAATATCTCTCCGGACGCACGCCGATACCTTGCAGCCTTTGCAACAATCATTTGAAGTTTGACGAACTGTTGACTGTCGCGCGACAGATCGGAGCAGAAACGCTGGCGACCGGCCATTATGCTCGTGTGAAATATGACGAAAAGCGGGACCGGTGGCTACTTCTGCGTCCCGCGGATCATTCGAAAGACCAGACCTACTTTCTCTTTGGGCTCACTCAGGAACAGCTGAGCCGGACAATTTTTCCTCTGGGAGAAATGACTAAGCCGGAAGTGCGGGAGCGGGCGCGCCAACTCGGACTCGCCTCCGCTGAGAAGCCGGATTCGCAGGAGATTTGCTTTGTCCCTGGCGGGGACTACAAGAAGTTTCTCGATGCTTATCTCAATGAGCAAGGCGACTCTTTGCCCGATACCGCCGGCGAGCTTGTAACTACTGGCGGGCAAGTAGTCGGAGAGCACAACGGCATCCACAATTTCACGGTGGGCCAGCGCAAAGGATTAGGTGTGGCCACGGGAACGCCGCTGTACGTGATTCAAATTAAGGGCGACGCCCGGCAAGTGGTTGTGGGTGATCAGGCGGACTTATATTGGCGAACCCTGCGGGCTAACAAAGTGAACCTGATATCGGTGCCCTCATTGGAAGAACCCATGCGAGTTACCGTAAAGATTCGCCACCGGCACGCAGGCGACGTGGCTACTCTCAGTACATCTGAAGACGGAAACGCCCTGGTGACCTTCGACGAACCGCAACGTGCAATCACGCCCGGTCAGGCTGCCGTGTTTTATGATGGAGATGTTGTCGTAGGCGGGGGCTGGATTGTTTAAGCGGGGTATAAAGCGGGGTCCTTCTTTTCTAAATGAAGAGTTCTTCCTGAGGAATGCTGGCACCGCCCACTCCTCGGCGCCTCCCGACGAGAAACTGTAGGCCCACCGACACTCCATTCACGATTCCGGAAATCTGCCGGAAGGGTGAAATCACAGTCTTATGCACTACTTCTGTGGTGCGCTCCACTTTGTCCATAGTGCGGTTGAGAAGCTCGTCCGCGCGAATAACCTGAAGACGTGTCCGATCGATTACGTCGCTAACGGTCGCATCCACGCGTTCCATCTGCGCTCGAATCATGGTAGTAGATTCGCTGATGTTCGATGCCACGGTCTCGATTTTCGGGCGCAGATCAAGCAACATGGAGTGAGCAATCTCAGCAGTCGGAAGAATCTTAGTGGTCACTTCAGTGGATAACACTTCAATACGAGCGGTGGTTTTGCGCACAGCAAAATACATGGCGATGAGAATCCCAGCTTGCAGGACGACCGCCGCCGCCGTGACGGCGATTGAGACGCTCAGAAGAGTTTGATTGTCCATGAGTGCTAAAAAAATTGTACTAGACTATCGCGACCGCTGATGGCTTTTTACTAACTCTTCGCGACTTTTGTTTCAACCGCAGCGGTAGTCTCCCGATAGGCTTGCTTGCCGGCTTCCACGGCAGTGCGAAGCTGATCCTTCTGCTGACTCACAACCTCTTTACCTTTATCCACCCACTGCGAAGCTTGCTCGCGGGCTTGGCGGGTACGGTCGCGCACCATGCCTTTACCTTCTTCTGCCTTTGATTTCAAGGCTTCACGGGTTTCGGTACCGGACTGCGGCGCGTACATGATGCCAATGACGGCACCAATTCCGATGCCAGTGAGAAACCAAAATACTCCGCTGCTATCGTCTGCCATATGAGAGCCTCCATCACGCGACTACTATGATGCAATATTTCGGATGGTAGCATTCACTTTCTGCAATTACAATTCGCCGAAGTGATGTAGGGTTTAAAGCGTTCCAGGATTTAAAACGATTAGGCAAATTGAACTCACGCCTCTTTTAGGGATACGCTTCAGGGAACAATACCCGCTAGTAGGAGAAGTTCTTGGCTGACCGAAAATATCGCCAGCACGGCTATCAAGACCGCAACGAAAAGCCACAGCGGGAATCTTCGGCAAAACCGGAAGCCAAGGAGACCTTCGGGCCACGGCCAATGCAGATGGCGGGCTCACGCGATGTTTCGCGTTGTGCGCAATGCGGCGCTTTGCTGGAATTGAAGAGTGTATCGACCCAGTGCCCGAAGTGCGGATTTCAACTGCACTCCTGCCGGCAGTGCTCGTATTTCGATCCCTCTAAGCGCTTCGAGTGCATGCAGCTCGTGCCAGTTCGTATTCCAAGAAAAGACGAACGGAATGACTGCACGTTTTATTCGATCAGCGTGCGAGTCGAAAAAGAGACCTCGACGCCAGCCGCGCAACGTCCCAACGATGCCCGCCAGGCTTTTGAAGCATTATTCAAAAAATAACGTACGTTCGGGGTTAAGGCTTGCTGGTCGGCCTTAAAAGCACCTCGCTGATGAATGATTGGGGCGCTTGCGTCACTAACATTGCCACGGCATGCGCGATATCTTCCGGTTGCAACATTCGGGCGGCATCTTTCCCGCGGTGGGGGGAGAATTCCGTATTCACCGATCCAGGCGACACTACCGACACACGGATGTTATGACCGCGCAATTCTTCGGCAACCGAGTAACTCAGGCCGTTCAATCCCCATTTGGAGGCCGCGTACGCGGCGGCGTTGGGTAGAGGATTTTTGCCGGCGAGCGAAGACACGTTGATGATGTGTCCATTTTCTGCGGCGATCATGATCGGGGCGAAACTCCGAATGGAATAGAAAACGCCCCGCAGATTAGTGTTTAGAACCTCGTCCCAGGTGTTGGCGGATAGCTCGTGCAGCGGACCTGCGGCGCCCCCGACCCCAGCGTTGTTCACAAGAATGTCGACGCGTCCGAACTGGTCTCTGGCACGCGCCGCGGTTGTTTCTACCGAATGCAAGTCGGTGACATCGCAATGAGCAGTCTCGGCCTTGCCCCCAGTTTTGCGGATGGCGGCGGCCGTCAACTCCAGGTGTTCCATGTTGCGCCCTAACAGCAAAACAGAAGCTCCAAGACCGGCCAGCTTGCGGGAAATCGCGGCCCCGATCCCGCGCCCGGCACCCGTAATTACGGCCACTTGACCGCCAAGAACATTAGCTGCTGTCATCGAAACCTCTTTCATATTCAACAGTCGGTCGCCACCAAACCCCCCGGACCCACCTCGTACCATCGGGACAGGTCACTTCAGCATCTTACGGATGCGGTGGGAAAAATACGAACTGGGCAACCCGTTTGTAAATGCAAGCTTGCCATCCACGAGCTTGATACTTATAATCCGGCTCACCGGAAAACTGTCGCGCTTATTATGTTTCCGCAAAGACAGATTTTACGGCCCGTCACATGAGTGTGAGCTCATGTTAAACCCGGGTGGTTTGCTATCCGGGAAGATGTCGCGGTTTCGTTCCCTAAAAATCCAAGGAGCTATCCGAATGAATACCAGTCTAGTGGCGTTTATGCTTGCCTTTGCCGGAATTGCGTCGAGCCAGACCACAACGCCGCCAACGCAAACGCAACCAGCGTCATCGCAACCAGCGGCATCCCAACAAACTCAACCTACCGCCTCCGGGGCGGCGCAGCCGACTCAGAAAAAAGAGATTAAAGATCCTGCGGAATACAACGCCTACGTGGGCGCGGTCCAGCAAAAAGACCCGGCAGCCAAGATCAGCGGACTTGAGGCCTTTGCCACTCAATATCCAAATAGCGTGATGAAGGAAGACGCACTCGAACTGCTGATGGGCTCCTATCAGCAGGCGGGGAATGCAGCCAAAATGACGGATGCGGCCAAGCGGCTACTGCAATCAAACCCGAATAACGTTCGGGCCCTGGCGTTGTTGGCTTACAGCAATCGCACCTCGCAAAACTGGGCGGACTCGCGAAAGTACTCTGAGCAGGGTTTGCAGGCGCTACCTCAGATGCAGAAGCCGGAAGGCGTTTCGGATGCCGATTTTGCCAAGCAAAAAACACAACTACAACAGCTGTTGAATAGCGCCGCTGGCTTCTCTGCCCTTCAGTTGAAGGACAATGCCGGCGCCGAAAAATACTTGCGCGCATCGGTCGAAGCGAACCCTAATAACCTGGAAGACGTCTATCCGCTGGCATTGGCGTACCTGACCGCCACTCCTCCAGACAGCGTGAATGGACTGTTCTTCATTGCGCGCGCGGTCGCGTTGGCCGCCGGATCGCCGAACCAGGCGCAAATATCGTCCTACGGTAAAAGTGTTTACACCAAGTATCACGGTTCCGATCAAGGCTGGTCCGACGTGCTAACAGCTGCACAGAGCACTCCAATGCCTCCGCCCGGCTTCAGCATTACGCAGTACGTTCCGCCCACACCTACGGAACAGGCTGCCGATCTGGTAAAAAATAACAAGCCCGAGGCCATGACGTTTGCCCAGTGGGAGTTGATTCTCTCTGCCGGGAAACAAGAGGACGCGGACAAGGTTTGGAATGTAATCAAAGGGAAGCCGTTGCAGATGGAAGGTACGGTAATTAAAGCCACGCCAACCGAAGTGCAGATCGCCGCCAGTCAGGACGACATCGACCTCAAAAGGGCGGATATCATTCTCACAACTGCGGGCCCGATTCCAGCGCGTCTAATGCCGAAAGAAGGTTCTACCTTTGATTTTGGAGGCACGCCCGAATCCTACACGCCTAGCCCATTCGTTATGACGATGGACAAGGGCACTTTGCTCACCAAGGCCGCGCCGAAGACAAAAGCTCCGGTCAGGAAAGCTCCGGTACGTCGCCGAAAACCTGTGGCACAATAGTGCTCGGTTTAGAAAGAGTAAAGGCAGCCCTGACGGGCTGCCTTTTATTTTGCGCGGATAACTTCTGCCCCTCTGACAGCGTTCAACTCTAGCCGACAAAGAACAAGTCAAAGGCAGCGGACAAGAGTGTCCGCTCTAAACTGTATAGCGGAAGGCCCTCTTCTCGTAGGAAGCCGAACGCGCGCTGCGGGGCGGCCTTTTTCCCCCATCGCGCAACTGCCGGATATCAATCTTCAATTCTGAAATCGTGCGGCTCAAGGTGTTGCGGTGCATGCCCAACTGCTTGGCAGCCCGGCACTGGTTGCCCTTGTTTTCTTGCAAAACCGTAAGGATGAAGCGCTTCTTGAATTCACGTACCGCTTCTGAATAAAGAATGTTGCTTTTGTACATCTGCATGACGAGCGCTTCCAGCTGATCTCTCACAGTCTTCCTCTTTCCTTTAGGGAAAACTTCATAGTTCAAAATAAACCTGGCACAGCAAGTGCGACTTCAATGCCAAACGTTTCGCCGTTTACGGAGCAGCCGAACCCTTCGGTGATGCCGGCAATTCTTGCCGTCGCAACATTTGCAGCCCTTGATAGAACTGCGAACGCAATTGCGCGGGCGCAATCCAGACGGCTGCTCTTCCCACTACTAAAAAGTACGGCGCCAGTTCAGACCGCTCCAGCCATTTCGAAGTTGGCGTGAAGGCCGTCATTCCGGTCAACACCACCGACACGATAAGGGCCCCGCGGAGCAGCCCTAAGGCAGCCCCGAGCGCGCGATCCAGTCCGCTCAAGCCAACTTTCCTCATCATCCAGCGCACGATGCGTCCGGCGATGCCAGCCAGAATCATGGTGCCAATAAAAATGATCAGAAACGCCGCAATCTGCCCCAGCCAGATTGAAGAGAGATAGGGGGCGAAATGCTCGGCTACCTTCTGATAGCGCCACGCCGCCAGAAGATAGCCGACGACGAGGCCCGCCATTCCGAATGCTTCTTCAAAAAAGCCGGCACTGGCGGCCTGAATGACCGACAGCACGATTACGACAATAATGATCCAATCTGCGCCGCTCATTGATCGCACCCAGCGGCGGCATACTTCCTACACATCCAGCTCACGCCCGGTGAGTTGCTGATATGCTTCCAGATATTTTTCACTGGTCTTGCGCGCGACCTCGTCGGGAAGCGCTGGAGCGGGTGGCTGCTTGTTCCATTTGATTTCTTCCAGGTAATCCCGCACGTATTGCTTGTCGAACGACTCCTGGGCCATGCCGGGCTTATATTTATCAGCCGGCCAGAACCGGGACGAGTCCGGGGTAAGAACTTCGTCCGCCAGAGTAATGCCTGCCGCCGTGCGTCCGAACTCGAACTTGGTGTCCGCGATGATAATCCCTTTCTGAAGGGCATATTCGGAGGCCTTGCGATAAATGGCGAGGGTAAGTTCGCGTAGTTTTTCGCTGGTCTCTCGCCCAAGAATCTTTTCCATCTCTGAAAATGGAATATTCTCGTCGTGCCCGGTAGTGGCCTTCGTGGCCGGAGTGAAAATCGGCTCCGGCAGCTGATCGGATTCTTTCAGTCCGACGGGTAACTTGATGCCGCACACACTGCCATTGGCTTTGTATTCCTTCCAGGCAGATCCGGAAATGTATCCTCGGACCACGCACTCGACAGGAAACATTTCGGCACGCCTCACCAGCATCGACCGGCCCTGCAACTGAGCAGAATATTTTTGAACACCAGGTGGATATTGCGCAACATCGGCGGCAACTAAATGGTTCGGGACCAGCGAGCGAAGAAATTCGAACCAGAATAGAGAGAGCTGCGTCAGGACACGTCCCTTGTGGGGGATCCCAGTGGCCAGCACGTAATCAAAGGCTGAGATTCTGTCGGTTGCAACAAACAGAAGATGCTCACTGCTGAGTTGGTAGACGTCGCGCACCTTGCCGCTAGCGTGAAGGTTTAATTCCGGGAAATCAGTTTGCAGGAGGACGGGATTTAAAAGTTCGGATGTCATGTTTGAATTTTACAGGCTGGAAACGTCGCGTATTCTAGCTGGCCAGAAATATTTGTCAACGATTTAAGTTTGGCCCGAAGGCGCGCAAGCTTTCTGTTTTCGAAAATCAGTTGACAAGAAGAAATATTCCGTGAGAGAGCGCGACTGGAGCCAGTTTCCAGCGCGCCTGGTTGTGGAAAACCAGGACGAGATAAGAGGTGCGCTGACCGTCTGCGAAATCAGGACGGGTAATCGAAATCGAAAAGTCTGGCAAGTCGAATCTGGTTCGCGTCCGTCGTGAGCTTTTACTTAAGCGGTAGCCCCGAATCGAACCGACACCAGCTTCGAAACCCCTGGCTCCTGCATGGTCACGCCGTAAAGAACGGGTGCGATGCTCATGGTCTTTTTGCTGTGAGTAATGAGCACGAACTGAGTCTGCACGCTCATCTCTTTCACCAGCTCCGTGAAGCGGCCAATGTTAGCTTCGTCGAGAGGTGCATCTACTTCGTCAAGGATGCAGAACGGGCTGGGCTGATATTGGAAAATACCGACTAGTAGCGCTAGAGCTGTCAGCGCCTTTTCCCCGCCGGAAAGTAGCAGGACATTTTGCAGTTTCTTTCCCGGAGGCGAAGCTACCACGTCAATTCCGCTCTCTGCGCTGTTTTCCTCGTCGGTCAGGCGCATGAAAGCATGGCCACCAGCAAAAAGCTTTCGGAATGTGAGTTGAAAGTTCTCGTTGATGGTGTGAAAAGCTTCTTCGAATTTCTGCCGCGAGAAAGTATCAATCTCTCTAATAGTAGCGTGCGTGTTCTCGATGGACTCAAGCAAGTCTTTGCGTTGCGTTTCCAGGAAAGAGTGCCGTTCTGACGTCTCGCGAAATTCCTCGAGGGCCATCATATTCACGGGACCCATGGCATCCAGCCGGGCGCGCATGTCGCGGTAAATCTGATCTTCGATCGTCAATTGGTCGTCCACGGCGATCGGGATGGAGGAATCGCCCGTCAAGGCGTGGCGCTCCAGGCCCAGTTCGTTCATGCATGTGTCGGACATATATTGCGCGTCAGACTGCAGTTTCGCTCCCGCTGCGGAAAGCTCTCCCCGCTGATCGCGCAGACCATCGAGGGTCTGCCGAGTATTTCGCAGATCCCCTTCGATCTCCGTCATTCGGGCGCGAACTTGCTCCGATTCAGTCTGGAGAAGGGCATCGCGGGTCGCTCCTGCATCGCGTTCTGACTCCAGATCCACCAATCTGGCAGCGATGGTCTGGTTGTCGTTTTCGCGCTGAAGCTTTTCACTCGCGGATGATCCAATCTGAGCTACGAGCGCGTTTGCCCTCTCTTGCAATTCATTGACAAGCGACTCGATTCGCTCCAGTACGGAAGCGGCTGACCGGTGGCGTTCTTCGACGGTGGCAACCCGTGCCATGCTTTGGGCGGCAGTCTGCGCCGCATCGTCGCGATGCTGGCGCAGGTTGGCCAACTGCTGCAACGCATTTGCGGCCGCACGCTCTAGCTCGCTTTTGCGCGCCTCTGACGCATCAATGTCGGCCCGATACCGAAGGATGGCCGCATCTTGTTCCGTCCGCTCCAAAGTCAGAAGTCCTAATTCTGTCTGCCAGGTGTTGAGGCGCTCACCCACGCGCGACATCTCAGAATCCAGTTGGCGCAGCATGTGGCCGGAAGTCATCGTCCGTTTTTCGGCGTCCCGCTTTTCGTTTTCTAAACGATCGAGCAGGGAGGTGAGTTCTTTGATTTCGCGGTCCAGGGTGAGCACGCGAAGTTCGTCGTTTCGCAGAGCTTGCTCCAGCTCACCGACCAGCTTCATCACATCACGTAACTCGCGCTTCATGGACAGGGGGCCTTCGGTGCGCTGTTTGCCGCCCGTCACGGTGACGTTATGAAAACATTCACCTGACTGGGACAGGAAAAACGCGTCCGGATTCTCGAGCGCAAGTTCTCGCCCGCGCGCCGGATCAGGGACGATGTATCCATCGCGCAACTTCGGCAGAATGACTTCGAGCGATTTACCAAATCCGTCAAGAACGCGTATGGTGCTTTTCAACGGAACGATAGATTGTCCGGGGGGGGCCTGATGTACGGCTTCGTCTACGACGAATGAAAACTTTGCCTGCGAGTCTTCGGGATGCACGAGAAATGTGGCCCGTCCATTGACGTCGGTGCGCAGAAGACGCAAACCTTCGTCGGCGGCGTCCCAGGACTTGACGACGATGTAGTTCAACTCATCACGCAAAAAATCTTCCACTACGCCTTCGTAGCGCCCCTCTACTTCGAGGAAGTCGGCGAGCACACCGACTGGGGCTAGACCACCCTGCATGCCTCCGGATTGAAAAAGCCGGCGCACGGATTCTGTGGAATAACCGTGTTCCGCAATAACTGCTTCGAGCGATCCGCGTTTTCCCAGGGCGGTTGCGAACTCCGCGCGCAGTCCGTCGAGGTGACTCTTAGCCTCGCCCTCCTCGCGGCGTTTGGATTCCAACGAAGTTCTGGAACGAGTGATTTCTTCGTCTAAACCATTGAGATGTTGGGACGCGGATTCAAATTCCAGCGCGGTCTGCCCTCTTTGGCCGCCGAAGGTCTGTACCTGTCCGTTCGCGGTTTCAATCTCCGCACGTAAACGCACCGACTCGCGCTCCACGGCTGCGTTACGCTCTGAAGACTTCGTGAGATAGTTGCGAAGATTGGAAGCCTGCGCCACCACTTCCATGATTGCGCAGCGCGACGCCTCCTGCTGGACCTCAAGCT
The DNA here is from genome assembly GCA_040003205.1 of Acidobacteriaceae bacterium. Taxonomy (GTDB): domain Bacteria; phylum Acidobacteriota; class Terriglobia; order Terriglobales; family Acidobacteriaceae; genus JALYIM01. The sequence goes on along the minus strand of JBDUDA010000004.1, from coordinate 11,751 downwards.
CAGCTAAGGCACCGGCCGCAGTCGAAGCCTGCAACTGGGATTGTGTGAACTCTTGCTGTACCGCCGCCACGTCGGCTGCCGCATTTTCTAAAACGAGGCGATTGGAGTCTCGCTCGCTCTGCAGAGTAGCCAGTCGCAGTTGTGCTTGCGCGAGTTCGGCGTCATAGGAAGCGGAGCGAACAATTAGTTCCTCACAGCGTTCTTCGTTGTGACGGCGTTGCGCGATGGCGCGGTCGGTTTCCAGTTGGAGTTGATTCAGCCGCTCCCGATTTTCACGAAGCTCGGCTTCGATCACGTAACCGCGCTGGGTGCGCGCGGCTTGTTCCGTTTCAGAATGCTGGATCGCATCGGAGTGCTGGCGCATTTCTTCAGACAGCGCATGAATCTGATTGGAAATACGTGCGCTCTCTGATTCGAGTTGGGCGAACTTGCTGGCTAAAACGATGCGCAGCTTGGCGCGCATTTCGTCTCGCAATTTGGCATAGCGTTCCGCTTTGGACGCCTGCCTCTTCAGCGAATTCATCTGCCGCGCTACTTCATCGAAGATATCGTTGACGCGCGACAGATTCTGTTTGGCATCTTCCAGGCGGGCTTCCGCCAGGCGTTTCTTGGTTTTAAATTTGGTGATGCCTGCGGCTTCTTCGATAATCGCTCGGCGATCAGTGGGGCGGCTGCTTAGAATTTGTCCGATGCGGCCCTGCTCGATCAACGCATACGATTCGGGACCGAGCCCGGTGCCCATGAATAATTCCTGAATGTCGCGCAGGCGGCACAATCTGCCGTTCAGCAGATACTCGCTGTCTCCGGAGCGAAAAAGGCGTCGGGTAACCACAATTTCTCCCGCTTTAAACTGCTGCTGGAACTTGCGGCGGCGGATTTTTAGGACTACGGACGGACCATTGCCTTGTTCCGCTTTCTCGTCGGCTTCATCGCCCGGCGTCGTGTCTTGCCCGTCAGCTAATGCCTCGATTTCTTCGGTCTGTCCAGGCTGCGCCTCTTCGGTCAGTCGCTCGGTTTCTTCCGCTGCATGGGCGCGTACTTCCGCTTCGTCCCAGTCGCTCGCGTCGCCATTCGCGCCTTTAAGAAGATCATCCTGTACTTCGATTTCGGTCGCATTGTGCGCGTCGGCGCCGCTATAGGTTTCGGGATCGATCAGCATCAGCGAAACTTCCGCCATGCCATTGGGCTTGCGGTCGCGAGTGCCCGCGAAGATCACGTCCTCCATGCGCGCGCCGCGCAAAGTTTTGGCGGACTGCTCGCCCAGCACCCACGAGATGGCGTCGGAAATGTTTGACTTGCCGCAACCGTTCGGTCCAATGATTGCCGCGACCCCGTCACCGTTAAATTTGAGCTCGGTGCGATCGCAAAACGATTTAAAGCCTAGAATTTGTAACTTTTTTAGTTTGAGCAACTTCTCTCCTTACGGCTGTGCATTCGCGTCACGTCTCGAAATGCAGAACCCGTTGGCTGCGCTGGCTGGGGCGCGGTGCTCTCGATTCGGACGCTGTTTACCAAGCCGGTTCCTGTCCTAAAATTTGGACGGAAACAATGGCTTAGTGCGTTTAAGAGGTCACAGATTGCACCTACTCTAACGGCGAAATTGCGCACGGGTCAAGTACTAAAACACCATATATTGTACGGCCTCAGAGATTACCACCGCATTTTGCACACAGTGTGCAGCAATTGGGGGTAAGTATGCAGGTGAGGAAAGAAGGAAGGGAAGATCGCGAGAGCACAACTAGGCTACCTTCGCCCGGGCATGGACGCAATCAGAAAAGCGGACAGGCGCAAAGAGTGGCGTGCAAGGGATGATTTCTGTGGAGAAAAGCAGGTCCCTCGACTTCGCTCGGGAAGACAGGCTTATTTCACGGATTGTCAGGCCTCGACTTCGCTCGGGAAGACAGGCTTATTCACGGATGTCATTCTGAGTGCAGCGAAGAATCCCTGCGTCTTCTTCCCTGCGGTTCCACGGCAATCACTCTTCTCCGAGCTCCTCGAAAAACAGGCAGATGGATTCGATCCCGCGATGGAAGTTTGGAATGTGAAACTTCTCGTTGGGAGCGTGAAGATTGTCGTCAGGCAATCCAAAGCCCATCATTACGCTGGGAATTTTTAGGACATCCTGAAAATCGGTGACTATGGGAATTGATCCTCCCGAGCGAATAAACACGGTGTCTTTTTTAAAGACTTCGTGCATCGCTTCAGTAGAGGCCGTCACAAATTTATTGTCGGTACTGACCACGCAGGCTGGACCTTTGCTTAACACTTTTATATTTGTCCGAATGCCTTTGGGCGTGAGCTTTTTAACAAAGTTGGAATAACGTTTGAAAATATCGTCGGGATCCTGGTTCGGCACCAGCCTCATGGATACTTTCGCGAGAGCTTTTGCGGGAATGACGGTTTTCGCGCCCGGAGCGGTGAAGCCTCCCGGCATGCCATGAACCTCCAGCGTCGGACGCGCCCAGGTGCGATAGAGGACAGAAAAGCCCGGCTCGCCGGTAAGCGTGCTCGATCCGACCTCGGTCTTTCGATAATGCTCCTCGCTGAAGGGAAGTTTCTTCCAGGCTTTCAATTCGTCTTTGCTGGGGGCTTTGACCTTTGAGTAGAAACCCGGGATGAGAACTTTGCCCTTTGCGTCTTTCAGCTTGCTGATGATTTCAATCAAAGCAAATAAGGGATTCGGGGCAGCGCCTCCGTACATGCCGGAGTGCAAATCCGTTTTCGCGCCGAAAACTTCAATCTCGGTGTACACCAGCCCTCTCAATCCAACACATAGTGTGGGAAGGTCGGGCGCGAACAATTCCGTGTCGCACACGAGTGCAAAATCAGCTTTAAGTTTTGATTTCTCTTTGCGGACATAAGCCGCAATGGATCCGCCGCCGACCTCTTCTTCTCCTTCGATGAGCACCTTCACGTTAATGGGCAGCTTTCCGCCGTGGCCCTGCATCAGCGCTTCGAGGGCTTTGATCTCCATCCAGAGCTGGCCCTTGTCATCCACGGCGCCGCGGGCGTAGATATTGTTGTTGCGCTCAGTGGGCTCGAATGGAGGCGTGATCCATTCATCCAGCGGCTCGGCGGGCTGCACGTCGTAGTGCGCGTAGCAAAGCACGGTTGGTCTGCCGGGCGCATGCAGCCAATCCGCATAGACCAGCGGATGACCTTTGGTGGGAACCAATTCCACGTGCTCCAGACCGATGCGCTTTAGTTCGGCGGCGACAAACTCGGCGGCCTTGCGCACATCCCCTTTGTGTTCAGCGAGAGTGCTGATGCTGGGGATACGAAGCAGTTCTTTTAGTTCGTTCAGAAAGCGCTGCTGGTTTGCCTTTGCGAAGTCCACTGCGGGAGAAGCCATGAATGCGTCCTTTTTATGTGAAGACTGCTCGATGGTGAAACGTGCCAGTATACGCGCTTATTGTTTGAAAAAGCGCATCGGCGAGAATGCCGCTAGATCACACTCAGTCTTTTCCCCGCCGATCAATTCTGCCATTACTTTCGCAGTGATGGGAGCGAGCAGTATGCCGTCTCTGAAATGTCCTGAGGCGATAAAGTATCCGGGGACCGTTGTTGCGCCCAGCGCCGGGAGGTTGTCGGGAGTTCCCGGCCGTAGTCCCGCCCACATTTCCAAGATTTTGCCGCCGGCGAGGGCGGGAATCGCGCTCACTGCGGCCTGGTGCAAACGCTTGATGACGTCAGCATCCAGCCGCTTATCGTATCCGGCCTCTTCAAGCGATGCGCCGATGAGCAAGCGGCCGTCGCTGCGCGGAACCAGATAGACGTCCGTAAATATGAGCACATGATCAATTTTCGGGCCGCCGATGACGGAGAGCACCTGCCCCTTCACGGGACGGATAGGAAACGCCACCGGACTGAACTGTCCCGCCCATGCGCCCGAGCAGTTCACAACCGTGGGAGAAGCGTAAGAAGTCTTTTCGGTGCGAACGCCACGGGTACTCCCATCCGCGACTAGAACTTCGACCACCGTTGTACCCGAGGAAATGTCTACTCCGCGATGTTTCGCGGTCTTGAGAGCGGCGCTCACGAGGTGGCGTGAATCCACGCTACGCTCACTCAAATAGTGCGCGGTACCGAGTGTTTCAGGCAACGATGGCTCGAGATCGGCGAGCTCGTTGAGGGAAACAACCTCCGCTTCTCCGTCAATGCCATGAGTAGAAGAAAAATCCAGCGTTCCTTTGTCACGCAGGTCAATGTGGATTCCAGATTCGTCCTGAAGTTCATGCACGAATTCCGGATACATTTCCGCACTGGCACGCGCTAGAGCTCGCAACGGAGATAGGCTGTCGAAGGCTGCACTTGCAAGCATTCCGGCCGCCGCATGAGAGGCCTCACGCCCTGGATGGCCACGCTCGACGATCAAGACTCGGAGTCCATTTTTTCTGAGTGCTATGGAGAGCGACAATCCAATGATGCCGCCGCCGACGATGATGACGTCCCAGGATTTCATTGAAATTAGAGTTTGCTGAGGAAGTCTACGATTTCGGGCTGCGACCAATCGACAGCGCCGATGAACTTGCGGCGCACGATTCCGTCGCGATCAATGATGTAAGTCTCCGGAAACTTTAATGTCCCGTAAAGCGAGTTACTGTGGTGGGCGGCATCACGCACTGTGAGTAAGTCCACTTTGTAGTTTTTCAGGAAGTCTTGATATGCGCCTTCATCGTCGTCAATGCTAACTGCAAGAACTTTGACGCCTTTGGTGTGCAGGCGCTGCTGCATGGCAACGAGCGAGGGCATTTCCTCAATGCAGGGCGGACACCACGTTGCCCAGAAGTTCAGCACGACAACATTTCCGCGCAGCTGACTCAACGTAATTTTCCGGTCGGAATCCTGCACCATGAAATCGGGGGCCGTCTTGCCTACCCAGGTCGGATGGGGAGCGCTGTAACAGCCAGTCAGAGAAATAGTCAGAATTCCCGCTAGAGCGAAGGCGCATCTCACGCAGCTATAATAACGAATCCGACATATGCTCGTGCATCCGACATCCGCAAGGGATCAAGAATTGCCGCCATCGGTTGCGCCAACCGTTTCCGTAATCGTGCCTGCGAGAAACGAAGAAGCGAGTCTCGGGGCCTGTCTCGAATCAATCGTCGGGCAGGAGGGAATTGATTTCGAAGTCATCGTTGCGGACGACGCCTCCGGCGACCGCACACGCGCGATTGCACAATCATTCTCTGGCGTTCGAGTCGTCTCACCGCCTGCCTTAGCTTCGGGATGGACGGGTAAAAACAATGCTGCCGCTGCGGGGGCCGAGGTGGCAATGGGAGATTGGCTGCTATTCACCGATGCTGACACCGTCCACCTGCCGGGCTCGCTCGCCCGCGTCGTTACGGAAGCACAGCACCACGGAGTTGCGCTGTTGTCATATTCCCCTGAACAAGAGGTCCAAACTTTCTGGGAGAAAGCGGTGATGCCGGTAATTTTTGCGGAACTGGCTTCCAGTTTCCGGCCTGCCGAGGTGAGCGACCCCGCATCTTCGTCGGCGGCCGCTAACGGGCAGTATCTTCTGATTTCGCGGGACGCCTATGACGCGGTCGGAGGTCATGTGGCCATCGCGTCCAGCCTGCTGGAAGATGTTGAGCTGGCGCGCGCTGTGAAAGCTTCCGAACGCAAAATATTGTTTCGTTTCGGGGGAGACGCAGTCCGTACTCGGATGTATCGCAGTTTTGCTCAGCTTCGAGAAGGGTGGACCAAGAATCTCGCGCTATTATTTCCTTCGACCGTGCGGCTGGCGGCCATGCGGCTCGTGGAATTTCTTCTAATTAATGGCAACTTGCTGGCTGGAATTGTTTATCTGCTCAGGCTGGAGCCAGCTTCGGCTTCCATTACCCTGGGCCTCTTTGCCATTCTCTACGCAAACTTTCTGCGAAGAATTGCCAAAGCGCGCTTTGGCTGGCGATCGGGACTGCTATCTCTTCTGGGGCTGCCAGTATTTGCTTACCTCTTGTTGCGATCCAGAAGCTCGCAGCGCAGGGGCAGAGTAAGCTGGAAGGGAAGGGAGTACTGCACGCCCCCGCGCGCACACTCCAGCAATCATCTGAAAGAAGGAACGCCCCTTGGTTTATCTCACCCGCAAAGCTGAATTCTCCGCTTCGCACTACTATCACAATCCGGATTTCACCCCGGAAGAGAATCAGCGCATTTTCGGCAAATGCAACAATCCCAACGGGCACGGCCACAATTACACCCTCGAAGTCACAGTGAAGGGCGAGGTTGATCCTCGATCGGGTTTCGTCGTTGACCTGAAGCACCTCAAGGAAATTCTCAACCGCGAGGTGATGGACGCCATGGATCATCGCTTCTTAAACAAAGAAGTTCCGGAATTTAAAAATCGAATTCCGACAACCGAGAATCTCGCCATCGCGATCTGGCGGCGGCTCGCGCCTTCGTTTTCGGCTGCCTGTCTCCATCGCGTGCGCGTCTATGAAACTCCAGACCTGTTTGTGGATTTCTACGGGGAAGAATAGGGCAGCATGAAAGCTCATATGACCCGTCGTTACATGTTCTCGGCCTCGCACCGATTGCATTCGGAAGCAATGTCGCCGGAAGAAAATCTCGCCGTCTATGGCAAGTGCAACAATCCGCATGGTCATGGACATAACTACTCAGTGGAAGTTACTGTCAGCGGGCAGGTCAGCGAGTCTACCGGCATGATCTGCAACCTGGTGGATTTGGATGGGTTCGTGGCGAAGCAAATTACCGGGCGCTTCGACCTGCAAAATCTGAATACCTTGCCAGAATTCGCAAGCACGGTGCCGACGACCGAAAATCTATGCATTGTAATTGAGGATATTTTGCGGCGCGGCTTCACCCACGCTCATCTAGATAAAGTGCGCATCGAAGAGACCATGATGAATTCCTTTGAATACGCCGGCCCTGACGAAATGCGGAGATAGAGAAGCCTTATGAAAAAAGATTCCCAGAGCGAGCTTGTCGATCCTGCGACCCTGACCAGTGCCAGCCTTGAGGAGTTAGTGCGCGAAATGATCGTGCGTCTGGGCGAAGATCCCGCGCGCGAAGGTCTAGTCCGTACCCCAAACCGGGTGCAGCGTTCATGGGAACATCTCACTCGCGGTTATAAGGAAGATCCCGAGGCGATGCTGAAAGACGCTCTCTTCAGCGTGAACTATGACGAGATGGTCATTGTCAAGGACGTCGAGATGTTCAGTCTCTGTGAACACCACATGCTGCCATTCTTCGGCAAAGTGCATGTCGCTTACATTCCGAACGGAAAGGTCATCGGACTGAGCAAAATCCCCCGCCTGATCGAAATATTTTCTCGCAGGCTACAGATTCAGGAACGGCTCACGACGCAGATTGCGGAAACGATTCAAAACGTAATCGAGCCTCAGGGCGTGGGAGTGGTAATTGAAGCGCGCCATCTTTGCATGATGATGCGAGGGGTGGAGAAACAGCATTCCGCGACTGTCACTTCATCCATGCTGGGATGTTTTCGCGAAGAGCAGGAAACCCGCACCGAATTCCTATCGCTGATCCGAAATCGCAGCAACGGAATTTAATTCCAGGCCTCTCGTTCGAACCTAGAACGCGTCTATCCCCGTAATGCTCTGTCCAATAATCAAGGTGTGAATGTCGTGCGTTCCTTCATACGTCTTGACCGACTCCAGATTCGCCATGTGCCGAAAGATGGGATATTCATCTGCGACGCCGTTCGCGCCTAAAATGTCTCGCGCCATGCGCGCGCATTCCAAAGCCATCCAAACGTTGTTTCTTTTTGCCATTGAAATATGCTGCGGCCTCACTTTGTCGGCATCTTTCAGTCGTCCCACTTGCAAGACTAACAATTGAGCTTTAGTTATCTCGGAAATCATCCAGGCCAGCTTTTCCTGCACAAGTTGGCGCGAGGCGATGGGCTCGTTGTGAAACTGCTTGCGGAAAAGTGAATATTGCAAAGCACAGTCATAACACGCCATTGCCGCTCCGAGCGCGCCCCAGGCGATTCCGTAACGCGCCTGGTTCAGGCACATCAGAGGAGATTTTAGCCCTCCAGTTTTTAGCAACAAGTTCGCTTCTGGAATGTGCACATCCTGCATCGAGAGACTGGACGTTACTGAGGCTCGCAGCGACCATTTGCCATGAATATCCTCGGCGCGAAATCCCGGACGATCCGTCTCAACGATGAATCCCCGAATCGCATTGTCTTCGGCTTCGACTTTGGCCCAAATAATGGCGAGATCGGCGATCGAACCGGAGGTGATCCACATCTTCTCGCCGTTCAGAACGTACTCGTTTCCCACTTTCTTGGCGCGTGTGCGCATACCGCTCGGGTTCGATCCGAAGTCGGGCTCGGTCAAACCGAAACATCCAATCTTTTCTCCCTTCTGCATCGCCGGCAACCACTTATCTTTTTGCTCATCGGTTCCGAACGCGTAAATGGGATACATTGCCAAAGATGAATGCACGCTGACGAATGAACGCAACCCGGAATCGCCGCGTTCCATCTCCTGCATAACAATTCCGTATTCGACGTTCGACATTCCTGCGCAGCCGTATCCTTTAATCGTGGCTCCATAGAAGCCGAGGTCAGCCATGGGCTTCACGAGTTCGCGAGGAAAACGCCCTGCGCGATTGCATTCCTCAATAATCGGAATCAGGTTGTCTTCGATAAACTTCCTGGAAGTATCACGTACCAAGCGCTCGTCATCACTGAGCAAGCCATCGAACTCGATGAAGTCAACTCCGCGAAACTTCAGTGCCATAAGAAAACCCTTTTCTGCTCCGACTGCTTTACAGCCGGGCGCTGTGATGCCAAACCCTCCAAGCTAACAAAGCATCGTAGCCAGGTCAAATTGGAGGACAAGGTAGTAGTGGCTCAATTCAAAAGCTACAACCCAAGGTTGTCATCTCGAGCGAAGCAAAGCCGTTTGGCTTTGCGAAGTCGAGAGACCTGCTAGTTGGAGGGCAAAAGCAGGTCTCTCCACTCCGCAGTGTCTTCGCTGCGCGAAGCCACGACTCCGGTCGAGATGACAGGTTATTTTGAAATTGAGCCGCTGCCACAAAACCGGATGAACATCATTCAACATCAGATGAAATCTATCGAAACTGCGCGAATCACTTCACCGATTGCCATCTTGCATCTAAGCTGAAGAGGCATACTTACCGCTGTGTTTAGAATTGGAAAGAAGGGCTTTCACATTGAGGATCGATCCGGCGATCACATTGCCGTTTAAGTTCAAAACAATCATCGCTGGTTTGGTCGCGTGCCTCATGCCGATGGCGTTTGCCGGGGCGCTCGAACTTCGCCCCTCGCTGGACCATGCGTCTTTAGAGCAGGGATTCAAGTTTCTCTACAATCTCGACTTCGACAGTGCCCGCACAGTCTTTCTCGCGCAGGAAAAAGAAAATCCCGACGACCCAGTGGCCCCAGCGTGCAATGCCGCCGGATTGCTGTTCTCAGAATTTCATCGCCTGGGAATTCTGGAATCGCAATTCTTTGCTGACGACAACGCATTCTTAAGTCGCAAAAAGCTTAATCCGGATGCGACCGTCCGCGACAATTTTAATCAGGCTGTCGCCAGGGCCGAGTCGAAAGCCAAGGCCCGGCTCGCCAGGAATCCAAAAGATAAAGACGCTCTGTTTGCGCTTACCTTGTCTTCGGGATTGCAAGGGGACTATGCCGCACTCATAGAGAAGCGCAACCTGCTCTCATTACATTTCGCCAAGCAGGCTACCGGATGGGCGGAACAACTGCTGGCGGTTGATCCTAACTGTTCTGACGCTCACGTAGCGACAGGCTTCAGCAAATACATTATCGGAAGCATGTCGGCCCCGGTCCGCTGGCTGGTGAGGATGGGCGGAATTGCCGGTGATAAGAAAATTGGGATGTCGGAACTGCAAATTACCGCGGCCAATGGTCACTATCTGGCCCCATTTGCGCGCATTCTGCTGGCGATCGCTTACGTTCGGGAAAAAGACAACTCGCATGCGCGCGAGTTGCTTGCGTCCCTGCGCGATCAATTTCCTGCCAACCCACTTTTCGCCTACGAGATCGCCCATTTGGATTCACTACGCTAGGCCGCTCCCGCCCCGCACTAATCTTCGACCTGGCGATTCATCAGAAATTTACCGCTTTGTAACCTTCCCGTAACACAAGCAACGTACAACCGAAGTAACCACAACCTAAGGAGAAACTATATTGATTCGCCGCATTGTGCTCTTGTGTCTTTCGTTGACGTTGTCACTGGCCCTGCCGGCTATCGCGCAAACAACGCTGAACGGCGCCGGGGCCACGTTTCCCTACCCCATGTACTCCAAGTGGTTTAGCGAGTACCACAAGGCCCATTCCGATATCGAGATCAATTACCAGTCTATTGGCAGCGGCGGCGGCATTCGCCAGGTGCTGGCGCAAACGGTTGATTTTGGAGCCAGCGACGGCCCCATGACAGACGAGCAACTCTCTCAGGCCAAAGTAAAGATTCTGCACATTCCCACCGTGCTGGGCGCTGTGGTGCCGGCCTACAACGTGTCGGGTGTCAGCGGAGAAGTTCGCTTTTCCCCGAGCGTGATCGCGGACATCTGTCTGGGGAAAATCACCAACTGGAACGATAAGGCCATCGCCAAAGACAATCCGGATGTCAAATTCCCGGATCGCCAGATTATTTTGATTCATCGCTCGGATGGCAGCGGCACCAGTTACATCTTCACCGACTATCTCTCCAAAGTCAGTTCCGACTGGAAAAATCAGGTTGGCAAAGGCACATCAGTCAAGTGGCCTAACGGCCTCGGCGGCAAAGGTAACGAGGGCGTCGCTGGAATGGTGCGGCAGATGGATGGTTCTTTCGGCTACGTGGAACTCATCTATGCAATTCAGAACCACATCACCTATGGCTCGGTAAAGAATTCCTCTGGGGCGTGGGTAAAAGCTTCGTTAGGAGGCGCGACTGCGGCAGCGGCTTCGGTTAAGAGCATGCCTGCGGATTTCCGCGTCTCGATTACTGACGCGCCCGGCAAAGACGCGTACCCGATCTCGAGCTTCACATGGTTACTGATCCCTGTGCAATCGAAAGACCCCAAAAAAGGGAAAATTCTGCAGGACTTCCTGACGTGGATGTTGGACGAGGGAGAAAAGATGACGGAGCCCCTGGCCTACTCTCCGCTGCCTGAAGCCGTTGCTATCAAGGTGCGAGAGACTATCAAACAGATCCACTAGAGAATCGGTTTGCGCAGAGGCAGTTCCTGGCGTTTGTCGATATTGGCAGGAAAAATTCAGGCAAGGTTAAATTTCAAAGGAGAAAAGATGAAGTCAGTTTTTAGATGGTGCGTAGTTCCGGTGTTAGCCGCGTCCAGCCTGCTGGCGCAAACTTCGGTGACCGCGGCGCCTAAGAAGAGGGCACGTCGAGCGACCGCGGCGGTGACCGCGCAGGATGTCCAGTCCCTTCGGGACGCGATCGCCGCGCAGCAACAGCAGATCGAGCAACTTCGCCAGGAGTTGCAGCAGCGAGATCAAGCGCAGCAACAGACCCAGCAGCAGGCGCAACAAGCGCAACAGCAGTTGCAGCAAACACAGACTGCGGTGGCGGACGCGCAGCAAAAGGCGAGTGACGCCGCCGCTCTGGCTAGCCAGCAGAAAGATGATGTATCAAAGCTCAACAGTGACATGACAGACGTGAGGACTACTCTCACCAATACTGCCGTGGGCACGCTCGAGGAACAGAAGCGAATGGGCGCCCTGGAAGCACTGGTCGGCCGCTTCCGCTTCAACGGCGACGTTCGGGT
>JBDUDA010000280.1:0-3450 GCA_040003205.1 Acidobacteriaceae bacterium | reverse complement strand
GGGAGTGGAGGGACCTGCTTTGCTTTGTCCGAAGAAGCAGAACAGCAGGTCTCTCGACTGCGCAAGGCGTCCCGCCTTGCTTCGCTCGAGATGACAGTGTTATCAGGGTCTTCGGGATAACTCATGAATAGAACAAGTTAGCTTCCAAACACTTCCTTGGCGGCGATCACCGTATTGCAATGAATCGTCACCGTATCCTCAACGTTGCGGGCATATCCTCCCGCGTAGGTAACCATCACCGGAATTCTTTTTGCGCGGGCGACGCGAAATACTAGCTGGTCGCGGCGCTTCAAGCCTTCAATTGTCAGCGACAATCCGCCCAACTGATCTTCGCGATATGGATCGGCACCGGCAACGTAGCAGATTAATTGCGGCTCGAATTGCCGAAGGCCTGAGCTCAAGGCATTATCGAGCCACGCAAGATAGTCGTCGTCTCCAATGTTGTCGGGCAGGTTTACGTCAATGGAGGATGGCGGCTTCCACGCTGGATAATTGCTCTCTTGATGAAGAGAAATGGTGAAGACGTCATTCTCTCGATTTGCGGGGGATTGGCGCGTCGCAGTCGCGGCTGCATTCGACGGCAGCGGATCAGTGGGTGTTCGCACGCCTGAAAATATCGCGGCAGTCCCGTTGCCCTGATGAACATCGCAATCTACCGTCATCGCGCGGGTTATTTTACGGTCGTGTTGCATGCGGCGAATCGCGACTGCCACGTCGTTAATCATGCAGAAGCCTTCACCGTGGTCGGCAAACGCGTGGTGAAATCCGCCGCCGATGTTCACCGACACTCCGTCTTTTAACGCGTGCTCGGCGGCCAGGATGGAGCCTCCCGCCGCCAGCCAGAACGCCCGCACCAATTCCGGCGAATAAGGAACCTCCAACTCTGCCTCTTCGCGCGGAGAGAGCGTGCCTGTCTTCAATTTGTGCACGTACTCCGGCGTATGAACACGCAAGATGTCTTCGTCCGATGCAGGCTGCGGATTGAGGAAGTCTGACGTCTCAGCTACTTTGGTCTCGAGCAACTGCTGATGAGCCCTGCGATATTTATCGGCGGGGAAAACGTGCGCGCCGATGGGAAGATAGTATCCATCGCTGTAAATGAGTTTGAACGGAAGCATGCGGAAAGTTAATTATGACTTTTTCTTCGGCACAGGAGCAACGAACGCGCGTCGCATCGGCACTATCGCTCCCCGAGCCGGATCGGTGGCGGCATTCGCGCGGGAGAGGACCTCTTCCTGAATATACTTTACGAAGTCCTGAATCTGGCGCTGCATCTCTTCCATACGCTCGCGCATTTGCAGAATGATGGCCATGCCGCTGATGTTTACGCCCAGGTCGCGCGCCAGTGAAAGAATAAATTCCAGCCGCTGCAAGTCTTCATCGGTATAGAGGCGAGTGTTCCCTTCCGTGCGTGACGGCTTCAGCAGTCCTTCGCGTTCGTAAAGGCGAAGCGTTTGCGGATGAATGCCATACATTTCCGCCACCGAGGAAATCATGTACGCGCCTTTGGATTTACGCTTGGACGCCATGCCGACGATACTACCTCAAAGCCCGCATCCGAAAAAAGTACGAGTCTGAGCGTCAGCCGTTCCCCAATAAAAAAGAGGCAGCTAGGCTGCCTCTCAAAATATTGCGGACCTGCTAGGCTGGGAACTCCTGCTTCTTCACCGCGACATCCGCCCATCCAGCCGGCTTCAGAGCATGGTTGATGAAATAAGCCACGACGCCTGCGGCAATCAAGATCATTCCGAAGGCAAACGAACTCATGCCCAACACTTGTTCGGTTTCGCTTCTCACCACCGAGAAGCCCAGCAACGCGATGGGAGCGATGCCAACTGCGATGGCTCCAAACAAACCTCCCGGAACGCGAAAGGCTCGCGGCAATTCCGGCTCGCGAATGCGCAGTACGATCAAGGCAATAAATTCCAGCGTCAGACTCGATCCGTAAAGCAGGATGTCAATCGTCACGAGGCGGGCGAAACCGAGGCCGAGACACATCGCCCATCCCATGGCGCACACCACAATCGCTACCCAGGGAGCGCGCGTCCTGGGCTGAAGCTTCGCAAACACTTTTGGAAGCATGCCGTCCTGCGCCATCGCCAGCGGCAACCGCGAGTAGCTCATCACTAAAGCGTTAAACATTCCAAATGCGCTGATCATTCCTCCGACTACCAGGCCTATGCGAAGAAGCGGCCCGCCCAGCATTCCGGCTATGTCCGCCCACGATCCGGTTTCCCATGAGGTGGCCGGAAGTCCAGTCATCCAAACTGCCGCGACTGGAACAATGTAGGTCAACGCCACCACCAGAACTGACAACAGCATGGCTTTCGGATAAGTGCGCTGCGGACGCTCCACTTCCGTGGCGATAGTCGAAGCGTTGTCCCATCCCATGTAATTCCATAGCGCAATGAGAAGGCCGCCAATCATGTCTACCTTCGAGGTAGTTGGCGTGGTGACCGCGTGAAAGAGCGCCGCGTATTTGAACGGAGAAAGTATCACGACTAATAAGAAAGGAGACGACAGCAGAAAAAACAGCCACAGCGAGGTGGTAGAAACCACTCGCACGCCGGCAATGTTCAGCAGCGCGCACACGACCACGACGGCGAGTCCGACCATGACTCCGCGATGGCCGTAGGAGAACCAGGGGAACAAACGCGTCAGATAGGCGACGAACAACGTCGGATATATCGCCATATCGAAAATCGAAGCGACCAGCGATAGCCAAGCTTCCTGAAATCCCCAGAAATTTCCCATCGCACGCCGCACCCATGCGTAATAGCCGCCTTCGTAAGGCAGCGCGCTGGAAAGTTCTCCGATCATGAACGCGGTGGGCAGGCTCCAGAGAATTGGGGTAAGCAGCAAAATTACGAGCGCGCGCCAGTATCCGGCGCCGTGGACGATGTCCTCCGTGCCATAAGTGCCGCCTGAAACCATAAAGAAGGTGGCGGCCACGAGAGGCCACAACGTGAGGCGAACGGATTTCCTTTTGGATGCGATCGAGAGAAGGGGTCGGGACGCGGGCGCTACGCTAACTGTTGCCAATTTCGATGTGTTCCTCCGTGTGCGATCCTTGCGCTCTCAGAATCAAGCCGTGGAGCAAGCTCGCAATCGTTACCATACGGCAAATTAGATGCCTGTTGAAAAAAAATGCGTGATTTTTTTTACTAAGGTTACTGGGGGGGCGGCGGGCTTCTGGCTTTTGGCTTTTGGCTTTTGGCTTTTGGCCATGACATCTGCGAAAACTTTTTTAGTCTGTCATCCTTGAGGAAGCGGGAGCCGCGTGCAACGCGGTGAGCGCAACGAAGGATCCCTATGCCCGGCAATATTTACGGTGATAGGGATTCTTCGCTGCGCTCAGAATGACAGCAGTAGAGTCTTACTCAGTCTTCCAGAGTTCCGCGCGGGGATCTTCGGGATTCAACTTCGCCAGCTCCCGAAGAATTTCTTTTG
>JBDUDA010000079.1:0-11686 GCA_040003205.1 Acidobacteriaceae bacterium | reverse complement strand
CACCTCGAAATTAAAATCCTGCGCGGCAACTCGGACCATGTTGCTGGGAGCCTCGCCAGTGACTTTTGTAGGAGGGTTTGCCAGTATCGTTTGTGGCATTGCCTTCCATTCGCGAGGGTAGTCTGACAGCGGGCGGATCGAGCGGTCTGCCATAAATGATAAGAGTTGTCGCAGCGATCCTTCGGACGAATTTTCTTCGGTTGCCAGGATCGCCCCGAAACCGCGCCCATCAATTTCAAAGTTCAGCGCCGTCTTGCCATCGCGAAGCGTTGGCGTCAACTCTTTTCCGTGCCACAAATCGTAGTAGCGCAAGCCGTTCCGATGAGGGACGATAAGCTGCTCTCCGCGAGCCGTATATTCATTTTTGTTAATGATGGTCCAGAGGGTTCGACTTGCGGTAGGGAACTTGCTGGCAAATACTCCGGACTGAAGGGTCGGTGTATGCGGCTCCCACCCAGGGCTTTGAAGCTGGTCGGCCAATGCGCGTTCGATGCGCGTGAAACGCAGCAGCGCTTCCGCGTCGTTGGCATTCATCCCGTACCAAAATCCCCACAGGTTTTCGAGCACGGCATAGCCTTCTCCATTGAAGAATGCATGTTGAAGGCTGTCGGTCTTATCGCGGGTAAACCGGTCTGTCACAGCCACCGTGTGGCGCGGCTCCAGCCAGCGGGTCTTATCCACCATTGGGACAAATGGATATCCCTTGCCCTCCCCGGTGACCCAATCATTCCAGCCGATGTTGGTCCATGCGACGGACTCATCGCGCGGTTCAAATTGCGGTTCCAGCGCCAAAGGGTGTCCGGTTGAATCTGAGGCCGTCCGGAATTCGGCGGGTACGCTCTCGAGAGTGTCGAAATTTATTCCGTCCGCGCCGATGTCGGATAGCAACTGTGTGATCACAACCGCCGCGGAGGCAGCTTCATCGCGGGTGCCCGAGTCCCACGCTAAGTAGGGAAAGAAGACACGTACTCCGCGACTGTGAAACTGTTGCACCATGGCGCGCAAGGCGGGAATTCCGCCGGGCAGGTCGCGGATTAAATCAAACTGATTGCGATCGTCAACGCCGAGGTTCGGATAGACATGCCAGATCAGCACCGCGTCTATCGGTCCGACGCGCGCTTCGGTTTCCGCCAAGAACTTGGCAACGGTGTATTCACCTTTTTCCGGATCGTAAAAACTTCGGTCCCAGATAAGCAGCTGCACCTGCGAAAACACATGCTGCGTCCATTCCAGCTCGGGACGGATAAATTGCGCGTCGTCGTAGCGGGTGCGGACGCGGCGATCATCTCTCCAGGCTTTAAGTTGTTCCAGCCAGGAAGCCGCAGCAGAGGGATCGTCAGGGCCGGGAAAAAAGACGTCGCTTGGGGGCGGCATGTCTGAGAGATTCATCACGCCCGTATGAGAAACGAGAGCGTGGCTTGGCTTCCATTCATCGGCGAAGGCGCGGTCAGCGTCCAACAGAGAGACACTAATGATTGCCAGCAGCGCAGTTCCGAAACAGCAGAGGGTGCGGTGTCTCATTGCGGCTCTCCAGCAAAACTGCTCTTCAGGCTATAAAAAAGGTGAAGGGTAATGGACGATGAGTTTAAAAAGGCAGACACGGTAGATGAATCTGTGAAACTCCCAAGTCTGCCAAATCCTGGCTTAAAAGATCAATTTGAATGCGAATTGAATTACACGCGGATCGTGCACCGTCTCGTTCACCACTCCGAAGCTGGAAGGCGAATTGACGTCCTGCATTCCGCTGCCTCCGCCCAGCAATCCAAACTGGGCATGGTTGAATATATTGAAGAATTCCGATCGGAATTGCAGGTATGTTCCTTCGCGGAAGGAAAGCGGGAAGTCCTTGATCAGCGAGAAATCAGTATTCACGAAGCGCGGGCCAGAAACGGGGGCACGCGCCGCGGTTCCCAGTTGCCCCGCTGGAGGATCCACGAAGGCACAGGGATTGAACCAGTTCGTCAGCGTGTGTACACGAGAGGGAGCAATACAGCCGGGGTTTGCCGCTACCGTCCCCCCTTTATTCGGATCTCCCACCTGGTTAGGACGATTCAAGCTGCTGCCGTTCCATTGAAAGTTGACTCCCGATGCGTTGTTGCTGGTCACAACGAAGAGCGGAAAGCCGGAAGTGACTCTTTCAATGATGTTAAGTTGCCAGTTGCCCAAAGCTGCGCTGACCGGGCCTTTCCACTCGCTGCCGTATCTTTTTCCTCTTCCGAATGGCAGATCGTAAAGAACGCTGGCAGTGAACTGATTATTCAGATTGATTTGGGACAAGCTCCAATCTGATTTGGTCGAGCCCGGTAGCGGCCAGATTGTCGCGCCTGGCGGCGTGCCGGCGTTGTCGGGGAATCCGGAATCAAACGTGCGTGACCAGGTATACCCGAGCAGAGCGTAGAGACCGTGACGAACGCTTTTCGTCTCGCCTTTAATTTGCAGCGAATCGTAGCGGGCGCGCCCGATGTCGCTAATGTTTGCGACCGTGGTGAAGGGGCCGTAGGGTGGAGCGAATGCCCCTCCCCCGGGCGCGCAGCCCAGTTTGTAATTAGGATCGAAATTCGGGCTGGTGGAATCGCAGGCGCTTGGCGATCCCACATTCTCGTTAAGGCCGTAGATCAAAATGTGGCTGCTGCGCGAACCAGCGTATCCCACGGTGAGAACAAGATTGCCGGGTAATTGATGCTCTATATTCAGATTAAATTGTTGCACCATCCCTTGCTTGAAGTTGAGGTTTTGGGATTGGATGGTGCCGGTGAAGGTTGCAGGATCGGGTTGCCCGGTAAACGAGGGAAGAAAACTACGGGCCAAGCCGCAATTTAGCGGCGTCGCCGAGGCCGCGTTATTGAACGGGCACGCAGGACCGAAATTAAAGTTATCCGTCTCGGCGAAGTAAGGTGGATTCTGCCACAGTCCCGCGGCGCCCTGGTTCCACGCGGAGTCGTGGAAGATCGCGTATCCGGCGCGGACGGCGGTGGTTTGGCTGCCGAACGGCTTCCATGCGATGCCAATGCGTGGCTCGAGGGCTGTCTTGTCGAACTTTATGCCAACGTTCCCATCAGTGTGTACGCAAATAGCGCAGTTGGCCTGCGGACTTTTTCCGGCGACGAGATATTTACCGGTGAGAAAATCAAAATTTGCCTGACGACCCTGCGCCTCGGTTTCAGGCGTTACCAGGGACCAAGCCAGTCCGATATTAACCGTCAGATTGTTGGTTACGCGCCAATCATCCTGCACGAAGGGGCGGAACATTTTCCAGCGCCGCCCCGTGGTAGCGCCGTTGAACGTCTGATCATGAATGGCGCCATTAATCTGGCCGAGCAGCAGATCGGCGGTATTATCGCCGGTGAAAGAACCGCCACCGGGGAACAAAAGGATTAGTCCATCCTGAAACCCGTTAGTGAGGACGTTCATCTGATTGTCGCGGAACCCCATGCCGACGCGAACGTCATGACGCCCGCGAATGAGATCGAGGGTGTCAGATGCGGAATAAACGTTTGTCCCTCCCTGGAAGGGAGCAAAGCCACGATCTCCCAGAGACCAATATCCGGGCATCAGGACAGAGCTCAAGCCGCAGCTGATGCAGTCTTTCGTGGATTGCGTCAATCCAGCGGGCGCGCCTGGGCAAGAGCTATCGAGGTTAGCGCCTTGAATGCCGATTTTTGCCGACAGGCAAGTACGATCGCCGAACGATTTGATGTGGTTGAAGATGCGATTGAATCCTGCGTTGAACTGGTTGATCGTGCGCTCGGAGAAAACATGGGTTTCGGAGAGGGCGACATTGCGGCCGTGGTTGGTTATGTCTTGCGTGCTTCCGAATGCATTTTGTTCGGCAAAGCCGGGAGAACCTCCGGGCACAAAAGACACGGCCTGGTCGTAGCTGAAGCGGGCAAACATTGAATCGTTGGCAGAAAAATTGTGATCGAGCCGAACGTCAAATTCCCCTTCGTTCAGTTTTCTGACCGGAACGTTGGTGTAGTTGTAGCCGGTTCCGGGGTTGCTCGCATTCGATGCTGGATACAGGTTCATCAACTGAGCGCCCACCGGGTCGAACATGGACCCTGGGATTTTATTGCAGGCGGTCCCGGCAGCCTGACTTCCATCAGGGTTGGCCGGCAGCGGATTACCAGCGACGTCGCACTGGAAGGCCGCGCCTGAGTAAGGATTATGGATATCGGTATAGCCATTTGGATTCGACGGCCCGCGCAAAAGCTGCCCTAAGGGATCAAGTGTAAAGTCCCCATTTATCATCGCCTGGGTCGGAACCAGTCCGACAAAAGGTATACCGTGTCTCTGCATCTTCGCCTGATAATCCACGAAGAAGAATGTCTTGTCCTTTTTAATGGGACCGCCGAGAGCGCCACCAAACTGATTCAGATTGAACTTCTCGCGCGAGGAAGCGAAATAACTGCGAGCATCCAACTTCGTATTACGGAAGAATTCGAACAGGGAACCATGGATCTGATTCGCACCTGACTTTGTCGTAACCAGAACAGTAGGCCCGGATCGAGTCCCATACTCTGCCGAATAGTTGTAAGTGAGAACCTTGAATTCCTGAATGGCATCAATTGAAGGAATGATCGAAATTCCGCCGGCCGTCAGTTCATTGTTGTCGTTGCCGTCAAGCAACCAGTCAGTGCTTTGAACGCGCGAGCCGCCCACCGAAAGAGAGAAACTGCCGCGGGCTGAAACCTCGCTACTGGGTCCCCCATTGAAAAAGCTTTGCGGATTCGTTTCCTGCGTAGTACCGGGCGTCAGAGTTGCCAATTGCACGAAGTTACGGCCGTTGAGGGGAAGTTCGGCGACTTCCTGCGATGTGATGACTTGACCAAGGCTGGGATTGGCGGTTTCAACCGCAACTTCAGTGGCGGTTACTTCGACATTTTCGGTTACCGAGCCGGGCGACAAAGAGAAGTCAAGCTCGCGGTGTTCGTCCAGTTGCAGGCGAAGGTCTTTTTGTTGGGTGCCTTGAAAACCCTTCGACGATACCAGGATGGTGTAATCGCCAACCGGAAGCAAAGGGACCAGATAATGGCCGTTATCGTCGGTGGTAACGTCGCGCCTGATGCCAGTAGCTTGCGATGTCACATTGACGCCGGCACCGGTAATTACCGAGCCTGTTTTGTCGGATACCGTCCCAGAAAAACTACCGCTAGCCTGTCCATAAGAAAGTGTGGACAGAGAAAGAACCAATAAGCAAAGAGCCAGCAGTAGCGTTTGTTTGTTCAGCATTAGATAACCCCTTCGGTGACCTGTGATTCGACTAAACAGTCGAGTCCGGTCCCCGCGTTGAATTCAACTGACGGCTGAGTACTGCAAGTAAAAGGAGGAGAGAGTTAAATAAATGGAAGGCGTATCGAAAGTCAAGAATTTTCGCCAGCGATAGCAAGGCTTTACGATGGCCCTGCTACGCCGTTACGCGTAACTTTGCCAATTGCTCGTTAGTAGTCAGGAAGCTGGCTCCTAATGACCTCAATTCCATAATGGAACGCTCGCCGGCCTGGCGATTCAGAGTTTGAATTGCGTCTTCGATGACCGCGACCCGCCGACCGCGTTGCAGCAATCCTCTGGCCGCAAACTGTACGCAATATTCGGTCACTACTCCGAACACTATAAACTGAGCGGTCCGACTGAGTCGATCAACCAATTCACCCGCGTGACGACTCTCAAAAATATCGAGCGTCTGTTTTTCCAGAATGATTTGCGGAACACTCAAAAGATCTTTGGGAAGGGTTGCATCCGGATTGTTGGGGATTTGCCTGTGGCCTTTGACAAGCGCTTCCGGAATGAACTCGGAACCCGGCGTGCCCGTCACACAATGGGGCGGGAAAGTTGCGAATTCGGGGTCGTTCGAAGTGTGAAAGCATCCATGGGAGACGAAAAAGGCCCGGCCTTCGCGCGCTACATCTGTAAGGCGCTGAATGTTCGGGAGCAGTGTTTCCGCACTCGGCACATACAGCTTGCCGTCCGGCAGCATGAAATCGCGTTGCATATCCACGCCCCACAAGATTGTTTCTGGAGATTGCATTCATTCCTCTTTGCGAAGGTACTTTAATTCGGAAAAATGATTCTACTTTCAAAGCCGGCATTCTACTATCCGGCTTGTTTGGCCGCGGTATGAACTTACGCGGTTGTATACTGGCGCGCGACATTCAATTTGAGGATTTGACATGACGCAAGAGCAGTCAGCACCGCACGCGACCCGGCTCGTGATCCGCAATATTGGATTGATGCTCAGCGGAGACATCACGAATCCTGTTCTCGACGCTGACACCGTCGTGGCGGTGAATGGAACGATCACCGCGGTCGGCAAAGCTAAAGACGTTAATACCGCAGACGCTACCACCGTAATTGATGCTAAGGGTGTAACGCTCGCGCCCGGACTGATTGACAGTCACGTTCATCCGGTGGCGGGAGACTGGACTCCCCGCCAGAACCAAATTGGATGGATTGACAGTTGCCTGCACGGCGGTGTGACTACGATGGTTTCTGCCGGCGAGGTTCACACGCCTGGACGCCCGAAAGACATTGTCGGATTGAAAGCGATGGCAATCTTTGCGCAGCGAGCGTTTACCGCGTTTCGTCCCGGAGGAGTGAAGGTGCTTGCGGGCGCCCCCGTGCTCGAGCATGGGATGGTCGAGGAAGATTTCAAGGAACTGGCCGCGGCGGGAGTAAACATTCTCGGTGAGATTGGGCTGGGCAGCGTCAAAGATGGCGCAACCGCATTTCAGATGGTGACGTGGGCGCGGAAATACGGAATTCAGAGCACGATTCACACTGGAGGACCATCCATCCCCGGTTCGGGGTTGATTGATAAAGATGTCGTCCTCGCTGCGGATGCGGACGTGATTGGACACATCAACGGCGGCCATACCGCTCTGCCAAGCGATCAGATTGTCACGCTGTGCGAGCAAAGTCCAAGGGCGCTCGAGATTGTTCACAATGGCAATGGGCGAGCCGCCTTGCTGACGATCAGAACGGCGCGCCAGCTAAACAAGTTGGAGCGCGTCATCCTCGGAACGGATTGCCCCGCAGGCTCCGGGGTGCAGCCACTGGGCATTTTGCGGATGATCTCCATGCTGTCGTCGTTGGGAGATGTCCCCGCTGAGATTGCAGTATGCTTCGCAACCGGCAACACGGCTCGCCAGCGCAAACTTGATTGCGGATTGATTGAGGCAGGCAAAGCGGCGAACTTTGTTCTACTGGATAAGGCCCAGCACTCAGCGGGAAAGGACTTGATCGACAGCATTCAGAAAGGCGATCTTCCGGGAATTGGGATGGTCATCATTGATGGGATTGTGAGTATTCAGCGCAGCCGGAATACGCCTCCTGCTACCAGGCTTCCGGAAATTGTTGCGCTTGAGAAACGGTAAACACCCGAATTTATGGAAGTCCCAGTGACGCAGCGATTTTCTTTTTGTACTCACCGGCCTTGGCCACCGCTTCCTCTTCGTTCACCGTTAGCAGCTTGCGATCGCGCATGACTACCTTGCCGCCGATCACAACAGTCTCGACGTCGCTCCCTTTCAATGCATAGGCGAGTTGAGCATAGACATCGTACATAGGGACGGCATTCGGTTTGTCGAGATCAATTATCGCCAGGTCGGCTTTTTTGCCCAGCTCCAGTGAGCCGATTTCTTTCTCCATATGAAGCGCTCGAGCGCCTTCGATGGTTGCCATTTCCACGACAGCCTTTGCGCCTAGCGCCAGCGGATCCATTTTCGTAATCTTTGCGAGCTTCGCCGCCAGATCCATTTCCTCCATGAGGTTTAAATCATTGTTGCTACCCGCGGGCCCATCGGTGCCCAGCCCCACAGCAATTCCGGCGGCGCGCATTTCGGGCACGGGAGAAACTCCGCTGGCCAGCATCATATTGCTCGACGGATTGTGTACGCAGCCAACGCGACGCTCCGCCAGAATCCTGCGATCAACCTCATCCACGAAAATACAGTGTGCTGAAACTACTTCGGAGCCCAACACACCGATCTTGTCGAGATACTGCACCGGAGACGCGCCATGAAGCTTTTTGCTATCGTCCCATTCTTTCTTCATCTCTGAAGTGTGAATCAGAATCGGTGAATGATACTTTCTCGCGAGCGCCGCGGCGTCTCGAAGAGTTTTCTCGGAACAGGTGTAGATGGAGTGCGGAGCCGCAGCCGCATGAATCAGGGGATCGCCCTGCCATCTCTTTAGGAACTTCTCTGTGTACGCCAGCATCCCGGCTTCATTTTTGTTGTCGGGCGCGGGAAAATCTATGAACGTTTCGCCTAGGATGGCCCGCATGCCCGCAGCCTTGGTTTCTTCCGCGACGGCATCTTCGAAGTAGTACATGTCAGCGAAAGTGGTCACGCCGCCGCGGATCTGCTCGGCAGCCGCGAGGCGGGTACCCCAGCGCACGAAGTCTTCCGTGACATTCATCTTTTCGGCGGGGAAGATGTATTTGTACAGCCAGTCGTTCAGCGTCACATCATCGTGCAGTCCGCGAAAAAGTGTCATCGGGACGTGGGTGTGACCATTTATAAATCCCGGCGTCACCAGCTTGCCCTTGGCGTTGATGCTTTCAGAGGCAGCGTACTTGCTCTCGATTTCGACGCGTGGACCTATGGCGACGATGGAATCTCCTTGCACTGCAAGAGCGCCGTCTTCGAGGACCGTTTTCGCTCTATCCATGGTGACGAACGTGCCGCCAGAGATGATTAGGTCAACGGGTGATCTAGAGGACTTGGCGGGCGCCTGACCCAACAGAAAAGCCTTCAAAGCGAAGGCAGCTAGAAGTAAGCGGCAAGCCGTTCTAAAACCGTTTCGCAAGCAGATTAAACTTTTCATCTTTCTTCCCGGCGACTTACCGCAGCCCATCCTCCCCTTTGATTTGATCTTTAGTCAGTCCGCCTACGCGCGGATTCGGCCTTCCGCTGTCGGTAACGGCAATTGCGACCATAATCTCGTTGGCTCGCGGAGCGTCGCTAATTCTAACTTCCATACCATCGAAGTGGCTGCGGACGAAGGCTGCATCCTTGTGCCCGAGCGGTATGTCGAGCACGACACCCAGGCCGCCACGTTTCTTCGAAGAGGGGATCAGGGCCAACCCGGTACCGAGAAATTTGCGTACCGGCGCCCCTAGCTTCGGATGCAGGATAGCCGCGGCGTGCTCAAGCTCTCCATTCTCGCCGACGGCGGCGGCCTTGCCATAACTTTCAACCAGCGCAGTAGAGACGCCGAGTGCAGAGACCGCTCGCTCGGTTAGAAGACCCCCAAGCTCTTCGCCTATGGCCATCAGCTCAGAAAGATCGTCCACATATTTTCCGGCACACGGATTCTCAATGACGGCGACCGCGGCGGCGCGACGGGTGGGGGGCTCAACAGTGCGTCCCATCTCGGAGCGCGTCTCCTCGAGGAAGGTGACGATTTTGCGGATATTGGCTGTCATCGCAGTCCGTCTTCTCCTTTGATCTCGGCAGCTTTCAATCCGCCTACGCGGGCGTGGATACGAGCGCCTGTAGTCATGATCAATGCCAGCACAATCTCATCCGCGCGGGGAGCATCAGCCAGGCCAACCTCCATCGCATCGAAGTGGCTGCGCACGTAAGAAGCGTTGATATGAGTGATGGGCACGTCGAGCCTGGTTCCGGGGCCGCCGATTTTTTTGGTCGAGGCGACGATCGCCTTTGCATCGCCCAGAACTTCGCGCATCCCGTAGCCACCAGGAGCATGCCATAAGGCTCCGTGCTCAAGTTCGCCGCCCGCTCCCACAATGGCTCCTTTTCCGTATGCTTCGACATTGCCAGGACCGCCCAGAGCCGCCACCAACTCCCGGGCCATCTGAAGGCCGAGAGGTTTGAGGTCATCCATGAACGGCGCAATGTCTTGCACGTAACCTCCCGCAAAAGGATTGTGGATGACGACGAGAGCCGCGGCGCGCCGTAATGGTTTCGCGGCCGGCGGTCCACCTTCGTGAAAGATCTCTTCGACCGTGATGACTTTCTTACGAATCTTCACTTCAGGCATGAGTCAAACTCCTGTCGAGATACGATGCAGCAGCATGATCAAATTCATCGCTCGCAGTGATTCTATTTTGCCCTTGAAGACGCAGGGCAGCAGCGTGAATTAATCCAAAAGCCGCCAAGCGCTGCGCGCAAGCTTCTCCAAGACTAAGAGCCCGATCCACTTCTTCGGGAGTAAGCTCTCCGACAAAAGTCGTCACAAGGATATTGCGCAGGTCGCTGTCGGGCGAAATTTCGCTCGCTGGGGTCCGTGAAATCGCCGGGTGCCCAGGAAGGTCTACCGCGTTCGCCACCATGGTTGCAGCTGCATCAGCCATGGAAGCGGTTTTGGCCAAGACGGTAACAGCATCTGCGATGCCTAGAGAAAAACTGCGCCCTCTCCATCCGCTGGTAGCGATGCCGCGCACGGGCTGGTTGGAATCCAAACTAATCTTTCCAAAGATTGATGGGCGGTCGGGTTGGTCTATCATGCCCACGACAAAATGTTCGCCGATGCCGATGTGCAGAGCAATGTCCCCACCGTTATTCACATAAACTCGGCGGAGATTAGCAGAGCCAGTCATCGCCGTCAAAAGTTCCTCCGCGACCGCGCCAGCCACGGCGGCCATGGGAGTGATGAAAGTTTCTTTGGCGAAAGGTAGCACCGCGGAAAACATTCGGCGAGCGATGACGCCGCTTGGGACTCTTTTCCCAGCGCGTGCCTGTTCCCGGAGCGCGGGCAGTTCGCTACAAAGTTCATCCAATGCAGTGCTGAAGCGCGCGACGGCGGCGCGATAAGCGGCTTCAACCTCGACCTGAGAGCCGAATGCTTGAAGAACGATATCAATCGGTCCATCCGATAGGTGCAGTCGCTGTCCATCGGGGAGAAACCGCGCTTGAGCCCGGGGACTCATGATTGCGACTCCTCGCTCTTGACGCCTTCAGCGGCGAGTGGCCAGGGATTATCCGGACGTGCGGCAACGTGAAGACGTCCCGCGGCGTTGGCTTGGATGAAAGAGCTCAGAGGACGCACACGATCCATGTATCCGCCAAGCGCGGAGTAATCGCTTAACGGAAGAGTGAACTCGATAGGAACGACTAAAGCAGGTGTGGGCACATAACCAAAAGCATTTTCGGGCATTCTGCTGACATCCACCATGAGCGTGATGCCTCCACCCGGCCAGACATAAACGGGCGCTCCGCCGCACGTGACACGAGTCAGAGATGCTCGCACCGAGCGCGTCAACTTTACTGGATTCTCGGTGACTCCCGCTCGCAACGAGCCTCCGGCACCGCCCATGAACAACACGGTTGATAGGGCTGGCTCGCAATTTTCTTTAATGCGCTCGACCGACAGTCGAAGCGGCCCGGGCAAATCCGTCTCTCGAGGTCGGAGCTCGTTATCTAATTCGTAGTATGCGTAATGCTCGCCCGTGGTGCTGACCATCAGCATTCGCAAGCCGGGCCACGCAAACTTCGAATTGAACGGTGCAAGGATCGCAAGCGGATCAGTGATATTTGTTCCACCCCACGATGTCCCGGGCTCCGCCACCTGAAAATAGCGGCCGGGCGTGGAACGGCGGCCTGGCAATGAGAAGTTTAAACCCGTGGGCAAGACAAAACTCCAACCCTGCGTAAAACCCTGGATGACCATACGCACCAGCGACGAGATAATCCAATACACCGCCAGCCCGGCCGGAAAGTTGAGG
>JBDUDA010000279.1:0-3483 GCA_040003205.1 Acidobacteriaceae bacterium | reverse complement strand
GTCACTGTCTTGCAAAATGTGGATACACTCTACTGGCGCGCAGCGGGAGAGAACAATACGCACGTGGAAGCTGTGCGCGTGTCCGAAGATGTAGTCTGCGCTTTCAATACGGCTCCCCTCGAGAAATATGAAAACTACCGTCTCTGTCTGGCGCGCTGGAGCCGTGACAGCAAGAAACTGGACGTCACTCCAACTATTTATAACCTCATAGAGGCGCTGGTGCGCTCGCTGGGCATCAACCGTTATTCACCGCACAATGGAACTCAGCCTAAGTTTTTAGTCGATTCGATGCCGGAAGTAAATTACGCCGAGACTAGCCCTGGAAGATTTCGTGCGCGGGGTTTTCACGTGGGTCGTCCTCATGCGCGAGTCGATTCGGTGGGTCAATTTCTTGCGCGCAAGATTGCCGACCGGGATGAAGTTGATTTCTTCCTGGGCCGTCTGGAAGAGCGTGGCAGCGTTTACGTTCCCCAGCTGAATTTGTTTTACGTTCGAGAATTCAGAATGGCTTACGCGGCTGAAGAAGCCGCGCGATTTCTGCATCACGCCTGCCAGGGCCTGGGGCAAGATGACGGTACGGCACATTTGAAGGCGCCGGAGAATTTTTTTACCACGGTTCTGGAGGATGCTTTGGGATATTTCGGTTCCAGACTCGTGTGCCCGCAACGTCCATCGGCCAGCATGCCGTCAGCATGCTCCGTGCGCATATTGGAGCAGGGTTTTGAGCGAGCGTTGGCTGAACCGAAGAAGGCGTATTTAGTCGCGAGAGAACTCGGATACACCATCGGCCATCATCTCTATGAAAAATATCTGAGCGGCCTGGTTGGTGCTGCTTGCATTCGAAAATTGTTTTTGGCGAAATTGAGGCGTCCGGAAGTAGCTAAGCAAATCTGTCTGGGCATTGCGAGCCAGCCACGCTAGGGCATTAAAGAGTCCAGCAGAGATCGGCTTGATTTCCAGCAGCAGGTCCCTCCACTCGCCAGCCTCTTCGCTTTGCGAAGCGACTGGGTCGTCGGGAAGACAGATCTTGTTGAGAACGGCTTAGTATCCCGCTAAACCCTCGATCTTCAATACTCAAACCTCAATCTCAAATTCCATTTTTTGTACCGGGCTGCACATACTCGTTGAAACGAATATAATTCGACTCATGTCGGCAGAGATTACTTCCAGGAAGAATATTGGTTCTCTTGAGGAGCTGGCATTTGTTGCAGTTATGCGCGCTGCGGAAACTTTGCAATGGGGAGTGGCGGAGCTACTGAAGCCGTACGATCTTTCCTCCGCCCAATACAACGCGTTGCGAATTTTGCGAGGCGCCGGGGCCGAGGGACTTTCGTGCAGTGAAATTGCCAGCCGCTTGATCAATCGCGATCCGGATATTACTCGCCTGCTCAGCCGTTTGCAGAAGCGCGGACTGGTTAAGTGCTCGCGCGATAAAATTGATCGCAGGATTGTCTTGACTCACATCACGAAGGCTGGCGCTAAATTAGTGAACGCGATTGATGAGCCTATGCATGAGTTGCACCGAACCAGGCTCGGACATATTGGGCGCCAGGGTCTAAACTCGCTGATCACCCTGCTCCAGAACGCCCAGAAATAACGCCAAAGCTTCTGGTCCCACGCGACAGCCTGACGACATCTCCAATCACACGTAGTAGAATTCCGATCAAATTCCTAAGGGGAGATAAATATGTTGAATGTCGCGAACCAGTCTTGGGGGCTGACGATTCTGCGGGTGATTGTGGGCGTTGTCTTCGTGGTACACGGATGGCAGAAGGTCTTCGTGTTCGGTTTTCACGGAGTCACTGCGATGTTCGGTCACATGGGCGTCCCCGCCCCTGCGATTGCAGCACCACTGATCGCCCTCATCGAACTGATAGGAGGCGCAGCGCTGATCCTGGGATTCGGAACGCGTGTCGCAAGCTTACTGCTGGCCGCTGACATGGCGGGCGCAATTCTATTTGTCCATTTTAAAAATGGCTTCTTTGGGCCTAAGGGATTTGAGTATCCTTTAACGTTGCTGGCGGCCTGCCTGTGTCTTGCACTGGCTGGCGGGGGAGCATCCTCGATGGAAGGCATGGTGGGCAGGCGGAAACGCGGATAGTCGCTTGCCTAAAATCTATTTGTGATTTCTTCCCTTGTGGCCTGATACAGAATTCAAGTGGACTACGGTTGCAGCGGCGGTGTATTTCACCACATCGTTGCCATCCGACATCGCGCCGGCGATGTCTTCGATCACAGAAGCATTCCCGCGCTCACTGAGAGAAACAAGGGCGGCGGCACGAACCAATGCACTCTTGTCCGATGTCGCCGCCTGCACCAACGCTTTCTGCGTTGCGACATCAGGATCGTGCGCGACCATCCGCGCAGCTCCGGCGCGCACCGTCGCACTGTCATCGGTATGCAACGCTTTAAAAGCTGAATACCCGATGCCGCCAAAGGGGACAAAGCCGATCCCTTCTTCAAAACCAAGCAACGCCATCTTTTTAGGATCTTTCAAGGTGTCGAGTTGACCGGCGACGAGGCCCTTGGTCCCTTTCCGCTCCCCCGTAAGAATGGAGAAATAAGCTTCATCGCCGGCCGGATCTTTTAATTTGTGCAAGGCTTGAGCTGCTGCGAGCACTACCGAGATCTCTTTGTCGTCCAATGCAGGACGCAGCTTCGTGATCGCCGATGAGGCGCGCAGTTCGCCTAGAGACTCGCAAGCGGCTACGCGAACTCTGGCCTTGCCATCTCCGAGTGCGGACGCGGCTAACTTCACCGCTCTTGATTCACCGCGCAAAAGCGACAGCGCTCGAACGGCTGCGGCCCGTCGATCAGTTTTGTCTTCTTTTACACCGCTGCGTAAAAGCTCCCACGCTTGTCTTGGGAAATTTGGAAGAGGCTTTGCTGACATGGAAGGGCTGACCGAAGGCTTAACAGCGGTCTCGGGTCGTTCGGTGGGCGTCAACACGTCAGGAGTTTGAGCACCGGGGGATTCGGGCTGAACAGCAGGGGCAGTCTGCTCCCCCGAAGGTTTCGGCTCGGTCGTGGCTTCTTGAGGACGGTACTCAACCTGGCTCGCGCAGGCGGCGACAACTAGCAGCACTGCGAAAGCGGCGAATCTCAAGCTGCAAAATCTTTTCCGCTGGAAGAGCGCAAGGGAAGCTGCCAATAGTTCCAAATTAAATCCTCACTGTTTTCTTTTTTGCTTTGGTTTCGTTGGGCCGCTCTTAAATACTCGGGCGAAGATCTTATCAATGTTGCGAAGCTGTCTATTTAAATCGAAGGCATGTTCGAGTTGCCGGGGAGGAACGCGCCTGGTTATTTCTTTGTCTTTCAAAACCAGCTGTCGGAAGTCGAGGCCTTCTCTCCACGCATGCATGGCGTGATTTTGGACCATTCGATACGCATCTTCCCGCGAAACCCCGTGCTCAACGAGATCGAGCAGAAGCTGGCCGCTGAAGACCAAGCCTTTGGTGCTCTCCAGGTTAATCTTCATTCTTT
>JBDUDA010000078.1:0-11924 GCA_040003205.1 Acidobacteriaceae bacterium | reverse complement strand
GACGGGGAAGAAGCAGGTCTCTCCACTCCGCGGTGTCTTCGCTGCGCGAAGCCACGACTCCGGTCGAGATGACAGGTTATTTGAAATTGAGCCTATGGATTGAAAGTGCGCTCATTATCAGGTTTGGTTGGCCCGACTGCGTTCTAGAATCACTTCAGAATAGCTTCGCCGCACAAGGAGATAAGATGTCCCGACGCAAATCGAGTTCTTCCGGACGCAAACCCATTCGAATTGTTCCCCTGCATGTTCCGGAAGATAAGGCGGGAGACCCCGCATCTCGGGCTTCACCGCCTCAACTCACATACCGCAACGGTCCGCTGCTTCAAAATGTAGAAGTGTTCACAATATTTTGGGGCACCGGCTGGCAAAGAAGTCCTGCCGGCAATCTCGTGCGGCAAATCAATGACTTTTTTAACGGCATCTTATCGAGCTCTCTGATGGATCAGCTCGCGGAATATAGTGTGCCAGGGAAGGCCATCGCTCGTGGCAAGTTCGTCGGTACAGTTTCAATGACGACTCCGCGCTTGCAGCGCTCTGTCAGCGATGCGGCCATTCGGAAAATGCTAAAGACGCTGCTCGCCTCGCAATCGAGCGTTCCGAAGCCTGGACCAAATCTGCTTTACTTCATCTATATCCAGCCCGGGACGGCCGTGGTCCAGGGTGGGAGCGCTTCCTGCAAGTCCTTTTGCGGATACCACAGTGACATTTCCGGGCACACGTTTTACGCGGTAATGCCCTATCCAGGATGTCCAGGATGCACATCGAGTCTGGATGTCCTCGCGGCACTCACTTCCACCAGTTCGCACGAACTATGCGAAGCCGTGACCGACCCCATTCCCGGCGAAGGCTGGTATGACGATGCCAACGGGGAGATTGGGGACATTTGCGCCTGGAAAACAAAACAAGTCGGAAACTTTACGGTGCAACTGGAGTGGTCGAACAAAGCCAATCGATGTGAATGACAGCACTACTCCGCCAGCCAGCACGGGCGAGATAACAATCATTAGAGAGCCGTAACGATTTTGATCATCGTTTGTCGCTCGCTCTATTGAGAGACCTTACCGGCGCATTCACCGCCACAACGGAGATGAAGAACGAAATCAGATTGATTTTCCTAAGTTGATAAGGCCCGGACCCAGGAGTCCGAGCCTTGTTTTACTCGCTTCCAATCCTAAAAGAAGAAGTGGGCTGCCAGAACCATGCTGCGGATCCCGCCTCCAAATTGCTTTGGCTGCAAGAAGGTAGGATCAGTCGGTATTGCGTATCCAGGAGTTGCCAATGCCGTGGTAATTCCTCCGTTGCTGAAAACGTTTCCATTACTTAGGGCGTAATTAGCATGGTTGAGCACGTTGAAGACTTGCGCTTGTATCTGGAAATACTTCGCCTCCGTGAAATGAAAATTTTTGCCCACGGATAAATTCCAGGTATAGAAACCAGGCGAACGGAAGCTGTTACGCCCAACAGTGGTGCGCGCGCCACCGCCAGCAATGACATACCTTGCGCTCGGATCCACGGGGGTATAGCCGATCGCGGGATCAAATCCAGCGCCAAGGCTGGCTGCGAACGGGCCGTTGGGATTTGCCGCACAGCCATTGAACGGCGCCGACGTGTAAGCCTGAGGTCCGACGTAGGTTTGTCCAACTGCCACGCCGGAAGTGGTGCCGGGAGTGGCTTCGCACACCGGAAAAACGTCAGACCCGGTGTTTCCGGCCCCGCCGGAATTAAATACCACTCGATCGCCGGCCGAGTCATTATTGCCGTTTGAGTCCACTCCGGACTGTAGAGTGACTGGTTGTCCTGATTGCGAGATGAAAGAAGAACCGAGAAGGTAATTACTGATCAGGCCGCGCACAAAGCGGTTTTCAGCGCTGGATTTTGGAGTGTTATATGACAACGATATGGCGACTTTATGCCTGACGTCTAAATCTGAATTTCCGCGGTCGCTACCGATGCTATTTGTGTCCTGAGCCCGCCGCGGATTAAGTGCGCTGGTATGGAATTCATTCGTCGCATTGTCAATCGTGTGGGAATAAGTGTAGTTGGCGTCGAATGACAGTCCGCGTCCCGCCCGTTCTTTGAATTCCACTGAGCCGGCGTGATAAATACTGTTGCCGAATGGAGGATCGGACGTGACGATTCCATTGAATCCATATTGCGCGTAGGTGTTCGACTGATTCGCAGGGTCAGGGTTTAGACCAAATGCGAAGTTATAAAAATTCGTATCGGTCGGAGTAGTTGCGGTGTAAGTGCCGGGAATAGTTGATGCCTTCAAATACGTTGGCAACGGAGTTCCACCCGCGCCAAAATAGCTGACGAAGTTTCGGCGATACTGCACCGGTAATTCCAGTCCACGCGTTCCCAGATAACGAACCTCGATGGTCGAATTCGGATGTAGTTCGTGTTGCACGCCGAGGCTCCAACTGAGGATCTTTGGCATGACCGTATCGTCAATGAAACTACTGGTTAGGTTGCGCGCGTCCGCCGCAGTCGCGGGGGGCGGAAACGTGGTTGGCAACCCGCCATTCGCTAGAAACCCAACGCCGCCATTCGTGCACCAGACGGGCGGAGTTGGCAGCGCGCAAGCGGAGCCTGGATTAAGCTCTGTCTGAAGTTGCGGCGGCAGGGTGATCGAAGCAAAGTTCTGAAATTTCACATCATAAGAAATTCCAAAACCACCTCGAATTGCGGTTTTGCCAGTACCCGTGGGATCGTAGGCGAAACCGATGCGCGGGGCGATATTGTTCTTGTCGGTTTTCGGAACTCCGAAAGAAATCACTCCCGGAACGTTTGCAATGGCATTCAATTTCTGGGTCGCGCCGCCCGCGGGATTTGTCCAAAATTCATAGCGAGCGCCCAGGTTGAGTGTCAAGCGCGGAGTCACCTTTACGTCATCCTGCACAAAGCCGTAGATGGCGCTCTGTGTCCCGTTGAAAAAGCCTGATCCGGCATTTCTCAAGGTCCTGCCCGGCTGGCTAGGGATCAGGTCATTAATAAACTCAGTGGTAGACGAGTACCAGTTATCTCCGACGCTGCGAGACAGAAAGAATTGAGGATTGATGAAGTGAATATATTCCAAGCCAAACTTGAAGGTGTGCTTGCCGTGTGCCCAGGAAAGATTGTCAACCAGCTGATAAGTATTTTGTTTTTGAAATTGATTGTCAGCCGGCCCAATCGTGGAATCCCCGAGATCGAAAATGGTGACATCCGGCGTGCAAGGCGATCCCGAGCCGCCACCCGCGGAGGTGCATGGGTTGGCGAAGAACTGGCCATAGTAAGAGTACTGTAGCCGCAGATCGTTCACCCAATTACCGTTGATCGACCAGACATCGTTGAGCGAAAGTTTGCGGTTGCGAATCAGCAGATCCTGATTAAACACAGACTGGGTATCGTTGACGGCGAACAGCTCTTTGGTCTGATTAAATAAAAATCGCGCATTTATCTGGTGCTGGCCAAGAGAATAGTCTGTATTGAATTGTGCGTCATGTTCCTTTTGCAGCACTGGACTGACGATTGTCAGGGTTCCTACAGGGATCGATGTCGGCGCGATGTTCGGATTCACGATAATAGGCGCTAAATTCGACACGGGGGCGACGGGGAAATTCTTCAGCACGCTAGACACCGCCGAATCAACCGCCAACCCCTGGAGTGTGCTCAGCCCGGCCGCGGTCGGAGCCTGGATCGTTGTCGGCGAGCCATTGCCGTGCAGATTTGTGTACTCATAAGCACCGAAAACAAACCATCTGTTCTTGATGATGGGCCCGCCTACGGTTCCACCAAAGCGGTTGTTATCGTAAGCCGGCTTGGTTGAAAGTCCGGGAGTGTGGTCCAGGATCGCCGCTTTCGTTAGATTATCCAGCGAATTAAAATTACGATTCTGCGCATACCATTGCAGCGACCCGTGATAGTTGTTGGTGCCGCTCTTGGTGACAAGGTTGAACTGTCCGCCGGCTGAGTGCCCATATTCCGCGCTGAACTGGTTGGTTTGCAGCGAGAACTCCTGAATCGCATCAAAGATTACCGTTGAGTTCGCACCCGTCACATTGAGATTATTGTCATCCACCCCGTCTACAGTGAAGTTGTTGTCTCGCGGACGCGTTCCGCCAATTGCGCCGCCAGTTCCCTGCGTCCCGCCGGGAGTAGCCACAGTATTGGGGGCCAGAACTGCAAGGTTCAGGGCGCTGTATAGCGTGCCGCCCGTAACCGGCACATTTAGTACCTGGGAGGAATCGAAATTGTTGTTTAAAGATGACGATGTAGTTTGCACTTCCACGTTCCCCGTGGTTACCTCCACGGTCTCGGTTGTGCTGCCGAGCGTCAGATGTGCATCGGCGACATTATCCTGGTCTGCGAGCACAGGCACGTCTTTCAGCAAAGCTTCCTTGAATCCCGGGGCGGCTACGCTGACGGTGTACCTGCCTGGCAGAATGCTGGGAAGCTGGTAAGTTCCAGCAGAGGTGGTCGTCCGCTTTTCTGACACGGAGGTAGCTTGATTTGTGATGGTCACTTCCGCGTTCGACACCACCGCGCCTTGAGGATCAAGAACCTGGCCGCGCAACGTTCCCGTAGTTCGTTGGGCAAAGGTTGAGGAACCCGCCAGCAGCAGTACTGCGAAAAGCAGCATTTCGAGAGACGTTGTTAGTAAATTGATTTTTCGTGACCCTGCGTAATCTGTTTTTTTCGTGTCCATGGCTCCTCTTTCTACCTCTGAGTGTCTATGGACAGCATGCATTTAGGCGTCCGTGAACGAGTAACTCCAGCACTTAGGGGCGGTTGCACCGCGGTTGAGTACGGAATGTACTGAAGAAGGTTTCAAATGCTAACTGAAGGATTCAATGGGAAGAGAGAGCTTGGGTCGTGACTTACGCAATAACATATTTTTTATCGCTGGGATATGAAACATGGATGGTTTTCGCTGGGGCGGTTACATACTCTGGGAGTCAAGTGCTGACGCAAGGGGTATCGCTGAGACTCTTACTTTGTCTCTTCAGACCGTCTACCCATCCAAACCCAATTCCTGATGTTGCCCCGCACACAGAGTTCCACCTCACGCGCTTCTACCAATCCATCCAAGGCGGCAGCCAAGGCCACCAATGGCCGCTTGAAGGGCGAAAGACGATACGATTGCCGTCTTACGATCCGGTCATACACCTCGCCCGCGGTTGCAGGCTGTTCTGATTCGAGCAAGGCTATCCGGCAGGCGCGCTCAAGTTTCCCTTTGCAATCATTGCTGAGGAACCGCATTTGAGATTGCTGCTGGGACGAGACCCTTGCGTCAGGAGTTTCAAGTTCGTGCGGGTAGGTTCTCGCGCGCAATCCGCTTGGCGATTTAACACAGCCTGCACTGTCATCGCTCGCGATCAATTCCTGCGGGTCGCGCCCAAACACTAGCGCCAGGCACTTAACAGTGCGAATGGCAATTCTCGCGCGCCTTTCAATATCCGCACGTTGCTGAAGCAATAGATGGAGCTCGCTTTGTGCCGCCAGTATTACATGGCTCAACTGGTCGGGATGGCATGTGGCAGACATAATCTTCCTGTGGGTCGTATTGCGTCCATACGCAACTGCAATGGTTAGGAGAGATTATGTATTACCTTTGATCTTTATAGGTGAGTATGGGACGAGTGCTTGCCTCCGAGGTATAAGTGAACAGAATTTCGCAAGTCACTTATCTTGATCGGCTAAATGTCGCCGCGGGTAGTAACTGAGAGTACTTCGGGTAGATAACATTTACATCGACTCGATGAGCTGTTGAAGTTCTCCGCGATAACTACGGCTGCACGAGAGTTCCTTGCCGTTTTTTAGGACTACGATATACTCTCCGCTATTGCATGGTTGCAGTTCCTTGATCATTCGCAGGTTCACGATAATTGAGCGGTGAATACGCACGAATTGGGCAGGATCTAATTTCCCCATAAGTCCGGTGATGCTCTCTCGAATCAGATAAAACGTCTTGCCCACATTTATCTGCACGTAATTGGCTGCGGCCTCAAGCCAGTCTATTTCGTCCACTTCCAGAAACACCACCCGGCCACCGGTTTTAATCACCAAGCGGCGTTCGGCTTTGGGCTTACCCCGGCTATTCGCGAGAAACTCTAAAAGTCGGTCTCTCAAGTCGAAATCCCTTGCCTTGGCCAGTTCTTTTCGGACCCTCTCAAGGGTCCGATGAAACCGCTCTTCGTCGAATGGCTTGAGCAAATAATCTAAAGCGTTCGCTTCGAAGGCGCGAATGGCGTATTGATCGTAGGCGGTAGTAAAAATGACTACCGGCAGTGACTCAGCCGGGATTTGCTTGAGTACTTCGAACCCATCGCCCCCCGGCATTTGAACATCCAGAAATAGCAGGTCTGGTTTGCGCTCAAGGACCTGTGTCACTGTGTCACCCACGTCTGCGCACTCCGCCAGAATGTGGATCCCAGGTTCGTTGCTAAGCAGCAGGCGTAGCTTCTCGCGCGCCAGACGTTCGTCATCCGCAATCAGCGCACCGATTGTTTTTGTCATCACGGCTCCGATTGCGATACGGGCCAACGCACGTCCGAAACTGCTTCGTGTTCTGTTAGACGCGCCGACTCATGAAAAGGTAAGCGCAACGAAATTGCTACTCCGCCCTCTGCGCGCTGCTTCACAATCATAGTGTGTTGGCCGCCATATAAAGTCTGCAGGCGCTCTCGCGTAGATCTCAAGCCTAAGCCCGTTGTCGACTTGCTGATTGCTGACTCGGAAAAGCCGGGCCCGTTGTCGATGATTTGTAAAGACAGCATGTCATCCACGCGGCTGGAAACGATTCGTATTTCTCCTCCCGTGGAACGCTTCGCGATCCCATGCCGCACGGCATTTTCTACTAAAGGTTGCAGCAGTAGATGCGGAACTCCCGCGTCCAGGGTTTCGGGAGCCACCTCAGTCCTAATCGTTAATCGCTCTTCAAACCTGATTCTTTCAATCGCCAGGTAGCCATTTACAAACTCCAGCTCTTTTCGAAGAGTTGTGATCTGCACGCTGTCGTTTTTTAGGCTAAGGCGAAGCATGTCACTGAGCAAAGTCATCATCCGGTCGGCTGCGCGGGCGTCAGTGTGCATCAACGCGGAGATGGAATGCATGGTGTTGAACAGAAAATGCGGCTGCATCTGGCTCGTCAGCACTTGCAGACGGGCCTTTGTCAGTTGAGTTTCAAGCTGCGTGGCCCGCAATTCACGTTCGCGAAATTTCTTGTAGTACCAGACAGCATTAGCTACCAGCACGATCACCATGTAGGTGGAAGCAATGTCGTCAACCATGTTGTAGAGAAAAAGCCGCTGCAACAACACCCATCGCACCTCGAACGCATGGGTGCTCGAGTTCCACACTGCGCTTACATACTCATTGGTTCGTCCGTCCCATACCGGATAGAGCAGACCTCGAAGTGCTACATGCGCGGCAGTGAAAGCAAAGCCTCCGAGCGCATAAAGCGATACTCGCCGGATCCAATTGCTTCGCTGCACTGGATAACGCCGCGCCAGGAAGAATACAAAAGGAGTCAGAAAAGCGAAAATGACGTCATTCACTACCGGAAGAATGAATTCTTTCGACAGGGTTACCGCTCGTCCGAATGAGCGGTCAAATTCGAACATGGAGACGCTGCTGGATGCGGCAAGAAAGGTCCAAATCGCCAGACTGGTGAGACATACCTGCCATACCTCTTCCCTGGCTATAGACGGGGGACTGTTCTCAAGCGAGATGGACGGGTGACCAGCAAATTCCGCGCGACGGCGAACTAATTCCTCTCCGCAATTCGGGCACCTCCCTGCAAGCAATGAAACGCATTCGCGACAGAAAGTACAATGCAGCGAGCATGCGTAGGCCTCGCTCTCTGGCCTTAAAAATTCACCGCAACGGTCGCAATGATCTTTCATCTGCATGTGCATCTTGGAATTGGGTACGCGGATTTTGAGACTACAACCTACATCTTTCGTAGCGAGCGGCCTTGAATTCCCGCAACCAGAAAACACTGAAAACGAGCTAGCAGCTCAGTCCATCGCCAGTATTCAACACGCTAGCATAGTATTGTTTGGAGACGATCCAATCCTCAAACAATCCACACCTGTTGAATGTGTATTGATCCCCATCGAACAACTATTCGTCCCTGTTTTGATTTAGCAACCGGCGGTTGATTGCGGTAGCGCCAGAAGGACGGTTTCCCTGACCGTTGCTGAGAGACTTAGGAAGACCGGGCGTATGCCATAGACTCAGCTGTTTCATGAGGTTTGCCCGCCGTCCGAAAATCGCGAAGGCAAAGTTCAAGGCCTCCAAACTCCGGATGCTGGTTTCGTTCGATCGTGAATGCTATATCGAGCGTATCGCCGGGAAGAAGACTGGCATGAGCCAAGGCTTCAGCCATGTTCCATCCCAGAGCGTTATAAGAAATCGCCTTGCGCCAGTCGCGATTGCGGTTTGGCAAAGCAGAGCTATCAGGATGGCATTGAGGGGTAGCGAGCGCTGCGGCGTCGGTCATTTGCGCATCTTCATCTGAAACTAACGCCGCAGCCACTCTGAGCTTCACGTGCTTATCTTTCATCACCAGCGGAGGCGTTTTCAAGCGTACGTTGCGCGCCGTGAACACGGGTTCAGGATTGCCGATGCCGAATGGCTCCAGCATCCGAATCGCCTCGAATCGCTGTGGGGTTATCTGGTCCAGAGGCAATTCAGCATCCACGGAAATGACAGGTTTAAAGTCTGCTTCGCTCAGGCGTTCGCGGGCGTAGGCTTCGAGGTGCAACCGAAGCGCTTCCAGGTTAGAAGCAGGTAATGAGAACCCCACCGCGTGCTCGTGCCCTCCGAATCGGGTGAACATTTCGGAGCAAGACTCGAGTGCATTCAGCAAATGAAATGAGCGTATCGACCGGCCCGAGCCGTGACATTCGTCTCCGTCGCGCGAAATGATCAGCGTCGGACGTCCGTAACGCTCCACCACCCGCGTAGCGGTGATGCCAATGACTCCGCGATGCCATCCGTCTCCATCAATCACGACGCAATACTTTTCCGCCAGCCCGGGCTCCTGCTCAAATTTCAGGTAAATGGAATCGAGAATCTTCCGCTCTTCAGCCTGCCGTTCGGAATTCAATTTGTCGAGACGATTTGCGATTTCGCGGGCGCGCACCGCGTCTTTCACGCTGAACAGTTCGATCACATCGCGCGCGACATCCATGCGTCCGGCGGCATTGATTCGGGGAGCGATGCGAAAGGCCACTTCGCCTGAATTTAGCGGTGCGCCTCCCAGTTGCGCGATTTCGAGTATCGCTTTCAGTCCCGGATTCACGGCGCTACGCAGCGCATGCAAACCTAGCTTTGCGACGACGCGATTTTCGCCGATAAGTGGGACCGCGTCCGCGATCGTTGCAATCGCGGCGATCTTCATGAAAGACAGCAACAGCTGCGACTGATCTCTGTCGGGCAGTCTTTTCTCCATCAGCGCTTGCGCAACTTTAAATGCCACTCCCGCGCCGCAAAGCGCTTTGCAGGGATAGTCGCAGCCCTCCTGATTAGGATTCAGCACCGCGAGCGCGGGCGGTACGCCCTCTTTGCCCGGCAGATGGTGGTCGGTCACGATGAGATCCACTCCGAGGCGAGTGGCAGTTTCGGCGGCCGCGAAGGCCCGAACTCCTGTATCCACGCTGATGATGAGGCGAATTCCGGACGCCGCCGCGCGCTCGATCACATCCTCCTTCATCCCATAGCCTTCGAGAATGCGATGCGGAACGTGAAAGTCGGCCGCTCCTCCACAGAGCTCGATCGCAGTCTTCAGAATTACGATCGCGGTCGTGCCATCGACATCGTAGTCGCCATAAATCAGAATGCCTTCCTTGCGCTCGATGGCGGAATCAAGCCGCTCTATCGCCGCTTTCATGCCGCGCATTAAGTAAGGAGAGTGCAGGTGTTCCAGTGTAGGAGCGAGAAAGCGTTCGGCAGCCGCAAGTTCGGTGATCCCCCGGCTCACCAGCAATTGGGCGAGCGTTAAAGCCATCTGCGAATCGTTTTGCCGTGATGCCGGCAAACGAAGAGTCGAACTCGACCGCAACTCGTTGGCAAGTTTTCGCGCCAGGACTGGTTCGGAAGATCGAGGGTTCCAGCGCAAGTTAGATTTCTTCGTCCTGATCGGGTTCGTCTATGGGAATTCCGCCGAAGTCCTCCGCGACCTCAAGCAGACGCTGATAACGCTCGTACCATTCCGTGGAAGCTTCGTAAATCATCACCACGCCTTGGTGCGCGAAACCAAGTTGGACGAATCCGGTCTTGCCGAGATACGTTCGCAGCCAGCGCGCGTCTTCGATGTCTTCGTCATTGGTGAACTCGGCGTGCTCCAGCCGCTGAATGGTGTCGTCCAGCTCTTCTTTTTCCAGCCGCCAGGAGTCCATCGTCACGAATGGAGATCCCGCGGCTTTCGCTAGTTCCACAAAATCCTTCCAACTTTCGGGATTGTCGCCAGGCTTCCACGGGACGCACTGAACCTGCTCCTGGTCAACGTAGCCGAGAAAGCGGCGCATTCCATGACCTTCGACAAAGGCGACCATGTCGTCTTTCAGGGTTGCGAGATCGTCAGGGATGGGTGACATTTTTGGACTGCTCAATCGCATTGTATGCCGGAATAGTATGTCGAGGCACTGGGTCGATTGCAAATTGTGGATTTCAAAGTACG
The DNA here is from genome assembly GCA_040003205.1 of Acidobacteriaceae bacterium. Taxonomy (GTDB): domain Bacteria; phylum Acidobacteriota; class Terriglobia; order Terriglobales; family Acidobacteriaceae; genus JALYIM01. Next base: position 1,258 of record JBDUDA010000078.1, on the reverse strand, counting down.
TTGGGGATCTGAAGAAACCGACTTATCACATTCGTCGGGCAGCAGGTCTCTCGACTACGCAACGCGATCGCGTTGCTCCGCTCGAGATGACAGATTGTTTAGTCAATTGCCAACGTCACGGCGACACAACCTAGTGATCTAGAACATCCGAACGCTAAAAATCCTGTCATCCCGACCGCAGTGGAGGGACCTGCTTTTTATGGAGAAGGCGGCGAAATGTCGCACCGGCTGACGGATGCGGAGCTTAATCTCTGTGCTACACTACTGGTTTCAAGGCATAATCCAGTCCGAATTTCCCGTTGCTTACTATGCTGCTGTCCAAAGAATATGTGGGCTATCTGGCCCGCGAAGTCACCAAAAAGTTGATTGCCGGCGAATTCATCGAGAGCAAAAATGTGTCCGCTCTGACGGAGAAAGTCCATGCCGCCATACTTGAGGAATTTTCGCTCGAGGACCGCATTAACGACGAAGTGCGCGTCATCCTCGAAGCTTATTCTGATGAGATGAGGAAGAGCGGGGCGAATTACCAGGAGATGTTTCGCAAGGTGAAGAGCGAACTGGCGCGCAAATATAAGGCGGTGTTGTGAGAGTCTCTCGCGATAAGGTCAACAAAGTGGCGCACAGCCTGACCGACGCTTTGGCGGAGATGAGCGAAGTTGACTTCTTAGAAGACCGCAACAGCATTCGTCTGGAAGTTCGCCGCGTTCTGGAAGAGTTGTTAAATCATGAAGAGAAGATTGACACTGCGGCCAAGCATAAGATCGAAAATCAAAAACGCACTATCCTGGAAGGTAGCCAGGAGTGGGACATCCTCTACCGCAAGTATTACAACGAGGAAGTGAAGAAACTCGGCGTCTAACCATAATCTTAAGTCCCGCCGGCAACACTATCTCCGAACTTTTCGACTCTTTCCCGGCTCTCCATCGAAGATGTTCATGTGCGCATGTTGGATCAGATAGGTTCCCGGTAGCGCCGCATCCGAACCGCTGCCGCGAGGAATACCGCAGTCACCGCAAGGCCGATCCACAGACCCGGACTCGTCAGGAATTGACCGGGATGGAGCTGCGTCAGCGGGTCCATTGACATGCGATCACTGGTGAACGAGGCATTTTCCCCGCCGCCACTTACCCGGGAAGCCAGCATAGCTCCGAAATGTGAAGTATTGAACGCGAGCTTCTCGACGACGCCGATCGCGAGCAGCGGTAACGACGCCCACAAAAAAGGCGCGCGCCGAGCCCAGGCTGAAACCAGCAGCAGC
>JBDUDA010000003.1:0-36566 GCA_040003205.1 Acidobacteriaceae bacterium | reverse complement strand
AAACACAACAACACAATCAGTAACAGTAAATAGTTTGCCAAGCGTTTCTTTCACGATCTCGCACAAGTGGCATCCGCGGCGCGAGTAGACCACGACTTCACGTAGTCCCGACATGCCGGGAGTCTATCAAGGTAGTTCTGAGGTAATCCACAAATACTTTGTAAAAAAGCGTCAGCAGTGCAGGAAGGAAACCTGGCGCGCCTGAACCAGCGACGGATTACAATCCCCTAACCATGTTGAGTGCCCTTGGCAAGCCGCTGGCAGGGAAGTCGGTAATGGTTACCGGCGGGGCGCGACGCCTGGGGCGCGCTATAGCCCTGGCTTTAGCCCAGGCGGGCGCGGATGTGGCTATAACCTTTTTGAAATCAAGCCGCGAAGCGCAGGCCACAGTGATAGACCTTGCCGGCTTCGGAGTCCGGGCGGTGGCGCTGCGTTGCGACGTGACGGACCCGAAGAGCGTGAAGCTGGCGGTAAAGGAACTTGGGCGCGAGCTGGGAGTCCTGGATGTTCTGATCAATAATGCCGCGAATTATGAAACCGTTGCATTTGAAAAGCTGAGTATCCGGCAATGGGACGCAATGTTCGCCTCCAATACGCGCGGGCCATTTCTGGTCTCGCAGGCATGCCTGAAAATGTTGCGGCAGCGAAAAGGGAAGATCATCAACATGGGATCACTTGGGGGCCTGCGGCCGTGGGCGGACCACGCACACTATTGCGCTTCCAAAGCCGGGCTCCACATGCTCACCAAGGTCATGGCCAAGGCGCTGGCGCCGGAGATTTCGGTAAACTGCATTGCTCCAGGGATGATTGACATGGGAGAAAAAGCGGCGGCGAAATTCATGAAGAAGATGGCGGGCCAGACTCCTATGCGGAGAAATGGATGTGCGGAAGATATCGCGGCAGCGGCTTTGTTTTTTGCCTCCGCACCGCATTTCGTTACCGGACAGATTTTGTATGTGGACGGCGGCTTGGGACTATGAAGATGGAGGCGCTTCGCAAGTTTCGCAGCGCAATGATCCTCGCCATTGTTTTGGTGCTGTGCGCGCTGTTCGGTACGGCGATGAGTTGGGCCCAGGCGCGTCCGGAAGACGGCGGACGCGAGATTCAAGTGTGGAGCGGCGGTGGTCATTCCGTGTCCGGCGGAACCGGTAAGACTTCCGTCTGGAATGTCGGGATGCGATATGGATGGATTCTCAGTCGTCCACACGGCCCAGGATTTCTGAACGGACGCTTCGAATATGCGGTTGATGTCGTCCCGATATTTTTGGTATTTCAACCGGCAAACACGGCTTATGGCGCGGGATTTAATCCGCTGAATCTCAAATGGAATTTTGCCACCCGTGGGAGCGTGGTTCCATACTTTGAGCTAAGCGGTGGAACGCTTTTTAGTAATCACGAGGTCCCTCGCGGAACCAGCGATGTGAATTTCACTCCATCGGCGGCGCTGGGCGCGCATTTTCTCCGCGAGCGCTGCAACTGGAGTTTGGAGCTACGCTATCTGCACATTTCTAACGCTGGGTTGAGCACGCCAAATCCGGGAGTCAATACCGTGCAGCTACGACTAGGGATTGGGAAGTTCTTCGGGCACTCCGATTAACTACGTTCCTTGAACCTTGTCATCTCGAGCGGAGCAAAGCGGTACGCTTTGCGCAGTCGAGAGACCTGCTTTGGCCGGGCTGCAAATGCAAAGCGCACAGCAGGTCCCTCCACTCGCCAGTCACTTCGCTATGCGAAGTGGCTGGGTCGGTCGGGCTGACAAGGGAGTGAGCGGGCTCTGACAACATCCACTTCTAGCTAGTTGCAGCCTGCTGATCTTCCCAGCTATTCTTCTTCTCCTATGTCAACTCTGGTCGAATGTGTTCCCAACTTTTCTGAAGGCGGTGACAAAGCAAAAGTTGATGCCATTGTGGAAGCGATGAAAGTCGAGGGCGTGTATCTGCTCGATCGCGAAATGGATACCGACCACAACCGTTGCGTCATCACGCTGGTCGGCGAACGCGCTGCGATTGAAGAGGCGGCGATTCGCGGTGTAGGGAAGGCGTCCGAGTTGATTGACTTGAATGCTCATAAGGGAGCACATCCTCGCATGGGCGCGGCGGATGTAATTCCGTTTATCCCAATTGAAGGTGTGACGCTGGAAGATTGCGTGGCAATGGCGCGGCACGTAGGCGCTGAAATATGGAAGCGCCACAAGATTCCAGTGTATTTGTATGAGGCCGCTGCCACTACTCCGGAACGGCAAAATCTCGAGTACATCCGGCGGGGACAATTTGAGGGCATCAAGACTGACATTGCCACCAACCCGGCCCGCAAGCCCGACTTTGGAGACGCACGACTCCATCCCACGGCGGGCGCGGTAGTGGTGGGTGCGCGCAAAGCTCTCATCGCTTATAACGTATTCCTGAATACGTCCGATGTAGAGATTGCGAAGAAGGTCGCTAAAGCAGTGAGGTTTTCGAGTGGCGGACTGCGCTTCGTCAAGGGCGCGGGGTTTCTGGTGCGCGGACAGGCACAGGTTTCGATGAACCTTACCGACTTCGAACAAACGCCGATCCATCGCGCATTCGAGCTGGTGAAAATGGAAGCGGCAAGATACGGCGTCGTTCCGGTGAGCAGCGAAATTGTGGGATTGATTCCAAAAAAAGCTTTGGAGGCAGCGGCGGAGTGGTTTCTTCAAGTGGAGAATTTCGATTCTTCATTGATCCTCGAAAATCGGTTAGCAGCGGTGATGACGGGAAAACTGGCGGTCGGAGGATTGCGCGCGGGCGTGGAACCTTTCGTCGAGCAACTCGCCGCGCCGTCTGCGACTCCTGGCGGAGGAAGTGCGGCAGCCGCCAGTGGAGCTATGGCTGCGGGGTTGGCCTCCATGGTGGCTTCGATGTCGCGCGGCAAGAAAGCTTACGTTCAGCACGAAGCCGAATTGAGCGAGGCGATTGCTCGCTTGTCGCAATTGAGAGAGGAGTTGAAGTCCGCAATCGACGCCGACGCCGAATCCTACAATGCGGTGAGGAAGGCTTACAAAGAGGCTAAGCAATCGGCCAATTGCGAAACTTTGATAGAGGCGGCGCTAAAAAGTGCAACCGAAGTTCCGTTAGGCGTTGCGAAGAAATCTCAAGAGGTGAGCAGGATTGCGGAGAGATTGAGGGGGATCACGAATCCGAATATGAAATCGGATCTGACCACGGCGGTGGCGATGTCACGAGCCGCCATCGAAGGCGCTCTTGCCAACGTTGACATTAATCTCGAATCGATAAAAGATGCCGACTTCGTTTCCAGAACCAAGGCACTTGCAACCGAATTCGAGCTCTAATCCCAAGTTCTTTCCAATCTGAAAACTGGAGTGCCTGCCAGCGTCGTCAATGTGACGAAATCGGTGCATTTGGGCTTAGAATCGAGACAGATGGTTGACGTGCGCGGTAAAGCGGGCATCCAACTAAATATCCCAGCTAAGGCTTGTCTATTATGAAAATAAATGTGGCTACAATGTTGCTAATGCGCGCCTTGACGCTGGCCTGCCTGTCTTTACTGGCGATCACCCCTGCGTCAGGGATTCCGCTCGGCACTTCTGCACGCGGAGTGATTCCGTCGCAAGTACAGCAGATCATTTGCGTGGATTACCGCGCCCTGAAAAATTCCGGCACTGCGATGGCGTTGAAACAGCAAGTGCTGCCACCGAGCCTTAAAGAGTTCGAAGTTGCGCTTAAAGGTGTTGGCATTGATCCAGAAAAAGATGTAGAGCAATTGACCTTTGCTTCTTACCGCAGCGGCAAGCAAGGCCTGAAAGTTGTCGGCGTGGCGCAGGGATCTTTTTCGATGAAGACGGTGCTCAAGAAGATGGTGGCCAACAAGATCAAAGGACTTCGGCTGAGGAATACAAATATTTATCCCATGTCGGGCGGTATGCAAATGACATTCCTGGACGAAGGCACGCTTCTGTTCGGTGATAGTGGAGCCTTACGAGGAGCTTTAGATTCGCGCGACGGATTCTCGCCAACGCTTGATTCCAACAACCAGATCGCCGATATGATTGGCTCGGTGGAATCCGGTACCGTGTGGAGCGTGCTTGATCAGCAGGGAAGTCAGAACATGATGCTCTCCGCTCTGGGAGACGCGGCCAAGCTGGCGGATTTCGATACCGTGAAGAAACGTATACTGGGATCGCGCTACACCATGAACTTCAATAGCGGAGTCAATTTTGATATGGACGTTTTGACCTCGGATTCGGTCACGGCGACGACGCTGTCATCTCTTGTTAAGGCTGGCGTGCTTTATAAGAAGATGTCTGCGACCCCCGTCGAAAAAGTTGCTTTGGACAGCGTGACTGTCAACTCGGATAGTTCTAACTTGCAAATGCATTTTCGCAGTGACGATAAGAGATTTCAGTCGCTTATGCATTCGGATCTGTTTGCCGCAGTTTCGAAATAGGGTGCATATCCGAGAAGAGTATAGAGATCCTTCGTTGTCGTCGCCGTGCTTTGCGCGGCTCCGCCCGCCTCAGGATGACACTGTTCTAGGCTCTTTGAGGTTTTGCGGAGCGCTCGCGTTTTTGCTTTGCCCATCCTTCTTTCAATATCTGGCGGGCGCGTCCCAGGGCCAGAGCGTCTGCCGGAACGTCTTCGGTTATAGAAGATCCGGCTGCGACGTAGGCCCCTTTGCCCACCCGGATTGGGGCTACCAGCGTCGAATCGCTTCCGATAAAAACCCCGTCTTCGATGATCGTTGTATGTTTGTTGACGCCGTCGTAGTTGCAGGTGATGGTGCCGGCTCCGATGTTTACATTTTCTCCGATTTCGGCATTGCCCAGGTAAGTCAAGTGTCCGGCTTTGGAGCCTTTGCCCAAGCGCATTTTCTTGGTCTCGACAAAATTACCGACGTGCGCGTCTTCTTCGATTTCACTGCCCGGCCGAAGGTGCGAGTAGGGGCCTAGGATCGCTCCCGATTTCACGATGGATTCGTCGAGAATACATCCGGGACGCACCGTAACCCCGTCGGCGATTTCCGAATTTCGAATCACACTGTAAGAGCTTATGCGGCAGTCGCTGCCAATTTTAGTCGCGCCTAAAATTTGCACGAACGGTTCGATCGTTGTATCGGGCCCGATCGTGACAGCGTTGTCAATGACGCAAGTCTCCGGATAAAAAATGGTGGCGCCGTCCACCATCAGCTTCTGGCATTTTGCCAGACGCATGCGTCGATCAATCTCGACGAGCTCGGAGCGAGTGTTGCTGCCGAGAATTTCGAAAGGATCGCTGGTTTCGACTCCAACTACCCGCTCTCTGTTCCTGGCCAGAACTCCCGCCATGTCGGTCAGATAATATTCCTGGTGCGGATTATCGGGGCTGAGTTGGTTGATATTTCCGAAGAGAGCCTTTACTGAGAAAGCGTAAAAGCCGGAATTGATTTCGCGAATCTTACGCTGCGCCGGGCTGGCGGACTTCTGTTCCACGATTGCTTTCACATCTTTACTGCCGGCACTCTTGCGAATCACCCTGCCATATCCTGTCGGATCGTCTAGGCGCGCGGTTAGAAGTGTCATCGCGGCCGCATTCGCGAGATGAAAATCTCTCAATTTTTCAATTGTGGCGACCGTGATCAGAGGAGCGTCTCCGGAAAGTACAAGAACGATGTCATACGGCGCTAGCGCTTCCTGCGCCATCATCAATGCGTGTCCGGTACCACGTTGTTCTTTTTGAAGGACGAACGAGACCCCTGTGCCAGCCACTGCTTCACGAACTCTCTCGGCTTCGTGGCCAACGATAGCAAAGACATCTTTTGCGGGGACCACGGCACCCGCAGCGGCAATCACGTGCGCGAGCAGGGGCTTACCACCCACCTCGTGAAGCCCCTTTGGATGTTTTGATTTTAGCCGCGTGCCTTTTCCGGCAGCCATAATGGCGATGGCAACACGGGGAGCTTGCGCGGAGGACTTGGAAACTTGCCTGGGCATCGAATCCAATATATCAAGAAGCTCTCAGCTCTCAGCCTAGCGCTTTTACTTTATGTGTTCCGGTTTCAGCAGAAAGCCGATGGCAGAAAGCTAGATGGATTCCGGCGTTGGTGTCTGCATAACCAGTTGCATCAGATCGCATGCCACCCGGTCGTTGGCGTGACGGGCAACGGTTTCTTCTCCCAGGTAGTCGCCCAGAACCGGACACACTCCAAGGGCTTCGATCGCTGCCAGGTCGCTGATGATCTGCTCCGCCCCTTCGGCCGCGTACTTTGTCTTCATGTCGTCCGAGACAGGAGTGCGGTTAATCAGCGCGTAATCGAATATTCGGGCTTGTGCATGTTCATGCAGCGCCCGGATGTGATCGGCGGCAGTGCGTCCCAGGCTTTCGTTGGTTTGGGTCATGAGGTTGCAGATGTAGACCTTAATAGCGGCGGAGTTTACGATCGCCTGCGCGATTCCGCTTACCAGAAGATTTGGAATAAGACTGGTGAATAGAGAACCTGGTCCGATGGTGATCAGGTCGGCGCCGCTGATAGCTTCTAAAGTTTGGGGTAGCGGCTCAACATCGGCTGGGATCAGAGAGAGCGCTTGAATGCGGGCTTTGCTGGCGGTGATGTTGGTTTCACCTCGCACATGGGTGCCATCTTCCATCAGAGCTTCCAGCTCCACGTCAGCCGAGGTTGCTGGATAAATGTGGCCGCGCGTAAGCAGAATTTCGGAGGAAAGCCGCACGGCCTCGCTGAAGTCTCCGGTAATGGAAGTCAGCGCGGCGAGAAAAAGATTCCCAAAGCTGTGACCTTCCAGGCCGGAACCTTTGACAAAACGATGCTGGAACAAGCGTGAGAGCAGAGCCTCGTCTTCTGAGAGTGCGACGATGCAGTTGCGAATGTCGCCAGGGGGAAGCATGTTGAGCTCTTTGCGCAGGCGTCCGCTGGAGCCCCCATCGTCACTTACGGTGACAACCGCACAGAGATCGGAAATAACGGGCGCGGGATTGATGTCTCCGTGGCCCCGACTCGCTAAGACTGGAGAGTCAGAGGGGCCAGCCCCGAAACTTGCAGGGGCAACGTAATGTTTCAGTCCTTTGAGTAGAGTGGAAAGTCCGGTGCCGCCACCGATCGCGACCACTCGCAAGCCCGAGCTGCCTGCGACGTGTTCCCGCCGGTGCGGCTTCGGACGAGGTGACGTTTCCGGCATGTTGGGAAATCTAGCCGCGATCTTCGTTATCTAGATCACTGGAATCTAAATCGGAATCCGAAAAGGTAGTGTCTCTGCGCGAAGCATCATCATTGCTTCTTGAGGAGAATTCTGCGCCGGGGTCGGGGTAGAGAAGCTCGGTGAAGCGTGGATCTTCAACCAGATTCTGAAAATCGGAATCGTTTCGTGCCTGAAAACGAAGCGAGGAATTGATACGTATGGCGGCGTCAAGTTGCCGCAGGGCATCTTCGATGTGTCCGGTGAGGCAGTTCAGGGCCGCCATTCCGTAGCAGATGTAATCCGCCGACGGTACTTCTTTGTAGATGAGGTCCAGATGCTCGCGGGCGCCCACGTAGTCCCCAATATTCATGAGGGAGACGGCGTAATCGTAGTGTTCTTCCGGCGTCTTGAACTGAGTCGTTCCGCGCTGTAATTGCTGGTTGCAGGCGCTCAAGTGTACTGAAGCGCGGTCCGCTAGTTCCTTGGCTGGACCCGAAGTCAGCTTCTGGAAGTGGGTCTTCGCCTTTTCGAATTTGTGCTCCTGCATGGCGCGAAGACCCGCCTCGTAGTTTTGCACAGCCTGTGCATAATGTGGATCTTCGCTTACCACCTTCTTGGCAGTAGTCTTCTGAGCCATCTGCAAAACTCTTCCTTTGCTCTTCGTAAGTGCTCCTCTTTTGTTTGGGTTAGCCGATGACTTCTCAACCGCTACTGGCGCTTTAAGTCTCATCGAGCTGACCATCGGGGACAACTTGCCGAACCTTTGACTCTACGCCACTGTGGAAAAGTGGCTCCTAATTGATGGAGCTTGCTGTCTGCAAGTCCACTGTTTTCCACTCCCCTTTGATGATGCCTTGGCGGATCTGGGCTGCACTGCGTCCCCGCTTATGCATTGAATAGGAATAGTACAGTTCTTTCAAACAAATAGAACACTGGGCGCCATGGGTGCTTTCAAAACAGCTATGCAGACTCTTGTGACCCATGCGATCACAATAGCAGTAACACGGCTGCTGGTGGAGAACAACCGGGATCTTGGCCGCCAGCTCGTAAGCGTGGGACTGATAAGGGTGTTCCGTGTTCTCGGCCCAAAGCTGGTCTTTCCCCAAAATCGCGGGAAGTTTCGTGCCTTTTGCAGGCGGACCAGCGTTGAACGCAGGAATTGCGGCTTCCTGCTGAGAAATTGCCCGCGTTGGTGAAATGGTGATCGTAAGCGCAAAAAGAACAGCCAGCATTAATCCGCGTTTCAGCATGGAATCCTCAGGTCATTATTGTAACTCGAATGGCAGCGCGTCGGTAAGTCCACGCTCGTCATCACGGTTATGAGGGAGGATGCGTCCCCAACAGCGAGCGCTTAGAGGTACCCGCAGGCCGGGGTCGTATGTCCGTATAGAATAGACAAAGTGTCACAGAGGTCAGATCCCGCAGCAATTGTTGGACCTACGGCGAGCCAACCCAATTCGCCTCTGCGCTCGCGCTTGCCGATGCTATCGGCGTGGCTGCGCGACCTAATCGTGTCGCTTGCCATCTCCGCCTTCATCATCGTGTTTCTCTATCAGCCGGTAAAAGTCGAAGGCACCAGCATGATGCCTTCACTGGACGATCAGGAACGGATATTCGTCAACAAGTTTGTCTATCGCATCGAACCCATCCAACGGGGGGATATCGTGGTATTTCGGTATCCACGCGATCCCTCAAAAAGCTTTATCAAGCGCGTGATTGGGCTCGCCGGCGATCACGTGCGCATTGATGCTGGGCAAATCTATGTGAATGGACAGCCCCTACGCGAGGACTACGTGCCCGACGTGTATTCCGATCAGCGCTCCTATCGCGATCAAGTCGTTCCCGCCAAATCTTATTTTGTTCTGGGCGACCATCGCAGTTTGTCGAATGACAGTAGAGATTTTGGTGCGGTAGAGGCACGATTTATTTACGGCAAGGCTGTGTTCGGATATTGGCCGATGGATAAACTCGGCCGCCTGCGCTGATCGCGCGGCAAATAGTTCTGCTCGCAAACGGCTGCGTTTTCCACACTTTCATTTCTTGGTCGAATACCTTACGCCTGCTAGAATCACCAAAATCCACTCCCTGGAGACACAATGCAAGCCATCCTTGCGCTGGAAGACGGTCGCGTCTTCCGCGGCAAAGGCTACGGAGCAAAAGGCGAATGTCACGGGGAAGTCGTTTTCAATACTTCCATCACCGGCTACCAGGAAATCTTCACTGACCCTTCCTACGCAGGACAAATCGTAGTTCTCACCAATCCTGAAATCGGCAATTACGGAACCAACTCCGAAGACAATGAAGCTAATCGGCCTTATATCGAAGGTCTGATCGTGCGCGAGTTTTCCCGCGTCAGTTCCAACTGGCGATCGCAGCAGGTCGCCGAAGAATATCTGGAACAATTTAAGGTTCCCGTGCTTGGAGATATTGATACGCGGGCGCTGGTGCGACATCTGCGTGACCACGGGGTCATGCGAGGTGTGATTTCCACGCTCGAAGCTGACAGCGAGAAGCTAGTTGCCAAGGCACGCGCGTTTCCGAAGATGGATGGCACCGATCTCGCCAAGGTCGTGAGCACGAAAAATACCTATGTCTGGGAAACGGGCGAACGCTCTCATTTGCCCGACGAAGTGGTGGGATTTAAGGATGAGCCCACGCGCTTTCACGTCGTCGCCTACGATTTCGGAATCAAGCAGAACATTCTGCGCAAACTGCGCGGCGAAGGCTGTAAGGTAACGGTCGTTCCGGCTCAAACCACAGCGGAAGACGTAATAGCTCTCAAGCCCGATGGCGTGTTTCTATCGAATGGTCCCGGCGATCCTGAGCCATGTACGTATGCGGTGGAAAACATAAAGCGCCTAATGGGCCGCCAGCCAATTTTTGGAATCTGTCTGGGACACCAACTTACCGGAATTGCCCTGGGAGGGAAAACTTTCAAGCTCAAATTTGGACATCACGGCGGCAATCATCCCGTGCAACAAATCCAGTCCGGCAAAGTCGAGATCACGGCCCACAATCACAACTTCGCAGTGGATCCCGATTCGCTTCCCCAGAGTGAAGTCGAACTCACGCACATTGATCTGAATGACAGTACTCTGGAAGGCATTCGGCATAGAAATCTGCCGTTGTTCACCGTGCAATATCATCCGGAGGCATCGCCGGGACCGCATGACTCGCATTATTTGTTCAAAGATTTTGTGAAGATGATGGAGGAGTGGAAGGGATGAGAGCCTGCGGGGTTCACCATCTCTTTGCAGGGGCGAGTTTCGAAAGGCTTCCAAGAGTAGTTTGAAGGGCGCCAGAGGGTGCTTTGAAAGGGACCACAGAGCGGTGGCTTTGAAGGGGCTCTCGGCGGGGCGGCTTTGAGAGGGCTCCCAGCGCCGGTAGCTTTGAAATGGCACGGCTTCAGCCGTGCCGCAAAAGGAACAAAAAGACGCGGTTTAGCCGCTGAGGGCTTGCTAGAACATCAATGAAGCCGACGCGAGAACACGCCACGAACAACGCTCAAACATACATGCTCACTTCCTCAAGTTGGGGCCGTCGCGACCTGTTCCGTCACGAACGTTGGGCGAGGCTTTTTGTTGATACGCTTTACAAATATCGAGGCTCCGCGTATTTGCTGCACGAATTTGTAATTATGCCCGACCATATCCACGTGCTGCTCACTCCTTTGACGAGTCTCGAAAAAGCCGTTCAATTCATTAAAGGAGGCTTTTCCTATCGCGTTAAAAAAGAATTGGGCTCGAACATGGAAATTTGGCAGAAGGGATTTTCAGATCATCGAATTCGGGACCCACGTGATTACGCGATGCACGTTCTATACATTCACAATAATCCAGTCCAGGAAGGATTGTGCACGCTCTCTGAACGATTCCCATACTCCTCCGCGTTCCCCGGCTTTGAATTAGATCCGGCCCCTCAGGGGCTAAAGCCCCTGCTCGGATCAACTGTTTCGGCACGCCTGGAAGGCGTGCCCCTTCAAAGCAATACCGGAAGTCAAAGCTTAGTTGAGAGTCGAAGCTTAACTGAAAATCGAAACTTAATCGAAAGTCGAACCTTAATTAAGAGTCAAAGTTTAGTTGAAAGTCGAAGCTTAATTGAAAATCGAAGCTTAACTGAGAATCGATCCTTTATTGAGGATCGAAGCTTAGTTGAAAGTCGAAGCCTAATCGAAGGTCGTGGCTCGATCGGAGTCCGGGCAAAATCTGAGGTCAGCACGAAATGTGAGGACAACGCAAAAGCGGAAGCTGACCCACGAGCCGGAAGTCAAAGCCAGAAAGAAAGTAATTCTGATCCCCAGCAGCATCCGCAAAAGCTGCGTCCAGTACAGCCTTTTTCGGCGAGGTCCAAATCCGCATAATGCCCAAACGTACTGACATCTCGAAGATTCTGATTCTTGGTTCCGGTCCCATTGTCATTGGGCAGTCCGCCGAATTTGATTACTCCGGCACGCAGGCTTGCAAGGCGCTTAAGGACGAGGGTTATCAAGTCGTGCTGGCGAATTCCAATCCTGCAACCATCATGACTGATCCTGAGTTCGCGGACCGCACTTACATCGAGCCCCTCACGCGGGAGTATCTGGAAGAAATCCTGCGAGTGGAGCGCGCACTGTCTCCCAGCTCTGGCTTTGCTGTGCTTCCTACTGTCGGTGGACAGACCGCTCTGAACCTTGCGATGGAATTATCGGATTCGGGGATTCTCGATAAGTACAACGTTCAGCTTATTGGGGCACAGATAGCCGCCATAAAGAAAGCCGAAGACCGGCTATTTTTTAAAGATGCGATGCAGAAGATCGGACTCGATGTTCCGAAGTCGGCATTGGTAAACAATCTCAAGGATGGTCAGGAGTTTGCGGGGAAAATTGGATTTCCCGTCATCATTCGTCCTTCATTCACTTTGGGTGGGAGCGGCGGTGGCATTGCCTACAATCGCGAAGAATTGATGGAGGTGCTGGCGCGCGGACTCGATTTCTCTCCCGTGCATGAAGCCCTGATCGAAGAATCGGTTTTGGGATGGAAAGAATACGAACTCGAAGTAATGCGTGATGTGAAAGACAACGTCATCATCATTTGTTCGATTGAAAACTTCGATCCCATGGGCGTGCATACCGGCGATTCGATCACGGTTGCTCCCGCACAGACTTTGACTGACCGCGAGTATCAGGCGATGCGCGATGCATCTCTGGCGGTGATTCGCGAAATTGGTGTTGAGACCGGCGGCTCGAACATTCAGTTTGGAGTGCATCCGCATACCGGCAGGATGGTAGTGATTGAAATGAACCCGCGTGTCTCGCGCTCGTCGGCGCTCGCGTCAAAGGCCACCGGATTTCCAATCGCGAAGATTGCGGCGAAACTGGCGGTGGGATATACGCTCGATGAAATCCGCAACGACATTACGCGCAAGACCCCTGCCTGCTTTGAGCCGACTTTGGATTACGTGGTCGTAAAAATTCCCAAATGGCAATTCGAGAAATTTCCCGGAGCCGACGAAAGTCTGGGACCGCAGATGAAATCCGTTGGCGAAGTAATGGCGATTGGACGCACCTTTAAAGAGGCGTTGATGAAAGCGGTACGCGCCCTGGATACAGGGAAGCGTCCGGGCTCCGAAAAGATCGAGCCTAAGATTCTTACGCAAAGGCTGGTAACGCCGCATCCTGAGCGGCTTTCTTACATTCGGTACGCGTTGCGCCAGGGACACACGGTGAAACAGCTCGCGAAAATGACGTCCATGGACCCATGGTTCCTTTATCAGCTCAAAGAAATCAACGATATGCAGCTTGAGTTGGAGAAGCATCCCATGGGCTCGATTCCGCCTGAGGTTTTGCGCGACGCCAAGCGCATGGGATTTTCAGATAGCCGACTGGCAGGAATCTGGCGGCTGGAAGGGAAGGGCGCCCAGGAACAGATTCGTCATCTGCGAAAGAAGAACGGACTTAAGCCGGTTTTTAAACGGGTGGACACCTGCGCGGCGGAATTCGAAAGCTTTACGCCTTATCTCTACTCCACCTACGAAGAAGAAGATGAAGCGACTCCGACCGAAAAGAAGAAAATCATTATTCTCGGGAGCGGTCCGAATCGGATCGGGCAGGGAATCGAATTCGATTATTGCTGCTGCCATGCGGCGTTTGCGCTGCGCGAGGACGGTTACGAGACCGTCATGATCAATTGCAATCCGGAGACGGTTTCGACCGATTACGACACCAGCGACCGTCTTTACTTCGAGCCGCTCACGCTGGAAGATGTGTATGCGGTCTGCGAGCACGAAGCCTCGCTGGGCGCGGAAGTCGGAGTCATCGTTCAGTTTGGCGGACAAACTCCGCTGAATCTCTCTCTCCCCTTAAAAGCCGCGGGGGTAAGTATTATTGGCACCTCGCCCGAGTCCATTGACCTGGCGGAAGATCGCAAACGTTTCGGAAAGTTGCTCGATCAACTCGAGATTCCGCAAGCTCCGGGGGCGATGGCCGCGTCTGTAGAAGAAGCTGTGGAAGGCGCGAATCGAGTTGGGTACCCGGTACTTGTGCGGCCTTCCTACGTGCTGGGAGGACGGGCGATGGTGATTGCTTATGACGACGAAACCGTTGTCCGTTATATGAAGGAGGCGGTCGAATATTCGCAGGACCGTCCCGTGCTGATTGATCATTTTCTGGAAGACGCGATTGAAGTGGATGTGGACGCACTGTCGGACGGCGAGGACATTGTCATCGGCGGAATTATGCAGCATATCGAGGAAGCCGGCATCCACTCGGGCGATTCGTCGTGCGTGCTGCCTGCGGTGGATATTCCTGATCATCTGCTGGCGCGCATGCGGGAGTACACATTTCGTCTTGCGCGGGCATTAAAAGTTGTCGGCCTCATGAATATCCAATTCGCGATCCCCCGCAGCGGAGGCGTTAGCTCGAAAGGGAATGGATCGGATCCGGGAACGGTTTACGTTTTGGAAGTAAATCCGCGCGCTTCGCGAACGGTGCCGTTCGTGTCCAAAGCTACCGGAGTTCCCATGGCAAAGATCGCGGCGCGTCTTATGACGGGCCGAAAGTTGCGCGAATTTCTGCCGGACAACATTGACCGCAAAGCCGACCTCGATACGGGAGAGGGTTTTTATGTAAAGTCTCCGGTTTTTCCGTGGAACAAATTTCCCGGCGTGGACACAGTACTAGGACCGGAGATGAAGTCCACCGGCGAAGTGATGGGCATTGCCGACAATTTTGGAGAAGCTTTCGCCAAGGCCCAAACCGCTGCCGGACAACGACTGCCGATCGCCGGAACCGTGTTCATCAGCGTTACCGACCATGACAAGCCGCACGTCGCCGAGCTCGCGCGCAAGTTTGTGGACATGGGATTCAAGCTGGTCGCTACCGCCGGAACCGCCGATGTTCTGGAAAATGCCGAGATGACGGTCGAGCGCGTCTACAAAGTAAAAGAAGGGCGTCCGAATGTCGTGGACCTGATCAAAGGCGAACGCATTCACTTGATTGTGAATACTCCGCAGGGAGTTGATCCGTTTTTCGATGAGAAGGCCATCCGCAGGGCTGCGGTTACGGCTCGCATTCCTACCATCACCACCATCGCCGCGGCCCGGGCTGCTGCCGAGGGAATCGCAGCTTTGCAACGCGGCGAGATTCGTGTAAAAGCATTGCAGCATCTGCACGCGGACCGGACTACTGTGAGACGATAGTTCGCGTTCTTGCCGGTATGCCTTTCTGATTTCAGATTCAGTTCAACTTGGAGCGAACTCTATGGCCACCATTTCGGATTTTATTAAGACGCACTACCGCCACTTCAACGCTGCGGCGCTTTTGGATGCCGCCGAAGGTTACAAGAAACTTTTAGACGATGGCGGACAGATGTTCGTTACCTTAGGCGGCGCGATGAGCACGGCTGAACTGGGAATTTCGCTGGCGGAGATGATTCGTCGAAATAAAGTCCACGGGATCTGCTGTACTGGAGCGAACCTGGAAGAGGACGTTTTTAATCTGGTGGCGCGGGATTTTTACGAACGCGTCCCGCACTATCGAGATTTGACTCCTAAGGATGAGGCTGCGTTACTGGCACGCCACATGAACCGCGTCACCGACACTTGCATCCCCGAGATGGAGGCGATGCGGCGCATCGAGAAAGTCGTCCTGGAAGAATGGGTGGCGGCGGATAACGCGGGTCAGCGTTTTTTCCCGCACCAATTCATGTACAAGATTTTGCTCTCGGGCAAACTGAAAGAGTCATACCAGATTGATCCCAAGAACAGCTGGCTGCTGGCGGCCGCAGAAAAGAACCTGCCCATGTTTGTGCCCGGCTGGGAAGATGCGACGCTCGGAAATATGTATGCCGGCCACTGCATCACGGGGGACGTAAAGAAAGTTCACACCGTGCGCACCGGGATCGAATACATGATGGAACTGGCGGAATGGTACACCTCAACCACGTCGGAAAAGCCCCTCGGCTTTTTTCAAATCGGCGGCGGAATAGCAGGAGACTTTCCTATCTGCGTGGTTCCCATGCTTCACCAGGACCTGCAACGGGAGCATGTGCCACTCTGGGCATATTTCTGTCAGATCAGCGATTCGACGACCAGTTATGGTTCCTATTCGGGCGCGGTGCCAAACGAAAAAATTACCTGGGGTAAGCTTGGAGTGGACACGCCCAAATTTATTATTGAATCCGACGCCACGATTGTTGCTCCCCTGATGTTCGCTTACGTTTTGGGATTATGACCGTGGCTCGAATCGGAGGATGTGTGCTTCTATCTGGAGTTTTTCCACCCATCACGACGCCTTTTTATCCCGATGGCAAAGTCTACTTCAAAAAGCTTGAGCACAACGTAGACCAGTACTGCCGCACGCCATCCGCGGGGATCGTGGTTCTGGGCTCGACCGGCGAAGCCATCTTGCTGTCCGATGACGAGAAGCGTGAGGTGCTCAAGACCGCGCGCGCTGCGGCCACACCGGAAAAAGTATTAATCGCGGGGACGGGAAGCGAATCCGCGCTCGAAACCCTTCACTTAACGGAATACGCCGCCGCGCTGGGCTATGACTTGGCGATGATTCGCACGCCCTACTACTATAAAAACCAGATGCAGCCCGAGAATATTCTGGCGTTCTATCGCACGGTGGCAGATCGCTCCCCGCTGCCGGTAATTATTTATAACTTTCCTCAAGGGACGGGATACGACATCCCTGCGGAAGTTGTTATTCAACTGGCGGAGCATCCAAATTTAGTAGGAATTAAGGAATCCAGTGGCAACGTGGAGAAGGTGCGCCGCATGGTCGAAGGTACCCAGCACATTCAACGAAGCACAGATGTAACTGCGACTTTTGAAGCGGTCACGCCTCGCATGCTGAAAGAGGCGGTCAAGCCGGAAGATGGCGGTGAGTTGGTTTCGATTGGAGGATTGCAGCCACCATCCAAGCCGATGGCGGTTGCGGTCGTAGGCGATCTTAGAACGCGGAAGAAAGAAATTGGATTCCAGGTTATGGTTGGCGCGGCGCAGAAATTGGCGCCTTCGCTACAAGCTGGAGCCGTCGGAGCAATCTTGGCGTTCGCGGACATCGCTCCCACAGCGTGTTTTGAGATTTATGCGGCATGGAAAGAAGGCGATCACGAACTTGCCGCGATCAAACAGGAGCGCATCGCGAAGGCTGCGCAGCGCACCGTCGGGGAACTGGGTGTCCCGGCGATCAAGTATGCGATGGACCTGAACGGATATTATGGAGGACCGGTACGGCTGCCGCTGCTTCAATTGACTGCTGACCTGAAAGCAGAAGTGGACGCCTTGCTGGCCGACATCCGCAACTGATAATTCAGCAGACTCCTAGCGTTGTCATCCTGACGCAGTGCAAATCTTCGCTTGCGAAGGCTTGTAAAGGGAGGATCCCTGCATTTGACTGCGGCCAGCAGACCAAGAAAATGCTTAGGTCCTTAGTGGAAGTGCGCGCGAGCGCGCAGCTCCGCCTCCTCAGGATGACCAGATCCAGTTGACGTGAGAGTTAGTTTCTACTCAAGACAGCAGGGGTTTGCTACTTGATCGACATTTGGTTTATGATTAGAACGAACGTTCGAACTAAATGTCAGCCTCTTCCTCAATTCCGGCTTCTGATCCATCCCGTTCGGGAGGTGTTCTGCCGCCCCATGACAATGCGTTCGAGCGCCAGCTATCTAAAATACTTACTCACGCCATTGAAGTCTTTTGCGAGAAGGGATACGAAGGCGCTTCCATGCGCGACTTGTCGCGTGCCAGCGGAATGTCGCTGGCGGGGCTCTATTACTACTTCGAATCCAAAGAGAAGCTGCTTTACCTTGTTCAGAAAGACACCTTCACGACGATCGTGGAGCGACTGAATAGACGGTTGAAGGGGGTGACGGATGGCGAAGAGGGCATTCGCATCTTTATCCACAATCATCTGAAATATTTTCTTTCGCATCAGAAAGCCATGAAAGTTCTCTCGCACGAAGATGAGGCACTCACCGAGGCTTACGCGCATGAGATCGCGGCCATCAAACGGGAGTACTATCACACTTGCCTGCGGCTTTTAGAGTCATACAGGAGTGCGAAGGGCCTGAACTTTTCATCCCGCATCGCGGTTTTGAGCCTGTTCGGAATGGTGAACTGGATTTATACCTGGTATAACCCGCGAGTGGATGCCGATGCAAACGGTCTTGCGCGCGAGATGTCGGAATTATTCTTAGCCGGGATCAGCGGCCGGCCACGAAGGCATTCTTCGTCGAGACGTCCCGACGTGGCGACGAAAGTTCCGCGGGCAATCGAAAACAAATTAGCGAAATCAGCTTCCAAAAAGCGATAAAAGGAGTTTCACGAATGGCGACCACAGCGCAGACAACCACGCCGGACACGACCAAGACCTTAATTAACTATCGCGCCGAAAATGGCGTCGCGGTCATTGAGATGAATGATCCGCCGGCGAACACTTACACCTACGAGATGAATTTGCAAATGGATGCGGCGATCCTCAAGGCCCGCATGGATAACAATGTTTACGTGATCGTTGTCACCGGAGCGGGCAACAAATTCTTCTCCGCGGGAGCGAACATCAAGATGCTGGCCAGTGTTGATCCGACCTTCAAATACTATTTCTGCCTGCAAGCCAATGAAATGCTGCTGCGTTTTGAGCACACTCCGAAATTGGTAATTGCAGCCATCAATGGTCATTGCGTTGGCGGGGGCCTTGAGATTGCCATGGCGGCCGATATACGGATCGCGCGCCAGGAGGCGGGGAAGATTGGCTTGCCGGAAATTAATCTTGGCGTGCTGCCGGGAACGGGCGGAACACAGCGCCTCTCGCGCATGGTGGGCAAGAGCAAGGCGATTGAATTGATGGTGACGGGGAATACCTTCTCGTTTGAAGAAGCGAAAGAGTTCGGGATCATCAACGACATCTTCGATCGCGACAATTTCATGGAAAACATCATGGAATATGCGCGTCAATTCTGTCCTCCGAATAAAGCGGCGAAGGCTGTCGGTAGAATTAAGCGTGCGGTGCAAACAGGATGGGAGATTCCCATGGAGTCGGCGCTGGCAGTCGAGCGTGAGAACCAGCAGATACTTTTCCAGAGCGAAGATGCCAAAGAAGGACTGGCTGCCTACGTGGAGAAGCGTCCGGCAGAATTTAAAGCCAAGTAGTTGCTGGAGGCGACACGGGAACCTTACCAATGCTTGCACCTTCGAAAACGAAAATTGCGGCCGGCCGTCTGCTGATCGATGGCGCGTGGGTTGGTGGCGAGAAGAATTTCGACACTATCAATCCTGCGACCGGAGAAGTGCTAACACAGGTGACCGAGGCTTCTTCCGGCGACGTTGATCGAGCCGTTGTCGCTGCCCGGCGGGCTTTTGACGATCGCAGTGGGCCCTGGAGAAAAATGTCTGCCAGTGAGCGCGGACGCTTGATCTGGCGGCTCGCCGACTTGCTGGAAAAGAACATTGAAGAATTTGCCGAGCTCGAGACCCTGGATAACGGCAAGCCTATTTTCGAATCCCGCTACGTGGATATGCCGATGGTCATCGACGTCCTGCGATATTTTGCAGGATGGGCGACGAAAATCCAGGGAGAAACCGTCAATACCATCGAGACGGCGTTTACCTATACACTGCGCGAACCCGTTGGCCTGGTGGGCTTGATCATTCCTTGGAATTTCCCTCTGCTTCTCGCATCCTGGAAACTTGGTCCTGCGCTGGCTTGCGGAAACACCGTTATCCTAAAGCCGGCAGAGCAGACTTCTTTGTCCACGCTGCGATTCGGCGAACTCGCCATCGAAGCTGGAATACCTGCTGGAGCGTTGAACATCGTTACCGGCGGACCTGCCACCGGAAAAGCCATAGTCAGCCATCCTGGAATTGACAAGATTGCATTCACCGGCTCTACAGCCGTAGGCAAAGAAATCATGCGCGGCGCCGCCGACACGCTGAAGCGCATCACGCTTGAGTTGGGAGGTAAGTCTCCAAACATTGTTTTTGCCGACTCCGACATTGATAGTGCTGTGAAGGGCGCAATCAACGGAATCTTCTATGGCAAGGGCGAAGTCTGCAATGCGGGCTCGCGTCTCTTCGTGGAACGCAGGGTTCAGGATGAGTTTCTGGAAAAGTTAGTGGCTCGCGCGAAGAAGCTACAGCCCGCCGATCCCCTGCATCCTAAGACGCGCCTGGGGGCGATCGTCAGCCATGAGCAGATGCAAACCGTGCTGGGCTACATCGAAGCTGGTAAGCAGGAGGGCGCGAAGCTGATTGCGGGGGGTACGCGCGTTTCGGTGGATAACGGCAAGGGATACTTTATCGAACCGACAATCTTCGGAGGCGTCACTAACGAGATGAAGATTGCGCAAGAAGAAATTTTCGGTCCCGTGCTGGCGACGTTAAGCTTCGACGATGTTGATCAGGTGGTCGAGCTTGCCAACCGCAATCCATATGGTCTGGCGGCCGCCGTCTGGACGAACGACATCAAGAAAGCGCATACAGTCTCGCGCCTGCTGAAGGCGGGAACCGTCTGGATTAATACTTACGGGCTAATGGACGCGGCCCTGCCGTTCGGGGGTTATAAGAGTTCCGGTTTCGGACGCGAGCTGGGCGCGCATGCCATTGAGCATTACACTGAAATGAAAACAGTTTGGTTGAATCTGTAGGAGACTTATGCCAGGCAAAGTTGCAAAGATTGGAACGTTCAGCGATTGGGTTGGATTATTCGACGATTGGCGCAAGGATATTGGCGTCAATCACGACGAAATCGCTAACTTCAAGTTCGACACGCTCTTTGGAGCGATCGAGACCGATGAAATTCAGTTTGGATCGTTCAAAGGCCGCCGCAAATGGGAGAACCTTCGCCAGATTCCCACCCAGCAGATGCGCGACGCCCTGATGAATATGATCGTCTACCAGGGCGACACCGAATTTGCCAGCGTGGAGCAACAGCGTCAGCTCTTTCGCAGCGCTCCCACCGAGTGGGACCGGCGCGCCATTACCCGCGTCATGATTGAAGAAATGCGTCACGGGTGGCAGATGTGCGCCTTGCTGGTCGAGCATTTTGGATACTCCGGCAAAGTCGAAGCGCAGAAGATGCTGGAGCGCCGCGCCTTCGACAACAAGCGTCTGCTGGGCGCTTTCAATGTTGACGTAGATAACTGGATGGATTTTTTTACTTACACAGATTTCGTTGATCGCGATGGCAAATTCCAATTGCAGATGCTGAAGTATTCCGCCTTCGCTCCGCTTGGGCGCTCGATGTCGTACATGTTGCGGGAAGAAGCGTTTCATATGGGTACTGGCAACGACGGCTTGCGGCGCATCGTGCAGGCGGGCGTCATTCCTGCATGGCTGATTCAGAAGTATTTAAATAAATGGATTTCCAGTTCTTACGATTTGTTTGGGACCGATAATTCTTCGTCCGCGCATTGGTCTTACGTATGGGGAATTAAAGGACGCTACGATGAGCCGCAGAATCCTGATGTAGCGAAGCTCGATGATCTGAACGACTACAATCGCACGCTCTATCGCAACGAAGTCGCAGCGCTGATTGAGCGCTTCAATAATGTGTTGACCGCCGGGCAGGAAAGACTCTATGCGCCGGACATTAAATTTAACCGAGCCATCGGACGCTGGGCGGGTCTGAAGTTTCATTCTCAAACCGGCGAACCGTTGGATGATTCTGCGTATGATCTGCACCTGGGCGATGCCTTGCCTTCGGAAGCAGACAAGAAATTGCTTCTGGACAGCATCAGCAACGAGAAGAAGTGGATTGTGCCTAAGGAAGGCGCGCGTGACCCGCTGTCAACCATCGGCGAAGTGCGCAAGTCAGCGATCAATTTGTAGTCGTCTTGCAAGTGATGCACGCTTATTTTATGACCACGACGTCGGCGGATATTTCCGAGCGCGGGTTGTCCCAGGGGGATTCCGCTCGGCCATACACAATGGGCGAACTCATGGTCGCCTGCGCGGCGCGCGAGATAAAAGATGGAGAAGTTGTGTTTGTGGGCATGCGGCTCCCGCTGATCGCGTTTGTGGTCGCTAAACAGACCCATGCGCCCAACGCGGTTGGACTTTTCGAAAATGGTGTCGTGCGTTCGACACCCGCAGCGGAACTGATTTACACGATGGCCGACCCTCCGAATATTCTTGGAGCAACACAGTGTCTCGACATGTTGGGCGTGATGAGCTTGCTGCAAGCGGGACGCGTGCATTTGGGATTCTTGGGTGCGGCCGAGGTAGATAAGTTCGGAAATTTGAACTCTACCGAAGCGCGTGGCTCCCGCGGAATGGTGAGGCTCCCCGGCTCCGGTGGCGCGTGTGATATCGCATCGCTGGCGCATCGATTTGTTGTGCTGCTGGAACATCGTAAAGATCGGTTACCGGAGCGCGTGTCGTTTATGACAAGCCCCGGCAACGGTGATGGTCCCGGATGGCGCAAGCACGTCGGTCTTTCGCGTGGGGGCCCTGCGGCTGTCATCACCACCAAAGCAGTGTTGCGATTTGGCGAAGATGGCGAGGCGTTTCTCTCGTCGGTGCATCCGGGCCAGACTGTAGAAGACGTGACGGCGCAAACGGGATGGAAGTTGCGGGTTTCGGAGCAGGTTTCCGAAACGCTCAGGCCGACCGCAACGGAGTTGGCCGCCATTCGCGATTACGATAAAGAAGGATTTTGGACGAGTTAGTTCCTGAAACGACGAGGATTTAGTGTCTCAGTCTTCCTCCCACTTTTCGCGTCTCGCCTTCACCTCGCAGCCTCCGGTGGCGCGGGTTACGCTGGCGCATCCTCCGCTGAATGTCATTGACATTACGATGATGGAGGAAATCGCGACTGTAGTCGCCGAAATCGAGGCGCGTCCTGATCTCTCGGTTGTAGTCTTGACGGGATCCGCCAAATGTTTTTCCGCCGGTGTGGATGTGGCTGCGCATACAGCCGACAAAGTCGAAGAGATGCTCACGAAGTTCCACGCCTTGATTCAGGCGATCGTGAACTCACACACAATTAGCATTGCCGCGGTGGACGGCCATTGCCTGGGCGGAGGCGCCGAACTGGCGATGGTGTGTGATCTTGTCTACACATCAGAGTCAGCCTTGTGGGGATTTCCTGAGATCAAGCTGGGATGCTATCCCCCGGTGGCTGTCACGGCGCTTGCGGCGCTCGTCGGCCAGAAGCAGGCATCGGACCTGATTCTCACCGGACGGACGATCTGCGGCAGGGAAGCGGCACCCATCGGACTCGCCAATCGCGCGGTGAACGCCGATCAGATCGAGGCAGTGGTTCAGGAAACGGTCGAGCGCCTGATCAAGCTCAGTCCCTCGTCACTGGCTGTGACGAAAAAAGCAATCTATGCGTGGGACTCGATTCACTTCGACAAGGGGCTGGCGCGCGCGGAAAAGATTTATCTCGAAGAACTCATGCAAACGGAAGATGCGCAGGAAGGCATTGAGGCGTTCCTGCATCGCCGGGAACCGGTGTGGAAGAGTGGACGCACTC
Source organism: Acidobacteriaceae bacterium (assembly GCA_040003205.1). Classification (GTDB taxonomy): domain Bacteria; phylum Acidobacteriota; class Terriglobia; order Terriglobales; family Acidobacteriaceae; genus JALYIM01. The sequence goes on along the minus strand of JBDUDA010000003.1, from coordinate 13,464 downwards.
CGGTGGCGGCAAAGTAGCCACATGTCGAAGCTGCGCTCCATGGCCGAGGCGATTGATGAATTTGTTCCCGATGGATCGTCCGTTGCTTTGGGATTACAGATGGAGCAGATGATACCGTTTGCCGCCAGTCATGAAATCGTACGGCAGAAAAAGCGCGACCTCATATTGATTGGGCCGATCTCAGACATTCTGTTTGATCAGATGATCGCCGCGGGATGCGCGAAGCAGGTCATCGCTGCGTGGGTAGGAAATGTAATGATGGGGTCGGCCTACAATTTTCGTCGCGCCGTGGAAGACGACGGCATGAAGATTTTTAACATGACGAACTTCACCGTCGCGCTCGCATTGCAAGCCGGAGCCATGGGCGTGCCATTTCTTCCGACTCGCACCGCGCTGGGAAGCGATGTAACCAGGGGCAATCATTTTTTCTACCAGATCATTTCTCCGTTTACCCCACAGGAACTTTTGTGGGCAGTGCGCGCGCTCAATCCTGACGTGACGATCGTCCACGTGCAGCGCGCCGACTGCGAAGGAAATGCGCATTGCTGGGGAAACTTCGGAGTGATGATCGAGGGTGTGCGTGCCGCCGGGCGAGTGATCGTCGTGGCCGAGGAAATCGTCGCTCCCGAGGTGATCGCCAGCGATCCCAATCGCACCGTTATTCCTGGGTTTCTGGTAAATGCCGTGGTCGAATGCGCGCACGGAGCGCATCCTTCACCGGTGCAGGGATATTACAAACGCGATGACGCTTTCTTTCGCGAGTATCACCAGCAAACCAAGACTAAAGAAGCCAGCGAAGCCTGGCTCGAGCGCTGGGTGTATGGGGTCGCGGGGCGTCCGGAATATTTGGGCAAGCTGGGAGACGGCCGCGCGCGGGAGTTGGCAGTCAAGCAGCACGCCTACGCGGTGCAAACTGATTTTGGATATTGAAATCAGAAAGACGATGGACTACGAAATTTCATCCGAAGAAGTAAAAGCCGGGCTGGATGGCGGAGAGCCGTTCATGCTGCTTGACGTGCGAGAGCCGTGGGAGCACGCGATCGCTCACATTGCCGGCGCGAAGCTCATGCCCATGGGAGACGTGCCGAGCCGCGCCCACCAGGAACTTGATCCTGATCAGCACATAGTTGTTTATTGCCACCACGGCGTGCGCTCGCTGAGTGTGACCGGATGGCTGCGACAACAGGGCTTTGAAAACGCCCAATCCATGCGTGGCGGTATTGATGACTGGTCGCGAAGAATAGATACGAAGGTGCCGGCTTACTGAAAGATTGTTCGCACACTGCCAATGAAAAAAGAACTCATCGAACTCTCCGTGAATGGTCGCGGGCACGAACTGGCATTCGAGCCCAGCAAATTGCTGCTCGATGTTTTGCGACAAGACATGCAGCTCACCGGATCGAAGCGCGGCTGTGATGATTCATCCTGCGGAGCGTGTACGGTTCTGGTGGACGGTGCCTCGATCCTGTCATGCACGATGCTCGCAGCTAGTTGTGAAGGACGAAAGATCACCACCATCGAAGGAGTGAGCGAGCACGGAAGCCTGGCTGCGATCCAGAAAGCCTATGGAGACTGGGGAGGGGCGCAGTGTGGCTTCTGCACTCCAGGATTCATTATGACGGTGAAACATCTGCTCTCAGTCACTCCGGATCCGTCGGAGGCAGAAATTCGCAATGCGTTGAGCGGAAATCTATGCCGCTGCACTGGCTACAACCAGATGTATCAGGCGATCAAAGCGGCGATTGATGCGGAGCAGAAGGGAACGGCGGCTGCGAAGTGACCAGCGAATCGAAATCCGGTTTTTCAATCATCGGTAAACCCACCGCCATGGTCGATGCCGCCGGCAAGACTACAGGTGCGGGCAAATATACCGACGATCTCAGCCTCCCCGGCATGCTGGTTGGCCGCATTCTGCATTCGCCTTATCCGCACGCTCGTATCAAGAAGATTGATACCAGCCGCGCCGAGAAACTTGACGGCGTAGTCGCAGTTATCACGGGCAAAGATGCTCCCAATCCTTATGGCATTCTTCCCGTAGGACACGACGAGTATGCGCTGGCCCTCGATAAAGTTCGTTACGTGGGCGATAACGTCGCATGCGTTGCTGCCGTTGATGAAGCGACTGCCGACAAAGCGCTCGAACTGATTGACGTTGAATATGCTTTGCTGCCCGCCTACTTTGATCCCGAAGAGGCGATGAAGGCGGAGAGCGATCTCATCCACGACAACAAGCCGCACAACCTGGAAAAAGATTATCACCACGTTTTCGGAGACCCTGACAAAGGATTCGCCGAGTCCGATCAAATCGCGGAAGCACGCTTTCTCGCCAACGAAGTCACGCATGCGGCGATGGAGCCGCATTCCACGCTGTCATCCTTTGAAATTGATTCGCATACCGGGCAGCCGGGAAGACTCACGATCTGGTCGTCCACGCAGGTGCCTTACTATTTGCAGCACAAACTGTCACTCGTTTTAGAAATGCCGATGGCGCAGATTCGCGTCATTAAACCTTTGGTGGGCGGAGGGTTTGGCGGCAAGAGCGAAGTGATTCCGCTGGAAATTATCGCGGCAGTCGCGGCCCGCGCCGCGCGTGCACCCGTGAAGATTACTTATACACGCGAAGAAGTATTTTGGGCGCATCGCGGACGTCCGCGCACCATCATTGATCTCAGGACCGGAATCACGAATGACGGCCGCATCACTGCCGTAAAGGCGCGGGTCGTTCAGGATGGGGGCGCCTATTGCTCGTACGGCGTCGTGACCATTCTTTATTCCGGTGCGCTGCTGGGCGCGCTCTACGACATCCCCAACATCCAATATGACGGCTATCGCGTGTTGACCAACAAACCGGTGTGCGGCGCCATGCGCGGCCACGGGACAGTGAACGTGCGTTTCGCATTCGAATCGCAGCTCGACGAATTGGCGGCGAAGATAAAAGTTGATCCAGCCGAGGTCCGTCGGAGAAATTTGCTAAAGCCTCCTTGCATCACAGTGAATGGACTGCGGGTGCAGAGCTATGGGTTGCCGGAGTGTATTGATCAGGTTGTGAAGCGTTCGGGATGGAACGAACGGAAAGGGAAGCTTGCGCGCGGGCGCGGTCTTGGGATCGCTTGCAGCCACTACGTGAGCGGGGCGGCAAACTCCATCATTCGATCCGACATGCCGCATTCCACCGTGAACATAAAAATTGACCGCGATGGCGGAGTGGTGGTTTATACCGGCGCTTCTGAAATTGGACAAGGCTCCGACACCATGACGGCGCAGATTGCCGCCGAGACTCTGGGATGTTCTCTAGCGCGCATCAAAATCATAGCTGCCGATACCGACCTCACTCCCATTGATATTGGATCTTATTCCAGCCGTGTAACTTTTATGGCTGGCAATGCGACTTTGCGGGCAGCAGAAGCGGTGCGGAAGCAAATTGCGTCGGCTGCTGCCCGGCGGATGGGGTGCGACGAGGAAGACTTGGTTTTTCGGGACGACCTTATTTATCGCAAGGACTTCGCGGGCGGGGGCGCCCGCGCCACACAATCTAAGTCCACTTCAAAATCTTCTGACAGCCAGCAATCAGAATCGTCCGTCAGCGGCAAAGTTGAAGGGCAAATTCTTCGCGGGTCGTTTCAGCAGAAGCGCAAAGATGAAGGTCCCAAAGACAGCATGAGTTTCGAAGAGGCAGTGGTGGCGGCGATTGATTTTCACGGCGCGCTGACTGGCACGGGATCGTATGCGCCTCCGGCGGAAGCCCGTGGCGGCAAGCACAAGGGTGGAGGCGTTGGACCGTCTCCTGCCTATTCTTATTCCGCGCAAGTCGCAGAAGTGAGCGTTGATGAAGGGACCGGAGAAGTTACTGTCCACAAAGTTTGGGCGGCGCATGATTGCGGACGCGCGCTGAATCCGGTTTCTGTTGAAGGTCAAATTATCGGATCTGTTTGGATGGGGATGGGACAGGCCCTCACCGAAGAAATGATCTGGAAAGATGGCATGTTGATGAATCCCGGATTGCTCGAGTACCGCAGTCCATCGGCAGCTGAGTCGCCGGAGATCGAGCCGATCATTGTTGAAAGCATCGATCCTGAGGGACCGTTTGGCGCGAAGGAATGCAGCGAAGGCTCGTTGGCGGCAACGATTCCCGCGATCGCCAACGCAATCGAAAATGCCGTCGGCATCCGGCTGCATGAGTCTCCATTCACGCCGGAGCGCGTGCTGGCGGCGCTGAGGGCGAAGCGCTCTCAGAAGAAAATTAATCTGACAGAAGGTATCGATCCCACGGCGCCCACCCGCCTGCGCGAACATGGAGGTTCGTTATGGTTCAAAGGCAAGGGCCCGGCGCGCCATCCTAAAGACCCCGCACGGCGTGAATCTGCTGTCCCAACCGGTGGTGCGGATTGAGTCTTCCGCAATTCAGACTGCTGCGTCCGCGCACCCTCGACGAAGCTGTTGGAATGCTGGCTGAACACGGCAATAACATCCGTGTGCTGGCCGGCGGCACCGATTTAATTCCTTCCATGCGGCAGCGGCTGTTCGAGCCGGGATACATACTTGATCTTGGACACCTAAAAGATTTGCGCGGAATAAAGATTCCGCCCGATGACTCGCTCGAAATTGGTGCGTTCACTTCGCTCACAGAAATCGAGCATTCCCAAATCGTGAAGAAACGTTATCCAGTATTGAGCGAAGCTGCGGCAACCGTGGCATCACCGCTGCTCCGAAATATGGGGACGCTCGGTGGCAACATCTGCCTGGACACCCGTTGTCTCTGGTACAACCAGTCGCTGACGTGGCGCAAGGGCTGCGGCTTCTGCATTAAAAAAGATGGCAATCTTTGTCATGTAGCCCCTGGCGGGACAAAATGCTGGGCCGCTTTTTCGGCCGACACTCCTCCCGCGCTGCTGTGTCTGAACACCGAAATCGAAATCGCAAGTGCTGCCGGAGTGCGGCGAATGCCGTTGCTCGAGTTCTACACTGGAGAAGGCGACGCTTATCGGGTTCTGAAGCTAGGCGAAATTGTGACGCGCATAATTCTTCCGGCATCCTCTGCGGGATGGCGCGGCGTGTATCGCAAGCTGCGAGTGCGAGGTTCGATTGATTATCCGCTGGCCGGAGTGGCCGTTGCCCTCAAACCCTTCAATGGACATTTTACTGAAGCTCAGGTTGCGCTGACTGCGGTGAATCCTGCGCCAGTGCTGGTAAAGCGAGCTGGAGAAATGCTTGTCGGCAAGCCTATCGATGACGCTTTAGCCGAGCAAGTGGGCGATCTCGCCGCTCGTACTGCGAAACCGCTGACTACCTCCGCGCTCACTCCCGAATATCGTCGGGAGATGATTCGCGTTTTCACCAAACGCGCCATTCTGGCCGCAGCCGCCTCCGAAAACTAATGATCACTGATTGCCACGTCCACATTCAGCCGCTGGAAATGTTTAAGCCTCATGCGCTGGAGCTGATGCGGAAGAAGCGAGCGAACTTCGAGCAGATCGCCGAGTACTGCCGGTCTCCGAAAGCCTTCCTAAACTACCTGGACGCCGCTGGCGTGGACCGCGCTGTCTTGATCAACTACGTTGCGCCAGAAGTTATCGGATTTACCTCCGGAGTCAATGAATTTATCTCAAAATACACCAGCGAGAACCGCGAGCGGCTGATACCGTGTGGCAGTCTGCATCCGCGTCACTCTTCGAACATCATGGCTGATATTGAGCAGCTTCTGCGACTCGAAATTCGCATGATCAAGATTCATCCGCCTCACCAGTTGTTCTTTCCCAACGACTATGTGAACGGAGTGAAGGAACTCGAATTGATTTATCGTGCGGCAGAGGCTAATGCGATCCCTGTAATGTTTCACACCGGAACCTCAGTATTTCCTGGTGCGCGCAACAAATACGGCGATCCAATTTACATAGATGATGTGGCGGTTGATTTTCCGAAAATGAAGATCCTGCTGGCGCACGGCGGACGGCCACTCTGGATGGAGACCGCGTTCTTCCTCCTGCGGCGACATCCCAATGTCTATCTGGACATCAGCGGGATCCCTCCGAAGATGTTGCTGAAATATTTTCCCCGTCTGGAAGAGATCGCCGCGAAAACATTATTCGGAACCGATTGGCCCGGCCCCGGCGTTCCTGACATCAAGAAAAATCTGGAAGACTTTCGTGCGCTGCCGCTGTCGCAAGATATTCAGCAACAAATCCTGAGCCGCACTGCGTTAGGAATTTGGCCAGCGTAGGCTTATGCGGAACGCGCCACAAGAAATTCTCAGCGGGAAGAGAACAAGTGTCCTAACTTTTCTTTCTTGGTCTTCATGTAATCTTCAGCGTGGCTGTTAGGAGAAACTTCGCAGGGAACGCGCTCTGTCACCTTAATTCCTCCACGCTCCAACGCCGCTACTTTATCGGGATTATTAGAGAGCAAGCGAACTTGAGAAATTCCGAGAGCCTTGAGAATTTCGGCGGGCAGTGCGAACTCTCGCTGGTCAGCCTTGAAGCCCAGCTGTTCGTTGGCTTCGACTGTGTCTAATCCGGAGTCCTGCAATTCGTAGGCCTCCAGCTTGGCCATGAGTCCGATGCCGCGTCCTTCTTGATGTTCGTAGATCAGAATTCCGGAACCTTCATCGGCGATCATTGCCAGCGCCATCTCTAATTGCTGGCGGCAATCACAGCGCAGCGAGCCGAAGACGTCCCCTGTGAGGCATTGCGAGTGGATACGAACTAGCGGTGACCCGTTTTGCACATCGCCCATCACGAGTGCGACGGCGTCTTCCTTCTTTTCTGCTGCTCCGTCGGAGCGGAACTGTCCTTGAAATCCGAAGATGCGAAAGTTTCCCCAGCGGGTAGGGAAGTCGGCGGACGCGCGCTGCTGAATGGAGTGAGAACTCACCTCACGATTATAGCGGGAACGCGAAACCTCCCGCTGATGGCGGCCGCTTTACCAGGTAGCGTAACGGCGTCCATACGCTCGCTGGGGAAACAGTTTTATCATTACGATTCCGGCAACGAATCCACCTACGTGTGCCCAGAAAGCAATTCCGCCTCCGCGGGTCTGGCTGGAGAAAGCAATGCTGGTCGCGCCGCTCATGAACTGTGTAAGAAACCAGTATCCAAGCACCACCCACGCGGGCAGCCACATGGTGAAGAAAATCAAAAATGGGACCAGCGTCAGCACCCGAGCCTTAGGATAGAGAAGGAAGTATGCCCCCATAACTCCGGCGATCGCTCCGCTGGCGCCTACGCTGGGAACGTTTGACCCGAGGTTCAGAGCGATGTACGTGATCGAAGCCGCGCATCCGCAGACTAGATAGAAAACCAGATAAGTGAAGTGTCCCAGATAATCTTCGATGTTGTCGCCAAAGATCCATAGCACCCACATGTTTCCCAGGATGTGAAGCCAGGAAGCGTGTAGGAACATGGAAGTGAGTACAGGGATGAACAATCCGACGAAGGGTAGCGCGTAATGCCCATTCAGGGCGTTCGTGAAGTGGCTGGGAACAACTCCAAATTCTTCAATAAAGGCATTGAGCGCTCGCTGCCCTTGCGCCCCTACCGACAATTCAAATAGAAAAACCACCACGTTGATAGCCACCAGCACGTAAGTGATGAACGGAGTGCTGAAGCGGGGCTGATCGTCTTTGATAGGAATCATGCGGGGTTTACGCGATACTCTAGTTTAGCCGCTCACACTGTTATGACGGACATTTGGATGCACGATGAGAGCGCGAGGACGCAGAAAGCATCCATGAACGGTGTGTTGATTGTAGACAAGCCGAAGAACATAACGTCGCACGACGTGGTGAACCAGGTGCGAAGGATCGTGCAGCATCGGTCGGTTGGACATCTCGGCACCCTCGATCCTCTCGCTACGGGGGTACTTCCCCTGGTCATCGGAAATCTGACCAGAATTGCGCAATTTTACAACGGGTCGGAGAAAACTTACGAAGGCGTCGCACGTTTTGGATTTGCAACCAACACCTACGACGCAGACGGCGAGCCCACGGGAGTTCACGCCCCGGCGCCATCGTTATCGTTTTCGCTAGACGATCTCACGGTTGCCGCCAGGGAATTCGAAGGATTCATCGAGCAGACGCCCCCTCCATTTTCAGCCAAGAAGATCAATGGCGTTAGAGCCTACACCATGGCTAGAAAGGGGCAAGCCGTGAACCTCAAGCCTGTGAGAATTGAAGTCAAAGAGTTGCAGATTTTGAGCGTGTCAGAGGACCGCGCTACATTCCGGGCGCACGTGGCTTCAGGAACGTACATCCGCAGCATCGTGCATGAACTTGGACAGCGCATCGGCTGTGGCGCTCACCTGGAGGAACTTCGCCGCACCAGCGTGGGAGAATTTCGATTGCAGGATGCGCACTCGCTCGACCGAGTCAGCGAGTTGGTTGCGAGTGGGGAAGTGCAGGAACTGCAGGAACTGTTCATTCATCCCCGCAAGCTGCTGCCGCAATTCCCTGCGGTGATGGCCGATGAAGAAATGACGGCACGCATCCGCAGCGGTCTAAGCGTAAACCTTCCTGAGTTTTCCCAAGCCCCGAGGGTAAAAGCCTTCAATGGACAGCGAGATCTGATTGCCATCGCGACCCGAATCGCAGGCACGCTGTTTCATGCTCCCATAGTGTTTGCCGCGAATCCTACCGACCGCATTAAATTGTCCTCCTGAACAAAAGAGTCATTCGCTTGCGAATGACTCTGGCGTCGAAGGAACCCTATATCCCTCCATACCGCCGCGAGCGAATTGTTCGAACTAGGGCAGCATAGGAGAGCAGCAGGGCGTCTTCACGGGTTTCAGCTCCATCAACTCAACCCGCGTGAAGTTCGGATCGTAAAGGTTGAATTGCCATTTGCCGTCACGTCCGATCTGTGGCTTTTCTTTAGATATCAAGCCTCGCGTTAAGAGTTGGGCGTGACTTGCTCTCACATCGTTAACTCCGAGGGCGAAATGATGCATGACTCCAAGATCACGGGGAGTGGGATTGTGCACGTTCATCATGTACTCCAGCCAATCAGTACCATCCGGGACGCGCATATCAACCCAGTCGGTGGATTTATCTTTCATGCCTCCATGCCAGAATTCCTTAAAGCCAAGGATGTCTTTGTAGAAATGGTCAGCCGCCGCGCGATCCTTCACCACCACGCCAACGTGAATAATGCGACGTGAGACACGTGCGTCGGGCAGGAACTTTCCAAAGTTTTTTAACTGCAACGAGTCCGCGCGGAATTGCACAAACTCGACGTCATGCCCATCGGGATCGGTGACATCAAAACCAAGATTTCCATCCAGCATGGGCTCAAGCTTGTCGGGAACTTTGACCCCGCGGCTCGCGAGATAGGCGCGCAACTGCTCGGCGTCAAGAGTTTCAAATGATATGTGGGACAGGCGGTCCTGCTTTGGATTTTTTAACTCGGGGAACACTTCAACGTATTGATGGTCATTCACCTTGAAGTAAGTGAGCATTAGACCGCCGCCCTCCGCCACTGGATGATCAAGACTAAAAGGCTCGGCGAATCCAAGGATGCCGGTGTAAAACTTTCTTGCCGCAGGGAGATTGTCGGTTCTGAGGCCGATGTGCGCGACTCCTACGATTGGCGGACGAAGGATCGGAGAAGGTGATGCGGGAGTCTGAGATTGAGACAGCGCGGACACTAGCAGCAGCACGAAAAGGAAAGCTGGGACGAACTTCATGGGATGGATATTCGGCGGGACTAGGATTCTTGTCAAGGCTGGGATACCGAGAGATTCAATGTCCGATAACGGATATTATGTAAACCAGATTCACCGCAAGTAACGCAAAAGTTGACGTCTGAGGGGGTCCGGTTTCCGTAAGCAAGTAGGCTGGGACTTCTCTGCCTTCTACATCTTGTAACGGCCAAGGTCCTCGTCATTCAGACCCTCCAGCCACTTCCGCAGTTCGTCGCTGGTGACCCGATCCGAGACATTGGCCGCGAGCTTCGAGTTCTTCAGCACGTCGTCCTCGACAAATATCGGACAATCCACCCGCAGCGCCAGGGCCAGCGCGTCCGAAGGCCGCGAATCTATGCTGATGACACGCCCCTCGCGCTCAACCCAGATCACGGCGTAGAAAGTATCTTCGCGCAGTTCGGTTACCACGACCTTGTGGACGTGCGTATCCAAGCCGACCAGGACGTTTTTGATCAGGTCGTGGGTCATGGGACGCGGAGTGGAAACCTTCTCAATCTCCAGGGCGATCGCATTGGCCTCATAGATGCCGACCCAGATGGGCAGCACAACGTCGCTGACGGCGTCCTTGAGGATGACGATGGGCATATTGGTGACCGGATCCATCATCAATCCGCGAATTTTCATTTCAACTTCCATTGTGCTTTTCCGCAAGCGCTGCCGCGCCGCTTCTCTGCTGGTTATACCACCATTTCTCCCACCAGGCTGTTCGGCAATGTCGTGGTAATGGCGACCGAAACATAGCTGCCCAGCACAGGTGACGCGCCCGAAGGAACGGTAAAGTTCAGAACCTTATTTTGTGAGGTGCGGCCCAGCCACTGTTTGCGGGCCTCGTTCCTACCTTCAACCATTACTTCAAGTGCTTCGCCGAGGTGTTTAACGTTTCTGCGGCGCTGAATATCGCGCTGGTGTTCTTGCAGCACGCTGAGCCTGCGCGCTTTCTCATCGTCGGGAATCGCGTCTTCCAATTTCAGCGATGGCGTGTTGGGACGAGGAGAATACTTAAATCCGAAGATGCTGTCGAATTCGACTTCGTCCAGCAGCGACAATGTTTCTTCAAAATCAGCTTCGGTCTCGCCCGGAAATCCTACGATCATGTCACTTGTGATGCTGATGTCGCGGCGTGCAGCCTTCATCCATGAGACACGCTCGAGGTATTGATCACGCGTGTAGAGTCGCTGCATAGCGTCCAGCACACGCGTTGATCCGCTCTGCACGGGCAGATGCACGTGGTCACACAATCCTGGATAAGCGTCGATGGCTTCGACAATGTCGCGTCCGAAATCGCGTGGATGTGAAGTGGTGAAGCGTACACGTCGCACAGCGGGAACTTCGCTGATGGCAGCGAGCAACTCTGCGAAAGTCTTTCTTGCCGACGGATCTTTGTAGGAATTCACGTTCTGTCCCAGCAACTGGATTTCGGTGTATCCTAGATCGGCCATCTGTCGGGCTTCGGCTAGCACCGATTCAGAGGTGCGGCTGCGTTCTTTTCCGCGGGTATAAGGGACCACGCAGTAGGCGCAAAACTTGTCGCAGCCCTCGATGATGGTGATGTATCCGCGATGTGGGTTGGTGCGGGCGGTAAACTCAGTTTCGAAACACTCGTCGGTATCGCGATCGTTTAGACCGGTGACGCGCTGGTTACCTGCTTCAATCTGAATCAACATTTTCGGCAGGTTTCTGTAGGAAGCTGAGCCGCAGACCAGAGAAACATAGGGCGCACGCTCGAAAATCTTTTCGCCTTCCTGCTGCGCGACGCAGCCCAGCACTCCGAATTGTTTGCCTTGGGCTTTTAATTTTTTGTAATCGGCCAGGCGATGAAAAACTTTCTGCTCGGCTTTATCGCGGATCGAGCATGTGTTGTAGAGGACGAGGCCGGCTTCTTCTACCGTGGGAACCTGAAGATAGCCCTCGGCAACCAGCGTGCCGACAACTTTTTCGGAGTCGTGCGCGTTCATCTGGCAACCGAAGGTTTCCAGATAAAAAGTCTTTTGTGTCTCCGGCGCCATTGCGACAAGTATAACTCAGGCCTCCAGATCGCTTGTACGAACATTACAGTTCCGGCTCGTGATAATTGGGCTCGGGAAGCATATTAAATTTCCCTGCCGCGTCTTCCCTATTGAGCTACAATTCGCAACTGTGAGCGAAGGAGGATTCGTCATGGCAACCGCTCTGAAGGTCGTTCCCCAGGACCACAAGTCTAATAATTTTATTTCCCAAAAACACAAACTTTTTATTAATGGTAAGTGGCAGGACGCGGCGTCCGGCAAAACATTCGACACCTATAACCCGGCAACAGGCGAAGTTTTGGCCAGAGTTGCGGAAGGTGATCGCGAAGATATAGACCGGGCGGTGAAATCCGCGCGGGCGGCATTCGAGACTGGAAAATGGTCAAAGCTAACCGCGTCGGAACGCGGTCGCCTCATCTGGAAACTGGCAGACCTGCTCGAGGAGAATCTCGACGAATTCGCCGAACTCGAAGCGCTCGACAATGGCAAGCCGTTCAATGTGGCGCGCGCGGCCGATGTACCGCTCGCAGTTGATCTTTTTCGCTACATGGCTGGATGGGCCACGAAGATTGAGGGCAATACGATTCCCCTCTCGGTTCCCTATGCGCCGGGCGCGAAATTTCTTGCCTACACGTTGCGTGAGCCGGTGGGAGTGATTGGGCAGATCATTCCGTGGAATTTCCCGCTACTGATGGCCGCATGGAAACTGGGACCGGCGCTGGCTACTGGCAACACCGTTGTGCTTAAACCTGCCGAGCAAACTCCGCTTTCGGCGCTGCGGCTGGGAGAATTAATTCAAGAGGCTGGAATTCCCGACGGTGTCGTCAACATTGTCCCGGGCTACGGCGAAACCGCAGGAGCCGCGCTGGCGGCGCATCCTGGGGTGGACAAGATTGCTTTCACTGGCTCTACCGAAGTGGGCAGACTAATTCTCCACGCTGCCGCCGGTAATCTGAAGAAAGTTTCGCTTGAGCTGGGAGGCAAATCTCCTAACGTGATTTTTGCCGACGTTGACTTGGACGCGGCTATTGCCGGTTCCGCCAGCGCGATTTTCTTCAACCAAGGTCAGTGCTGCTGCGCAGGCTCGCGCCTTTACGTGGAAGAAAAAGTATTCGACAAGGTAGTGGAAGGCGTGTCGGAAAACGCCCGCAAGATCAAGGTGGGCCCTGGCATGGAGCCAGGAACGCAAATGGGGCCGCTGGTATCGGAAGAGCAACTGAATCGTGTATGCAGCTATCTCGAATCAGGATTATCCGAAGGCGCGAAGGCTACAGTCGGCGGCGAGCGACATGGAGACAAGGGCTATTTCGTCAAGCCCACAGTGCTCGTGAATACCAACGACAAAATGAAAGTTGTACAGGAAGAGATTTTCGGCCCGGTTGTGACCGCAATTCCCTTCCGCGACTCCGAGGACTTAATTTCGCAAGCCAACGATTCAGTCTACGGGCTGGCCGCGGGAGTATGGACGCGCGACATCCAGAAAGCCCACCGCATCGCTGCCCAGCTTCGCGCCGGCACGGTGTGGATCAATTGCTATAACATCTTCGACGCTGCCCTTCCCTTCGGCGGCTACAAACAGTCTGGCTGGGGGCGCGAGATGGGACACGAGGTGCTGGAGCAATATACCGAGGTGAAGGCGGTGTGCGCGGCGCTCTAGGTTGACGCCCCGGGCTGGAAGCGCGTCCAGCCAGCCCGGGGTATTATCCAGTTGAATGGAATTGTCATCCCGAGCGGAGCAGGCGCCAGCTTGTGAAGTCGAGGGATCTGC
>JBDUDA010000077.1:0-12114 GCA_040003205.1 Acidobacteriaceae bacterium | reverse complement strand
CCTGACCCGAGAGAGGGCATTGATTTCTTTCCCCTCACGGTGGATTACCGCGAATACACCTACGCCGGCGGGCGCATCCCCGGCGGTTTTATCAAGCGTGAAGGACGTCCGAGCGAGCGCGAAATTCTGACCAGCAGGCAGATTGACCGTCCTGTGCGTCCGTTGTTTGAAGAAGGATTCAAGTGCGAAACCCAGGTCATCGCTTTTGTTCTTTCCGCGGACACTGAAAACGATCCCGACGTCTCCGCCATTAACGGCGCTTCCGCTGCACTCACCATCTCAGATATTCCTTTCCTAGGCCCAATCGGCGCAGTACGAGTGGGATTGGTGAACGGCGCATTTGTCGTGAATCCGACCTACAGCGAAATGCGTGACAGCCTTCTGAACATCATGGTTGTCGGCACCGCCGAAGGCATCGTGATGATCGAGTCCGGCGCGAAAGAAGTAAAAGAAGAGACGGTGGTTGACGCCATCGAATTCGGACACGCGGAAATTAAGAAGATTTGCGCAGCCATCAATCAGCTCCGCGAAAAGGCCGGCAAGCCGAAGCGGAAGGTTACGCCTCCGGAGTTCGACCAGGCCTATTACGATCAGCTCAAAGCGAAAATCGGCGCCGATCTTACCGATCGCATGGATACTCAGAAGCACCCCAAAGCCGAAAGCCACACGCTCATCAAAGATCTGAAAAAAGATCTGATGGGAGCAATACCTGAAACCGATCTTGCCGGACGCGCCAAGTTGAAAACCTATTACGAGACGATGCGCGAACGCATCTTCCGTGAGCAGGTTATCAATAACAAACGTCGTCCGGATGGACGCCAGTTCGATCAGATTCGCGATATCTGGGTTGAGGTCGGAGTTCTGCCCCGCACTCACGGCTCCGCGGTCTTCACTCGCGGAGAAACGCAGGCTCTGGTTACCACAACGCTGGGCACCAGCGACGACATGCAACGTCTCGAAGTTTTCGAGGGCGAAGCCAAGAAGCGTTTTATGCTGCACTACAATTTCCCACCCTTCTCGGTGGGAGAAGTGCAGTTTCTGCGCGGCGCGGGCCGCCGCGAAATCGGTCACGGAGCGCTAGCAGAGCGCGCAGTTTCCGCCGTTCTGCCCACGGAAGATAAGTGGCCCTACGCCATGCGCGTCGTCTCCGACATTCTCGAATCGAATGGTTCGTCGTCAATGGCTACGGTTTGCGGTGCGTCGCTGTCGCTGATGGATGCCGGCGTCCCTCTAAAATCTCCGGTTGCTGGAGTTGCAATGGGCTTAGTAAAGGAAGGCGATAACTACGCCATCCTGTCAGACATTGCAGGCGCTGAAGATCATTACGGCGACATGGACTTCAAAGTTGCCGGAACGAAAGATGGCATAACTGCTCTGCAGATGGACATCAAGGTCGGCGGCATTACCGCGCAGATTATGCGGGAAGCCTTGGCCCAGGCGCAGCGCGGAAGGCTCCATATCCTCGACAAAATGAGCGAGGGTTTGGGGATGCATCGCGATAACGTTTCTTCGTTCGCGCCTCGTATTTACACCCTTCAGATTCCCGTGGATAAGATCCGCGACGTGATTGGACCCGGTGGCAAGATGATTCGCAGCATCATCGAGCAGACGGGCGTCAAAATTGACGTCGAAGATACCGGCAAGGTTAACGTTTCCTCTAACGATGAAACCTCCGCCAACAAGGCGCTGGAAATAATCCGGAACCTGACCGCCACTGCTGAAGTGGGGAAGACTTATCTCGGTACAGTTTCACGGCTCGCGGACTTCGGCGCATTCGTCGAAATTATTCCCGGCACCGATGGACTCCTGCACATCAGTGAAGTCGCAGAACATCGCATTAAAGATGTCCGCGACGAACTGAAAGAAGGCGATCAGGTCCTGGTAAAAGTGCTGGCCGTGGAAGGAAACCGAATCCGTCTCTCGCGCAAAGCGATCTTGAAAGAGCAGCGCGCGAAGATGGGCGGCGGCGAAGGCGAGGTTGAAGCTCAGGGGGATGGTCATGACGATGGACACAGTCATGATGGTCATGAAGGAGAAAGCGCTCCCGCAGCAGCCTTGACTATCGAGGGCGGCGGCGATTTCGCCGACGACGAACCTAACTTCAATAGAGACGCGCCTCAGAGTACGGCAGGTGCCGGCACCCGCACTTCGGGAGATCGTCCTAGCGGTGGAGATCGTGGTCGTGGCCGAGGTGGCCGTCCCGGAGGCGGTGGCGGCGGACGCGGTCGTGGACGCGGACCTGGCGGCGGTGGTGGCCGGGGTGGTCACGGCGGCGGCAGGCACTAACACTCACAAGAGGAAAAGCATCATGGCCGTGGCGAAAGTCACGGCCTTTTTATTTTTGAAGTTCGAGGGATTGCTCAGCGTAGCGCTCAATATACTTTTTCGTGGGAAATTTACGCGCTGCGCTCTCCGACGTCATGCTACGAATTTTTCCGTACACTGGACGCTCCGGCCAGGGACGATCGTACCTTCCCAACACCCAAAAATATCCGCTATAAGAAATCGGGTCGCGGCCATCGAGCGACCAGCGGTCCATGAGCGCGATCATGTGACCTAGAGCCTGGCGGGGTTGCGCAGACCATTCCAGAATCTTTTTTCCCCACAGCATGCGCATGTAGTTATGAAACCATCCCTCTTGCCGCAATTGGTTGTGCGCCGCATTCCATAGCGGATCATGAGTCTGCGCCGCCTCAAGTTGCGCGCGCGAGTAAATGTGAGGACGCGAATCAGACTCGTGGACTTCCAGCGTCTGCTGGGCCCAGTCCGGCAGGGAATCAAACTTCGCATAATTGTCAGGCTGAAGCGCGCACATGTTGAAGCCCAGCTCCCGCCACACGACAAGCTGATCAAAAAAAGCCTCAGCGCCGACGCTCACGCCCCACCATCCCTCGCGAACGCCGGTGGGCTTGGCCGCAAGTTGCGACAAAGACCATTTCTCTCGCTGCATGATTGTCTGGAAAACTTCGTGCGCCGCAAGGTGTCCAAAATGAAGGTACGGCGACAGGCGGCTGGTGGCGTCCGCTTCCGGCTCGTTGCGCAATTTCACATACGCGTCGAGCCCATACTTTAGAAATTTATCGAGAGCGGCGCGCGCAGCAGACTGGCCTCCGCGAATAGGCGCGATTGAAACTTCGTGATCAATCGGTAGCTGCGAAAGAAGCTGCGCGTCTCCACTCAGCAGTTCGTGTGAAGCTGGAGGCCACTTAGAAGTCACGTTGCTGCGAAGTTTTGCCAGGGCCGACTCGTCGAGAATCGGCAGCTCTAACTTATCGAGCGGATTCGCTTGCGGCGAGTGAGGAATGTAAGTCGGCAGATGTTTCTGCGCATGCCGACGGAAGTGGAACGCCGCCGTGAATGCGTGGTCCGCAAGCCGCATTGGTAGCAATCCGTTGCTGTCTATGGCTTCGAGCCTGACGCTGAGTTTCTTAGCCGCAGCTTGCACCATGCGCGGCAGAAAAAATGCGGGAAAGTCATCCGTCACGACCAGGCAGGCGTTTTCCGCTAGCGCCTGTAACAATCCTTTGCCAGCGCCCTTTGCCGGCTCAACGTAGGGATAGTAAAAGACGCCTGCCTTCTCAAAATCAGGCGCATTGTCAGACATGCCATCAATCACGAAGCGATGCAGGCGGTCGGACGCCCACGGATAACCCACTCGCAGTGGCTCGAAAACAATCAGCGGCTTCTTGAGATGTTCAGCCCACGCAATTGCGCGATCGAGCGCGAAGTTAAAACGGGTGCGGCGCGCGGAGATCATCCAATAGAAAACATAATCGGCGTCCCTCCGGACGGCGTTGCCGTTTAGCTTTTGCACGCGGCCCGAAAACTGACCTGACGCAACATCGTCCAACGGAAATGTTCTGGCAGTTTCTTTCATGATTTCTAGACTGTCTTTGAGGCAGGTTTCATCCGTCGCGTTGTCAGTGCGTGCCACTTCTTCCGGTATACTACTCAGTTATGCAAATTCTTAAAGACATTGCTGCAATTGCCAAGGGTATGAGCATCACGTTTATGGAGATGTTTCAACCCACGCAGGTAGAAAACTATCCGGATGGTCCGGGGCCGTTGCGGGGAGCCAAGTTTCAAGAGCGCTTTCGCGGCGTGCATGTTCTACAGCGCGATGAGAATGGCCTGGAAAAGTGCGTGGCGTGTTTTCTGTGTGCGGCAAATTGTCCGTCGAACTGCATATATATCGAGGCAGCCGAGAATACCGAAGAAAACCGCGTCAGTGGCGCTGAGCGGTACGCGAAGGTCTACAACATTGATTACAACCGCTGCATTTTTTGCGGATACTGCGTAGAAGCTTGTCCGACTGACGCTATTACCCACGGCCATGGGTTCGAACTGGCAACTTTTAACGCCACGAATCTCGTCTACCGAAAAGAGCAAATGCTGGCCGCCATGCCGGCCCATATGGGATCGAACGCCGTGTTCAATCAGGCTGAGGTCAATGGCGGAGCGCCCCGGTTGCCCGTGCAGGGAAGCTGAGACAGGCAGTCCGAATACCTTATAGCCGGTCCGCCAACGACGCCCAGACAATTACCTACCTTAGCCCTTGGTCTGGAACGCAAAACGCCCGTGATGTCATAACCAATTACATTGCGAGCGATTAAATAGCTGAGCAAAAGATGACCGATTTTCTCCAGGCCGTGCGCGACCGCGTCGTGATCTACGACGGCGCAATGGGTACGAACATCCAGTTTCGTAATCCCACGGTGGATGACTTCTGGGGCAAAGAAGGCTGCAACGAGCTTCTCGTGCTCAGCCGCCCCGACATTATCAAAGACATCCACGCTGATTTTTATCGCGTGGGGTGTGACGTCGTTGAGACTGACACTTTCGGCGCCACCCGCGTGGTGCTCGCGGAATACGATCTGCAAGATAAAGTTGCGGAGATCAATATCGCGGCCGCCAAAATCGCCCGCGAAGTTGCCCAGCAATTTTCGACCAAAGACAAGCCTCGCTTCGTAGCCGGATCCATCGGTCCCACCACAAAGCTGCCGTCACTCGGACACATCAAGTTTGACGATATGGTGAAGGGATACGTAGAGCAGGCAAGCGCCCTGATCGAGGGAGGCGTTGACGTTCTCTTGATTGAAACTTCGCAAGATCTTCTACAGGCGAAAGCCGCGCTCGTAGGAATTTTTGAAGCCATGCAGCAGGCAGGGAAAAGGCTTCCAGTTACGATTCAGGTCACGCTCGAAGCCACCGGCACCATGCTGCTGGGGACGGAGATCGGAGCCGCCCTCACTGCGCTCGAACCGTTTGATGTGGACATCATCGGCTTGAACTGCGCTACCGGACCCGCAGAAATGAACGACGCCGTCCGCTATCTTTCGGTTAACTCCACCAAGCAGATTTCGGTGTTGCCGAATGCCGGGCTTCCGCACAACGAAGGTGGACACGCTGTTTACAAGTTGCAACCGCAAGAGCTAGCGCAGTTTCATAAGCACTTCGTTACAGATTACGGCGTCCGCATTGTAGGAGGCTGTTGCGGAACCACGCCGGAGCACCTCAAGGCAGTTGTCGACGCAGTTTCAGGAATCGAGCCCGCCTGCCGTGAGGTAAAACCGACCGCCGCCGCCTCCAGTGCCTATACATCGGTTCCACTGGATCTCGACCCCAAACCGCTGATTGTGGCGGAGGAAATGAACACTACGACGCGGGTCGAGCATTTTCGCAACCTCGTCCGCAATCAGAAGTACGACGACATCCTCGCGCTCGCCAAGAAGTTGGTAAACGACGGATCGCACATGCTCGACCTATGCTGCGCAATTGTCGGAGAAGACGAGAAGGGATACATCACGTCCATCCTGGAGAAAGTTGCGACGCGGGTACCCGCTCCAATCCTCGTGGATTCCACCGAAGCCGATGTTGTGGAAGAGGCGTTAAAGAGAATCCCCGGAAAAGCCATCATCAATTCCATCAATCTTGAAGATGGAGAAAAACGCACTTCGAAAGTCTTGCCCATGGCAAAGCGTTACGGCGCGGCGGTAATCGCGCTGACCATTGATGAAGACGGGATGGCGTTGACGGCGGACAAAAAAGCCGCGATCGCCAAGCGCATCTACGATCTGGCTACCGAGAAATATGGAATGCGTCCGACCGACATCATCTTCGACGCGCTGACGCTTCCGATCTCGACCGGACAGGACGAATATCGCGACGCCGGAATCGAAACACTGAATGCCATCAAAAAAATCAAACAGCAGCTTCCAGACGTCAAAACCATCCTGGGCGTGAGCAATATTTCGTTCGGCCTCGACGCCTATCCCCGCAGGGTCCTCAACAGCGTGTTCATGCACGAGGCAGTGAATTACGGCCTCGACATGGCCATCGTGAACTACACCAAGATTTATCCGCTGTACAAGATTCCGCACGAGGAAGTTGAGCTTGCCCGCAAGCTGATTTATCACGACGTCTCCAATGGAGACCCGCTACAGAAGTACATGCAGCATTTCGCCGGAACTAAAGGCAAGATGGAATCCTCCACCAGGGCTCATGTGGAAACGCTGTCCGTGGACGACAAGTTAAAGTTCGCCATTATCAACGGCGAAAAATCCGTTGGCGACGGCGCGCACAAAAAGACGCTGGAAGAATTACTGGAAGCCGCGCTGCTCGAATACACTCCTCTCGAACTCATTAACAATGTGCTGCTCGACGGCATGCGTACTGTGGGCGAACTTTTCGGCGCTCGCAAAATGCAATTACCGTCGGTACTCGATTCCGCCTCCGTGATGAAACAAGCGGTCGCCTATCTGGAACCGAAGATGGAGAAAAAAGCCGGCTCACAGAAAGCCACCATGGTTCTAGCGACCGTGAAGGGAGACGTTCACGATATTGGCAAGAATCTGGTGGACATAATCCTGACAAACAACGGGTACCGCGTCATCAATCTCGGCATCAAGCAGGCGGGCGACAACATTATCAAATCGGCGCTGGAGCATAAGGCCGACGCCATAGGGTTAAGTGGATTGCTCGTGAAGTCCACGCTTGAGATGAAATACGTCATCCAAGATCTGGAGCGCCAAAAATTCGAGTTCCCAGTCATCTGCGGCGGAGCTGCCCTGACCCGCAAGTATGTGGAAGACGATTTGCGGCGGGAATATTCCCACGCGGTTTTCTACGCGGACGACGCTTTTGCCGGTCTCCACATCATGGAAGACCTCGCGTCCCCCAATGGCAAGCGTGCGGCACGCCTGCAAGAAGGCCGCACCGTAAAGGAATATGTAAAAGCGGCGGCGATAGATGCCGAACCCGGTCCAGCGTTCGCGGAACGAAGTGCCGTGGTCAGCGACGCTCCGAACATTCCCACTCCGCCGTTTTGGGGCGTCAGGGTTAAGAAAGACTTTGACTTGCGGGAAATATTTCCTTACATCAACGACACAGCGCTCTTCAAAAATCAGTGGCAGCTTAAAACCGCGTCGCAGGAGGACTACCTGCGTTTGGTAGAGCAGAAATTCCGTCCCATCAAGAAGCAATTAGAGGAAGAAGTAATCGCCAGCGGAGTCTTCGATCCCAAAGTTGTCTACGGATATTTCCCGGCTCAAGCCGAGGGCAACGATATTATCGTTTACGAGCCCGAGACGCGGGCGGGGGACGCCTCCGCGAAAGAATTGCTGCGCTTCACGTTTCCGCGTCAACGCGAAGGCCGCAAATTATCGATTGCAGATTTCATCGCGCGCAGAAGTTCCGGCATCATGGATGTCCTAGGACTTTCGCTGGTGACAATCGGATCGCGCGCATCCGAAGAGACGCAGCGTCTGTTTGAAGGCGGGGAGTACACCAGGTATCTCTACCTGCACGGACTCAGCGTCGAGACCGCCGAGGCGCTCGCTGAGTATTTACATAAAAAAATGCGGGAGGAATTAGGCATTGCGAACGAAGATTCGCCCCATACCCGCGACCTCTTCCATCAGAAATACCGCGGATCTCGCTATTCATTCGGATATCCGGCGTGTCCGAATTTAGAAGATCAGACCAAGCTATTTGCATTGCTGCATCCGGAAGAAAATGTGGGCGTGCGCCTTACCTCGGGATTTCTGTTAGAGCCGGAGCAATCTACATCCGCGATAGTGATTCATCATCCAAGTGCGAAATATTTTGTGGTGTAGGCCCTATTAATTTCAGCACCGGCTAGCCAGTGTTGTAAAAATACTCCCGTATCGCATCGTTTCACGGTGCCTCTATTTGGGTGCTTCGGCCGGAGGGAGCGCGAAATTTGCGCTTGAGGCTTGCAGATCAATTTCCACCGACTCACTCACTCGCAATATAAACGTACTGGGATTCTTAAGTCCCCACTTCACGTAAGGTACCGTGAATTTGCCGGTAGCAATCCAGTGGTCCTTCGTCAACTCCACGCGCATCGGGAAGCTCATCTCGTGGTCGGCCCCGTGAATGCTGAAGACGCCATGGATTTGAATGGTCGAAGTGCCTTGAATTCCAACTTTGCCATCAACACGATCGGGACGAAAAGCTATCTCCGGGTATTGATCGCTCTGCAAAACCTCCTTATTCATTTTCCTGTCGCGGGTGCGATTGCCACTTCTACCACTGGCGGCATCCAGAACGATCTCGCCGTTCACTTCCCCAGTCTCCGGATTGAAATGCACGGTTCCGTGCTTCAAGTCGAATGACCCGTGGACGGTGTGAATCACGTCGCCCAAAGTAAATCCGACCCTGGTATGAGCGGGCGTAAATTCCAGCGTCGTTTGTTGCGCACGGACCGCAGCCGGCAAAAGCAGCAGAACTAAGGCAAGGGTGGCTTTAGCCAGCCAGGGAATGGAACCCGAGATTGCTTTCAATTGCGGACCACCACAGCCCTTGCGAAGCATCCAGAAATCATGAAGTCCTCCCAAAAAGACTCGTAATTGTGACACTTTTGCGGATTGGCAATTACCACAATCCCTCGATAGATGCTGCTTCCTAATCATATTGCAAACTGCGGATTACGTCAGTGTTCCTGGGATTCCCAACTCGCGCACTGGTTCAAAGGGGCAACCCAGTCCTGTATTTTTCAGCACATATTGAATCTCTGCCATAGGAATCCACATCTTTTACTACCATAGTGAGGATTTCGCAGATGGTCGAATCGAGAAAGATCGAGATTTTATTGCTTTCGCTGGTATGCGCCGTAATTTTAGCGGCGGGATGCGGCAAACCCCAAGCCCATGAGACTGCCCCGCAGCCGCTTCCCGTTCAGACCCAGACCGTAAGTCTGGCTCCGGTTTCCCGCACAGACGAATATGTATCCACCGTCAAGTCGCGTCGCTCCGCCAGTATTCAGCCACAAGTAGATGGCTCGCTGACGCGCATCCTGGTCAAGTCCGGCGACCACGTGCGCGCCGGGCAAGTGTTGATGACGATTGATCCGTTAAAACAGAGGGCGACCGTCGACCAGCAGCGTAGCACTGAAACTCAGAAAAAAGCGACATTGGATTACAACCAGCAGGAAGTAGACCGTCAACACCAGCTGTACGAATCGGGCGTGAGCAGCAAGCGAGAGTATGAACTTGCAGTGCAGGCTTATGAAAATTCGAAGGCAGATTGGCAATCCTCTACCGCGGCGCGAATCACGCAACAAAGACAATTGTCGTACTACAACCTAACCGCGCCCTATTCGGGGATCGTGGGCGATATTCCGGTCCACGTCGGAGATTATGTTTCTCCGCAGACGTTGTTGACGACGGTTGACGAAAACACACAACTGGAAGCCTACATCTACATTCCCACCGAGCGCGCAAAAGATATTCGTACGGGCCTGCCGGTGCAGATCATCACTAGCAGCGGAGAGTTAATTGAGAGCACGAAGATCAATTTTATTTCCCAGCAGGTGGATAGTTCACTCCAGGGCATACTTGTGAAAGCACCTCTGCACAGTACCCTAGAAAGATTCCGGAATGCACAGCTTGTTAAGGCGCGGGTGATATGGCGTACAGCGCCTGGGGCGACAATTCCGATACTGGCGGTAACTCGCATCGGAGGCCAGTCCTTCGTTTACGTAGCCACTTCAGTTCAGAACGGAAGCGTGGCCAAGCAGCGCCCTGTCACTCTGGGCGACACGATTGGCAATGACTATGCCGTTAGCGGCGGGTTGCAGCCCGGAGAAAAAATCATCGTCTCTGGCACTCAGTTTCTCATCGATGGGGCGCCCGTCAAGCCACTCAGCTAACTCCAGTATAAAGTTCAAAAGAAATGAATAATTTAGCGGCAAGAAAGAAGAACATCTGTGGTTGATTTTTTCATCAAGCGTCCAATTTTCGCCACGGTGTGCGCCCTTCTCATCATTTTAGCGGGGGCTGTGTCCATTCCCGGGCTGCCAATCTCGCTGTATCCGGATTTGGCGCCCCCACAAGTCACCGTCACCAGTAACTACGTGGGTGCAAATGCGCAGGTGGTTGAGTCGGCGGTGACGATTCCCCTGGAACAGCAAATCAACGGCGTTCAGGGGATGCACTACATTACATCCACCAGTTCCAATGATGGCACCAGTAACATCAATGTAACTTTTCGTACTGGATACGACCTCAACATCGCAGCCGTGGACGTGCAGAACCGCGTCGCCACCGCTCAGGGACGCCTCCCGCAAGAGATCAAAAACACCGGTGTAACCATCACTAAGGCAAATCCGAATTTCGTTTTTGCCGCCGGTTTCTATTCGCCCGATAATAGTCTGACGAACCAGTACATCTCCAACTACCTGGATGTCTACGTTAAGGATGCCCTGAAGCGCATTCCGGGGGTAGGGGAGGTAGTTATCTTTGGCGAGCGCAAGTATGCGATGCGAATATGGCTCGATCCCACGAGGCTCGCGGCACGGCAACTGACGGCGTCCGATGTGGTAGCGGCGCTCCAGGAGCAGAACGTCGAAATACCGGCCGGACAACTGGGCCGTCCCCCTGCGGACCCTGATCAGCATTTTCAGGTCACGTTGCGTGTGGTTGGCCGTCTCTCGGACCCGAAGGAATTCGAGAACATCGTCATTAAGAACACCCGCAATGGGATCGTCCAACTTAAGGAAGTCGGTCGCGCGGAGATCGGCGCTGAAAGCTACGACACCAACCTCTTGTACAGCGGACATGAGGCTATTGGTATCGGAGTGCAGCAGCTCTCGAATGCCAACGCTCTGGAAGTAGATAAAGCGGCAAAAGCCGCATTGGTCGAGCTCTCGAAATCATTCCCCCCCGGAATCAAGTATGTGGTGGCGTTTGACACCACCACCGTGGTCGGCGACTCGGTGAGGGAGGTCATCACCACCCTGGAAGAAGCGGTGGCGATCGTCATTATTGTTATTTTCTTCTTCTTGCTCGATTGGCGCGCCACCATCATCCCCGCCATTACGATTCCCGTATCGCTGATTGGAACGTTCGCATTCATCAATGCGTTCCATTTTTCCATCAATTCGTTGACTCTTTTTGGGATCACCCTGGCCACCGGTCTGGTGGTGGATGACGCCATTGTTGTAATCGAAAATGCTCAGCGCCATATCAACGATGACGGCACGGATTCGCACACCGCAACTTCGGCGGCAATGCGCGAAGTATCGAGCGCCGTGGTGGCCACCTCACTGGTCCTTATTTCGGTGTTTGTACCGGTTTCGTTTTTTCCCGGCACCACTGGAATTCTGTACCGGCAATTCTCTTTGACTATCGCGTTCTCTATAGCCATATCCCTGTTCAACGCGCTCACGCTCTCGCCCGCTTTGGCGGCGCTACTGCTGCGAGGAGAAGAGCACAAATTTTCGGTATTGGATTGGACGCACGTCCAGTGGTTGTCGAACGGATATCGCAAGGCGGCTCATGGCATTGACAAGGGCATCCACGGGGTGGCGACAGCCTACGGCAATGCCATCTGCCAGGTCTTGAAATTTCGTTATGTCATGATTGTGCTGTTCCTGATTGGGCTTGCCGCCACTGGTTACATGTACATGCATGTTCCAACCGGATTCGTGCCTCAGGAAGACCAGAATTACTTCATCGTGGTTGTACAGGCTCCCCAGGGTGCCTCGCTCTCCTACACCACAAATGTGGCTAAACAAGCGGAACAAGTTCTGCGAGCGGATCCTGATGTTTTCGGCACCTTCGCTGTAAAGGAAGTTCCTCGCTCACCTAATCC
>JBDUDA010000076.1:0-12121 GCA_040003205.1 Acidobacteriaceae bacterium | reverse complement strand
TGTGATCAAGACCGCGGATTACGTCATTGATCTTGGTCCAGAGGGTGGGGAAGACGGTGGAAAGCTGGTTGCCCAAGGAAAGCCGGAAGCCGTGTCGCGCAATAAAAAGTCATATACCGGGCAGGCGCTGGCGCAATATTTCAATGGAAGCTCAAGAATAAGAAGAGCAACGAAGTCGTCGGTGGCATAGTTGCGGTACGATCCACATCTGAAAGATTTTTTTCGTGTAGATTCAGATTCATCATTTCTTTAATCACCTTAGAGTGTCATCCCCACCAAACTCGCCTCCCAACTCTGCTTCCACAGAGATGCAGCCAGTTAGCGCCGAAACGCTGCCGGTAAACCCAACGGAAGCGTTCATTCCGTTACTTGAGAATCCTCCGTGGACTGGATGGGACGTTTTTCAGATTGCCATTGTCACTCTCGTTTCCATATTTGTGTTTCTGATCGGATGCAGCTTTGCGGCCCAGAAAATTCTCTATCGCAACCTGGAATTCGTCGAGGTGGCGAAGTTTCCTCTGATTACGGTGTGTGCACAATTGCTTGCGTACGTGCTGGTGCTCGCGTTTATGGTTTCCATTTTGAAGCGTGCGCCGGGGATGCCATTCTGGTCTGCGATCAGATGGAATTGGCCGAAAAATTGGCAGCGATATTTGCTGGCTGGAGTCGTGCTTTCGTTCGTGCTGCAAGCAGTCGCGAATGTTTTGCCGATGCCGAAGGAGTTGCCGATTGACCGGTTCTTCCAGACACCCGCGGAAGCCTGGGCACTCTCGCTATTCGGAATGACACTGGCGCCGTTACTGGAAGAGCTTTTTTTTCGCGGATTTCTTTTTCCGGTGCTGGCGCGACGGTTGGGGATGTTCGCCGCGATCGCGCTTACCGCCGCCAGCTTTGGATTGCTGCACGCGCCTCAGTTGGGCCGCGCGTGGGGTCCCGTGTTGGTGGTGTTTCTTGTGGGACTGGTGCTTACAATCACTCGCGCCGTGACGAATTCCGTTGCAGCAGGCGTACTCATCCATGTCGCATACAACGGCACAATCTCGGTGCTGATTTTCATCGCCAGCGGAGGCTTCCGCCACCTTGATCGGCTTAACCAATAAGATTCGGATGCTCTCACGTGATATCTTGAATTTCGATGCCTTCCGCACGAGAAGAACTGCTGTATCTGTTGGCCGCAGAATCATTTCGGCTGGGACAATTTAAATTATCTTCGGGAGCCAGCAGCGACTATTACATTGACTGTCGCACGACTACTCTGGACGCTCGCGGCGCGCAGCTCACTGGACAGGTTTTTCTCGAGGAGATAAACGCTCAAGGCTGGAAACCGCGAGCCATCGGGGGTCTAACCATGGGCGCTGACCCCATTGTTGTGGCAGTGGCTGTCACCAGCGGAAGTGTGAACGGATTCCTGGTGCGAAAAGCGGAGAAGGCACATGGCACCGGGCGTCGCATTGAAGGCTTTCAAGAAAAGGGAGCGCCGGTTGTGATCGTTGATGACGTTTGCACTACCGGCGCTTCCACTGTGCAGGCGATTGAAGCGGCGCGTGAGTTTGGATTCGAGATCGTGGGCGTGACGTGTCTGGTGGAACGCGAGGAAGCAAAAGGACGCGCCAGCGTGGAGAAAGCCGCGCATCCGGCGCAGTTCGTGTCCATTTTCAGCGCGACCGATGTGCGGAAACAGCATCTAATGCAGATGGATTCGAAGAACGGAAAATCTCATTCGATAGTGGAAACGACCTCCTAAAAATGATTGAAACCCTGGAATGGACGGCCGCGGGTGTACGGTTTATCGATCAAACTAAACTTCCATTGGAAGAGGTTTACGTTAACTGCACCACGCATGAGGAAGTGGCCGATGTCATCCGCAACATGGTGGTGCGCGGAGCGCCCGCGATTGGAGTCGCCGCTGCGATGGGAGTTGCGCTTGGGGTGCAGAATTCTAAAGCCGCCAGCTATCACGATCTGCAACCTGGGTTCGAGCAGATCTGCGATTTGATAGGAAAGACGCGGCCTACAGCAGTAAATCTTTTCTGGGCGATCCAGCGCATGCGGGAAAAACTGGAGACGCTGCGCGCCAAGCCGATAAGCGAAATTAAGAATTCCTTGATTGAAGAAGCTCGTCGCATGCATGCAGAAGATATCGCGGCGAACCATGCCATGGGACAATTCGGCGCGACTCTGATGCCCGCGAGTGGAGGCGTCCTGACTCATTGCAATGCCGGGGCGCTTGCGACTTGTGGATACGGTACCGCGCTGGGAGTGATCAGAGCGGCGGTGGAGCAGGGCAAGAAAATTCATGTTTATGCGGATGAAACACGTCCGTTCCTGCAAGGCTCGCGGCTGACTGCGTGGGAGTTGATGAAGGATGGAATCCCAACCACCGTCATCTCTGACAACATGGCGGGCGCAATGATGCGCCAGGGAAAAATCGGCGCCATTGTTGTTGGCGCGGACCGCATTGCCGCTAACGGCGACGTCGCCAACAAGATTGGCACCTACACGGTGGCGGTTCTCGCCAAAGAGAATGGAATTCCGTTCTATGTGGCGGCGCCCTTTTCCACGATCGACTTGGATACTGCCGACGGTGACGGAATTCCCATCGAGCAGCGTAATGCGCGCGAGGTCACCCACTTTTCGGGAAGGCAAGTTACACCGGACGGTGTCGGCATAGAAAATCCTGCCTTCGACGTAACCCCTGCGAAATATGTAACTGCTATCGTTACCGATCTCGGCATCGCACGGGCGCCCTATACGCAGTCACTGCAAAATCTGTCGCCAGGCAAGAGAGTTGCTGAACCAGTTAAGGTGCCAAGTTAGCTTGTACCTGGTGAAACAAACCAGAGCTTCGTTTGCGAGCGGCAGGAAAGTAATCAACCTCGACTGCTTCGTGCCGGAGAATTGCGGTGAAAAACTACCGGCCGTGATTGGACTACACGGGTCCGGAGGCGGGCATGCCAGCATGCTTTCACCGGCGAGGGCCCTGGCAGCTGAAGGTTTCGCGGTCTACGTTCTGCATTACTTCGATCGGGCGGGTTCGCCGGGACCAGATTTCAAGACGATCCTGCGCAATTTTCCTCTATGGATGAAGACCGTTTGGGACGCAGTCACTTTCGTGGGCCGGGAGCCGCGAGTGGATCCAGTCGCATAGGCCTGCTGGGGTTTTCGCTGGGCGGATATCTTTCAGTTTCCAGTTCCGGCATTGATTCACGCATCAAGGCAGTGGTGGAGTTTTTCGGTGGCCTGCCGCGCGAGCTGAAGTATTTTATGCGGCGGGCATGTCCCACGCTAATCTTGCACGGAGAAGCGGATGCTACCGTGCCGGTTGCCGAGGCCTACCATCTCCAGCAGGTGCTTCTGGCGAAACGAATCCCTTGTGAGATGAAAATATATCCGGGCGTGGGACATGGATTCAACGGCGAGGTCTGGCAGGATGCGGGGCTTCGGAGCGTCAATTTCCTGAAAAAATATTTGGGCGCCTCCGCATCGTGACACCCAAAAAAAACGGAGCACCTGAGTGCCCCGTTCAGCTCCGGTCAAAAAGGCTTTCGTTAATGCTTCAGTGCGATGGTATTGACCACCTGAGTGACATGAGGCACTTTGGAAGCCAACTGTGCTGCGTGCTGGCGCTGATCTGAAGTTTTGCAACTGCCTTTCAAAGTAAGCACACCATTCTTCGCGTTGTAGCTAATGTCCTGCTTATCAAGACCGCTGGCAATCAGTGCCGCCTTGTAGTTGCTCTCGATGCCATCATCGAGATTCGATTCGATTTTCCTGGAGGCCGACTCATCGCCCACCGGTTCAACACTGATTTCGTTGGCGACGGTTTCATTTCCCGCAGCCGCCTGGGCAACCTGTCCAGCACGCTGTTTAGCGTCGTTGGAATGCACTTTACCGCCCAGTGTGATGGTGCGCTTGTCACGATCTTCACTCACCGAGACGTCTTTCAGGTCAGCTTGCTCGATAGCACGCTTGACTGCATCTCCATTAGAAACCTGCTCGGTGTTGGTGCAAGAAACTGTGAACAACAACAGCATGACCGCCGCAAAAGCTACAGCCGTGATCTTCATGGATTGTCCTTTCATTACTAAGAAACTGGCTAGCGGTGGTGCGCACAAAAGTGTGCCGCAAGCGGATTGCCCTTGCGGGGTCCGTCTGCGGCAGATTTGCGCCGTTCTACGGCTGGGTCTTATCTTCGACCTTTTCCGCACCCTGTTCTGTTTTGCGGGCGGCTTTATTGGTTGCCCGCTTCGTCCCGCGCTTTACCTTGCGGCCGGTTCTCTTGGCGGCACGTTTGGTAGAGTGACCTGCATCCTTCATGTCTTGCTTAACACTCTGGTCCGCGGCGGGCGTGGTGTCAGTTTGAGCAAAGCCCATCGTGGAAATGCCAGCGAGAAGCAATACTGCACAGAATAGTCTTCCCAACAGTTTCATGAATGTCCTTTCAGACCGCTGCGCGGCGGCCGGTCAACAGGTTGATAACAAGTACCACCAGTGCGACTACTAGCAACAGGTGGATCAAGCCTCCGGCAACGTGAAAGCTGAAGCCCAGAAGCCACATGACTAGCAGAACTACGAAGAGTGTCCAAAGCATAGGTCGCCTCCAAAACCTCTGCAGCTTACTTTGAGGTTTGGTCCGCCACCATACTGTTCTTGCTGTAGAACTCATAATAATACAAGTGAGCAGGAGAGTGGCGGCTCCCGCAGTTGCAAGGCGGAGGCAAGGTAGTTTTCGCATATGAAAATATTTGCTGTTTGTCTGAACACAAACCAGCAGCAGGATGGCGGTCGCGTGCGATGCCGAGCGATTCTGACGCCGGATGCGAGCGGCCCAAAAGTTTGGTCCGCCGATGAACTGGCGTCCAATATTGGGCGCCGTGTTTTAAGCTTTCGCTCCCGCGCACTTCAAGGAAACTTGCGCCGCCTGACAGGAACTTTGAGGGATTCTCCATTAGGAAGCTAAAAGCGTACTTCGCACAAGTTAGCTGCTTTGTTAACATCGGTAGAGATGTCCGCCCGCAAACCCGCCAAAAAGAACGCATCTGGAGCCGGAAAGTCGCGGCTCCGTCCTGTGCTCAAGAAGCGCCCCGTCGGAGAACTCGTAGTCATCACAGGGATGAGCGGTTCCGGCAAAGCCTCGGTGTTAAAAGTCTTTGAAGACCTGGGGTATTACTGCGTCGATAATTTGCCGGTCGGCCTGATCCCACGCTTTGCGGAATTGGTTGGAGAATCTTCCGAGATTGAACGCACAGCGCTGGTAGTGGACGTGCGTGAAGGCACACAACTCGAAGATCTGCCTAAAATGGTCAAGTCGGTGAAACGTTTTTTGCCGACGCAGATGATTTACCTGGAAGCATCGGACGCGGCGCTGCTGCGCCGCTTCAGTGAAACCCGGCGGCCCCATCCTCTGGGAAAGAAAACCACGGTCAAGTCTTCGCTAAAAGCTGAACGCCGCCATCTTCTCCCGATTCGAGCGATTGCCGATGTTGTGATTGATACTTCGAAGTTCAATGTGCACGAGTTGCGCGCGCACGTGATGGAGCGCTTTCAGAAAAAGGAGGCGGGCAAAAGCATCATGGTGTCATGCGTAAGCTTTGGTTTCCGGCATGGCGTGCCCGACGATGCCGATTTGATGTTTGATGTCCGCTTCCTGCCTAACCCTCATTTTGTGCCGCAGTTTCGCCCCCTCACTGGGCGGGACGCGAAAGTCGCCAAATACATCCGTTCTTTTCCCCAGACCAAAGAATTTATTGAACGCATTTCTGAGCTGTTGATATATCTTTTGCCGCATTACATTCGCGAAGGAAAGAGTTATCTAACGATCGCATTTGGATGCACTGGGGGACAGCATCGCTCGGTGATGATTTCGGACGATGTCAGCACAAATCTGCGGCAAGCGGGATACGGCGTCAAAGTCGTCCATCGCGATATTCCGAAGTAGAAGCGTCAGGCTCTGTCGGCACGCCTTTACAGTAGAATGAAATCTTGCACGACATGCGGAATCCATCTGCGGGATGCCATGACGGGCGCTGCCTCGGGGAACGTCGATGAAACGCCTGACCCGGCTATTGCGCTACGTAACACCTTATTGGCTACAGTTTTCGGCGTCGGTATTGTTGATGGCGGTCGTGGGTCTGCTCGATGCCTTCCGCGTTCTGCTGGTCGGACCAATTTTGGATCGTGTCCTGAACCCCGCCTCGGGATCGAATAATATCCAGCTGTTTAAAATCCCTCACAGTGGCCACGCGATTTATCTGCAAAAGTTCGTGCCTTCGCATTTTCACAATGCGTGGACGATCGTTGCGTATGCTTTTGTCGCCTCCACCATATTGAAAGGAATTTTCGATTACGCCGGCACATATTTAGTGAACTACGCCGGCTTCGGCATGATCACTGATCTGCGCAACCAGCTTTATGACTCGGTGTTGCGGCGGTCGGCGGCATTTTTCCAGAAACACACCACCGGCACTCTGGTCTCCGCGATCATCAATGATATTGAGCGCGTTCAGTATGCGATGTCGAATGTGCTGGCGGAATTCCTACAGCAATTTTTTACTTTCATCTTCACCGCTGCCGTGGTGGTCTTGTTGGGGCGAAGTTTGGCGTGGCTGCTTCTGTTGTTCGTGCCGCTGGTGGTGTATTCGGCGGGAAAAGTTGGAGGCCGAGTCCGCCACACTACCCGCAGTGGGCAGGATAAGCTCGCCGACATCCAAAATCTTTTGCACGAAACGATTACCGGAAACCGCATTGTGAAGGCGTTCAGCATGGAAGCCTGGGAGATTGCGCGCTTTCGCCAGGCTGCAAAGCGTCTCTTCGGCGCCAATCTTCGGTCGGTGGCGGCGGCGGCCGTCAGCTCTCCTATGATGGACATCTTCGGAGCTATTGCCATCAGTATGCTGCTGCTGTTGGGACGCGACCGCATCTCGCATGGCGCGTTTACTCCGGGAATATTCGTTGCCTTTATCGTTGCTGTGTTTAAGCTGTACGATCCGGTCAGAAAATTTGCTTCTTTCAACAATAATTTTCAGCAGGCGCTGGGAGCTTCGTCAGAGATATTCAAATTCATTGATACTGAGGATGAGGTTCAGGAGAAATCTGGCGCTAGACAGCTTCCGCGGTTTTCTCAAGACATTCGCTTTGAGGCTGTGTGTTTTTCTTATGACTCTGACGGGGCCGAGTCGCGCGAGGTCCTGCGCAATATCAACTTATCGGTCGCAGCCGGAGAAGTGCTGGCAGTAGTGGGCTCGAGCGGGGCCGGAAAGACAACGCTCGTCCATCTGCTACCGCGGTTTTTCGATGTGACCTCCGGGCGATTGCTGGTGGACGGACTAGACGTTCGCGACCTGACGCTCAAGTCCCTGCGATCGCAGATCGGACTTGTCACGCAAGAGACCGTCTTATTCAACGACACCTTGCGGAATAATATCGCCTATGGTCAGCCCGGCATTTCGCAGTCCGAAGTGGAAGCGGCTGCACGGACTGCGCTGGCTCACGATTTTATTGTGGAATTGCCGAATGGATACGAAACGGTCATTGGAGAGCGCGGTGTACGTCTCTCAGGGGGCGAGCGGCAGAGGATTGCGATTGCGCGCGCACTTCTGAAAAACGCTCCGATTCTCATCCTCGACGAAGCCACGTCGGCGTTGGATAGTGAGTCTGAGGCATTGGTGCAGTCGGCGCTGCATAATTTAATTTCCGGACGCACGGTGCTGGTAATTGCGCACCGTCTCTCCACTGTCCGACGCGCCGACCGAATCGTCGTACTGGAGAACGGAACCATTGCGGATATTGGGGCGCACGAGGAATTAATGAAGAAGCTCGGTACTTATCGCCGCTTATATGATCTTCAGTTCGCCGATTTGGAGAATTCGAAAGTGGTCGCAGCTCCGGTGAGCCAATAGAAATGCCTATACGTTCCATGACTGGTTTTGCTCAGGTAAAGAGTCAGATTGCTTCTCCCCAATCTCTCGCAAGTCGAGTGGCGGAAAAGCGAAGTCCCGTAAGTTCCGGTCCGGCAAATAGTAGTACAGCGAAGTCCGGAGCTGAAAAGAATGGAAGCACGAGTTTCATCCTGTCGCTTAAGTCCGTAAATCATCGCTTTCTCGATCTCCACTTCCGTTTGCCTTCCGGCAGCGATTCACTCGAGATGAAGCTTCGCGCCATACTTAAGGAAAAACTTGCGCGCGGTCATATTGAGTTAATGCTCAATGTTGAGCGAAGCAGCGGCGAAGGCGGGCTCTCGCTGAATCGGGAGTTGGTCGGAAACCACATCCAGGCCTTCCGGGCGGCGGCAGCCGAGTTTGGATTGGCGGCTGAGCCCGATCTCAATGCAATCCTGAGGGCGCCAGGGGCGCTCGATACTTCTGCGCAGTTCGATCCTTCTGAACTCGAATCTGGTGTGCTGGCGAAGGTGGAAGAACTGGTGGCCTCGCTGAACCAGATGCGGGAAGAAGAAGGCAGAGGCACGGAACGTGAGCTGCGGCAACTTATGAAGAAGATTCAGGATTCATGTAAGAATGCCGAAGGATATAGAAAGAGCGTTTTGCAAACTTATACGGAAAAGTTGCGATCTAGAATGCAGGAGTTACTTGGGGCGCAGATGGATTCGGAGCGCATCCTTCAGGAAGCGGCGCTGCTGGTCGATCGAAGCGATATTCAGGAAGAACTCGTGCGGCTGGATACTCATGGCAGGCATTTTCTAGGGCTGCTTGACGAAACGGGCGAAGTGGGTAAGAAACTGGATTTTCTTCTACAGGAAATGAATCGCGAGGCGAACACTTTGCTTTCAAAAACGTCCGGTCTGGCGGGCGACGCGTTAAAAATTACGACTATGGGGTTAGCCTTGAAGACGGACATTGAAAAAGCACGCGAGCAGGTACAAAACGTCGAATGACGATCGTGTTCATTATTTCTGCTCCCTCGGGTTCGGGAAAATCTACGCTGGTGAATGAAGCCCGCAGAATTGTCGAAGGACTGGAATTTTCCATCTCCTACACCACGCGTCCTCCTCGTGGCAGCGAGCAAAATGGCCGGGAGTATTTCTTTATCTCACGCAGCGAATTTGAGCAGATGGTGCGAAACAATGAATTCCTCGAGCATGCCGAGGTTTTCGGAAACTACTATGGCACCGCGAGTCGTTTTCTTCAAGACGCCGAACAGACGGGGAAAGATTTGTTGCTCGATATCGACGTCCAGGGAGCGGCGCAAATTAAAAGCAAACTGCCTGCTGCGGTGACAATTTTTATTTTGCCTCCGAATCGGGAAGAACTCGAGCGCCGCCTTCGCAGTCGCAGCGTGGATACGGAACAAGTGATCCTGCGCCGGCTAGTCACGGCCACGCGCGAGATTGAGAATTATCAGAAATACGACTATATTTTGGTGAACGATCGCCTCGAAGATTCCATTGATATGCTGAAGTCTATTCTGCTGGCAGAAAGGCTACGGCGCTCAGGCAACTCTGGTAACGTGGGAGATGCGGACATGTTGGCGAGAGCAGAAAACTGCCGCTTGCAGAATTTGCGAGAACGCCTACAGCCCATCCTAAACTCATTCCTTCCGGCAGCAGCGCCGGGTTCACGCTAGTGGCAGGGGGAGCACAATGAAGTTGATTGAAGGATTTGACAGCAATTATCGCTACATACTGGTGGCGGCACGGCGCGCCCGGCAATTGCAGGGCGGAGCGCCTCCAGTGATTGACACACATTCGCGCAAGCCGTGCCGGATTGCACAAGATGAAATCAGGGCGGGCAAAGTGAAGTGGGTCATCCCGGAAATTCCCAAGTCGGCAGCGGAAGCAGCCAGTGACATGCTGGATAACGCGCTCGCTCCCGAGTAATTGCGGGCCGGTGGCTTGCCGGCTAGTGCGTCTTTTAATTACGGTTCGGCCGAACTTGGAAAACTGAATGAAAGTGGCCCTCGGTGTGTGTGGCGGGATTGCCGCGTATAAAGCGGCGGAGATCACCCGCTTGTTGCAGGATCGCGGCATCCGCGTGCAAGTCATCATGACGGGCGCGGCGCAGGAGTTTATTCGCCCCCTTACTTTTGCTGCTTTGTCTGGAGAAAAAGTTATTACTGGGATGTTTGCTGCCGGCGATTCTAACGAGTCCCAGCCGAATATTGATTCCGCCATCGAGCACATCGCCGTAGCTCAATCCATTGATGCTCTTCTTGTGGTTCCGGCGACGGCCGACGCGCTGGCGAAATTCGCGCAAGGCGTCACTTCAGATTTTTTGACCACGTTATATCTCGCGACTACCGCACCAGTCGTGGTTGCGCCTGCGATGAATGTGAATATGTGGAACCATCCGGCGACGCAGGCCAATCTGCAAATCTTGAGGAAGCGTGGAGTCAGAATCGTTGATCCGGGCTCTGGATATCTTGCATGCGGCATGACGGGTCCCGGACGTCTTGCTGAAAACGAAACGATTGTTGCGGCTTTGATGGAGGCGGTCGGCGCGTCACAAGACCTGGCGGGCCAAGTCGTACTGATTACGGCGGGCCCTACGCGTGAAAAAATTGACCCGGTCCGTTATTTGACGAACCGGTCCAGCGGACGCATGGGTTATGCCCTGGCTGAAACTGCCATTCGCCGTGGAGCGCGCGTGTTGCTGGTGACGGGGCCAACCGCGCTACTTCCCCCCAGCGCTGCGGAAATCACGCGCGTCGAAACGGCGGAAGAAATGAGGCAGGCAGTTCTCAGACTTTTACCGGAAGCAACGATCGTAATCATGACTGCGGCGGTCTCGGACTATCGTCCCAAGAGTGTTGCCGCGCAAAAAATAAAACGCGCGGGCGCTACCTCGATTTCGCTCGAGCCCACGGTGGACATTGTGGCGGAAGTCGCTCGCCAGAAAAAAAATCAATTGATCGTAGGTTTTGCCGCCGAAACCGAAAACGTACTTGAAAATGGACGAAAGAAATTAATTTCGAAGTCACTTGACGCCATCGTGGTCAATGATGTTTCGCGCGAAGGCGTGGGTTTCGACTCTGATCGCAACGCCGTTACGATCCTTACCGACCACGACGTAGTTGAGGTCCCGGAAACTACCAAGCGGGAGGTTGCGCAGCGCGTGCTCGATCAAGTTGTACGATTGCGGCAGCGGGAAGTTGTGAAGAGTTCGTAGCTGTCCGCCATTTCTCCCATGCCATTGATTCTGGATCAAAATCTTAAGCGCGCATTATCAGAGCGTATTCGCTATTACAACGAGTTAGGTATCTACGATTTTTATCGGCGCGAAATCTCCGGCATTGCAGCACCTTCCAATTCCGAAATGCATTCAGAACAGCGAGATGAAATGATTCAATCCGCACGCACCGCCAATGAGGCGGCCCTGGTAAGTGTTGCCGCGATTCCGTTGATACCTGAGGCAGGCGTCTACGATCCGGTCGAGGCGCTGCGCCTCATCCGCGAAGATATTGGAGACTGCACACGCTGCCCTTTGCACGCGCAGGGACGCAAGCAGATTGTTTTCGGAGTGGGAAATCCGAATGCCGATCTCATGTTCATTGGGGAAGCGCCGGGCGCGGACGAAGATAAGAAAGGCGAGCCGTTCGTCGGGCGCGCCGGTCAATTGCTGACCAACATGATTAAGGCGATGGGCATTGCTCGCGAAGACGTTTACATCGCGAATATTATTAAATGCCGTCCCCCGGGGAACCGGACGCCTGAGCGGGATGAGTGCGCGACCTGCTCTCCGTTTTTGATGCGTCAGATTGCGGCAGTTAAACCGAAAGTCATTGTTGCGCTGGGCGCGATCGCCGCGAAGACTTTGCTGGCGCTGAACCAGCCTATGTCGCAATTTCGGGGACGCTTTTATGACTTTCAGGGAACGAAGCTTGCCGTGACTTATCATCCGGCATTTTTGCTGCGTGATCCACGACAGAAGAAAGAAACCTGGAAAGATTTGCAGATGGTGATGAAGGACCTGGGGCTTGCCATCCCGGCGAAAGGCGTCGAGTGATGATAATCGCAAAGTCGCCGATCTTGGCCCGGCGGCACCGGGGCAGATCGGCTTTTTAAAACCGCGTTGAAGACATTTGATTTTCTGCGGCTTTAGCCCCAGCGATTTCAGGCCCTGAAGGGCTAAGGGGTGTGCGTTGTAACGCGGCCATAAATGGCCGCTCT
>JBDUDA010000278.1:0-3603 GCA_040003205.1 Acidobacteriaceae bacterium | reverse complement strand
AAGTCAGGGCAACTTTTTCACGGTGCGCGACCTGGTGTTAAAAGGTCACAAGCCGTCTTCGATCCGATTCCTGCTTGCGTCGGTTCCCTACCGCAACCAGTTCAATTTCACCTTCGACGGATTACAACAGGCTGCCGCGTCGGTGGATCGTCTGCGAAATTTTCGCATGCGGCTGAACGGCAGCAAATTTCCCGACGGTGCCAACGATGTTTTAGCTCGCTTGGCTGAGGAGACTTCGGGGCAATTGCGCGCCGGTCTCGAAGATGACCTCAACACCGCTCGCATGCAGGCAGCGATCTTTGACATGGTTCGGACAGCGAACGCGGCCATGGACACAGGAGAAATGCGCAAAGCCGATGTCGCGCGACTTCTCGCCGCGGTCGATCAGTTCGACGAAATCTTTGCTGTCTTGAAAGACGACGACCACCCGAAGATGCAGACAATTCTCGACTGGGCAAAAGCCAGCGATCGCGATAAAGACATTAGCGACAAATTACTGGCCGCGGTCGGCAATCAGCAACTCTCCGACGCCGAAGTTGAAAATAAAATCTCGGGCATGGAGAAGTCCCGTCGCAGCCGTGATTTTAAATCTTCAGATACGATCCGCGCCGAACTTACCGACGCCGGCATCGTCGTGGAGAACACAAAAGAGGGCGTGCGCTGGCGCAGAAAGTAGCTCTATCTCTCGCTCTTTCTCCACGTCGATTTCTCCAACTGTCGTCGCTTTCTTCTGCTGCCGTCAGGGATGGGCGGCCCGCCATCCCCTTCCGCTGTCAATTGTGTCCAGCTTTTTTGCGCATTCAAAGTTGATACATATCCCCCCGGCCCCAGCTCAAATGGTTTCGAGAGTCGCCGCTTGAAATCCACGCACCTCACCTCCGTCGGCTCAAACCACGACGGCGTAATAAAATCCGACACCAGAACTCCGTCAATTTCGTACCCCAGTTCATCGGCTTCAACCGCATCACAGACTTCCAGCGCATAGACTTCTCCATTCGTACCCTGAGCACACCAATTGAGCCAGGGATCCGCAAGCATTTCCAAAAGCTCATGACTCATTGTTGCTGTCCAGGAAGAGCCACTTTGTATATCGAGTCCGGCAAACACTTTTCCCAGTGGCGTTCCATCGTTGGTCAGTTCGTGATATCCCAAGGCCCCGGCCTGGTCGGGGTTATCACTCACAACAATCTGCCACCATCCCTTGATCAGATTTTGACCGCCGGGCAAAAACGTAAGCGAGCAATCCATATTCCAGAACGCCCTGAAGTCCTGACTGACCTGGCGCTGTAGCGGTGGTATCGCCGCCATCACCTCAAGGTCACTCAGGCAGGTGGACGCATTCGTAATCGCGATCACGGGCAGCGTCATCGCACCGCACACAAGCTGTAAGCTTTATCCAGCGCGGGATTCGCACTGGGTGCGCACACTTGCTGGTTCCATTGTTTTTTCAAATCACGGCTGCGAGGAATGGCGATTCTTCTTGCGGAACGGTTCATCGCGCCCGTATGTGGAATCAACGTCGCGAAACTGCTTACCGTAGCCGCAATCAAGTTCACTCCCGCCCCCACTCTCGACGCGAGCGTGGGATCGCTAATATGCGCAGCCTGCAACAACGCAGGAAGCTCCTGGCTGATTTGCGCGATGGCAGAATCAATTTTCTGAATCGTCTCCGCGCTGGGATTCGATTTGTAATCGTTGTACAAGCTCTGTAACAGATTCAGATCGCGTCCCGCTTCGGCGGAAATGTTCTGCACCGCGCTGGTTTCCGCCGGACCAAGCTGCTTGCCCGATTGCAGCGTGGCAACCAGCGTGCCGATGTTAAGGGCCATTTGCGCCAACACCGGAAGGTCGGCCAAGGCCACGCTGATCCATTGCGAACTGCATCCCGCCCCTGCCAGGGAAAGCGACAGTAGCAACACAGCCGCCGCGCTTCCTCTGAGTATCGATTTGTTATTCGAGTTGGATTGCAATTGGCTTTTCAATTCCACGGAAAATATGCCCATGCTTTTTCTCTCTTTTCTTTTTTTATTTGTCATCCCGAGGGAAGTCGGGGGACCTGCTTTTCTGCCCGTACTACAATTGAATCCTTATCCATGAAATCCTTGGACGACTACCTTCTCGAAGCCGAACAAGCTCACGGACACCTCTGCGCCGGCCAGGTACTGGGCGTCCGCATGGCCATGCTCGGCCTTCAGAAACTAGAAATTGACGACCCGCGCGGAAAAGACCGCAAGCGTCTAATAACTTTCGTGGAAATTGATCGCTGCGCAACCGACGCCATCTCCGTCGTAACGGGATGCCGCCTCGGCAAGCGCGCTTTGAAATTCCGCGACTGGGGAAAAGTCGCCGCTACTTTTGTGGATTTGAATGCTCAAAAAGCCATTCGCGTCGCCGCGAAAGAATCATCGAAAGCGCTGGCGAAACAAATGCATCCTGAGATTGAAAATAAAAACCAGCAGCAGATGCTGGCCTATCGTGAAATGGAAGATGACGCGCTGTTCTCAACTCAATGGGTGAAAGTTGAGCTAAGTCCGGCAGAATTTCCGGGATATAAATCAGACCGAACGGTATGTGAGTCCTGCGGCGAAGGCATCAACTTTCACCGCGAGGTTCGCGAAAACGGCAAAGTACTGTGCAAAGCTTGCGCTGTCGGCGGGGACCACTACTATAGTTTGCTACCCTGAGCGCTTGTCGAAAGCAACGCTCAAGCTGCAGCCCAGGAATTGAGGGTCGGAGCAAATTCTAGGCGCGAGCTTTTAGCAGATCGCCCACAGACGAAAGCCTTTGAATACAGCAGACCCGCAGGCCTTTGAGTAGAGCCGACTACAGACTCAAGCCTCTGAGGAGAGCAGACTACCGACGCAGGCCTTTGAGTAGAGCAGACTTTCAGCGCCAGCTTTCGGGTGGAGCAGCGCTTCAGCGCTGCTATCAAAGCTGGGCCCTGTTTGCGGCTTTAGCCGCTGAGGTACATCACGCCGCCTGTTCAAACCCATGC
The DNA here is from genome assembly GCA_040003205.1 of Acidobacteriaceae bacterium. Classification (GTDB taxonomy): domain Bacteria; phylum Acidobacteriota; class Terriglobia; order Terriglobales; family Acidobacteriaceae; genus JALYIM01. Next base: position 608 of record JBDUDA010000278.1, on the reverse strand, counting down.
GCCACCCGCAGAATTGTGGCCTCGTCGAAATGCTTGCCAAAAATCTGGAGTCCAATTGGCAGTCTCTCTTTTGTCTGACCGCAAGGAATTGATATCCCCGGAATTCCCGCGATATTTGCAGTGACGGTATAGATATCCGCCAGATACATCGCAAGTGGGTCATCCACTTTATCGCCCAGCTTGAACGCCGCCGTCGGACAAGTCGGAGTCACAATCGCATCCACTTTGTCGAAGGCATTGTCAAAATCTTTAGTGATCAGGCTGCGCACCCTCTGCGCCTTTAGATAATAAGCGTCATAATAACCAGCGCTCAGCGCGTAAGTCCCCAGCATGATCCGGCGCTTTACTTCGGCGCCAAAACCCTGATCGCGGCTGCGCCGGTACATGTCCGCAAGCGTTTTTGCTCCGGCAACGCGATAACCATAACGAACGCCATCAAAGCGAGCGAGGTTCGAAGACGCCTCAGCAGTCGCGATGATGTAATACGTCGGAATCGCGTATTCCGTGTGCGGTAGCGAGACTTCCACAATCTCGCACCCCATGTGGGCTAACTGCTGCACCGCATCTTCAACCGATTTCCGCACTTCCCCATCAAGCCCTTCGCCAAA
>JBDUDA010000075.1:0-12205 GCA_040003205.1 Acidobacteriaceae bacterium | reverse complement strand
AGTCGAATGGTGCGGAAGTTTTTTCCAGACGAATGATCCCAGGGCGGCTGCAAGCAAGATCAACCCGAGAACCAGCGCCAGACCAGGCGGGGCGTTTACGATCCTGCCCGCTGGCTGAATGGCGGCAACGGGTTCCTTATTTGCCGTTTCTTCCGCTTCACTTCTGGACTCCTCTGCCGGCTGTTCGCTCGAGACCTGAACCGGGATTTGACTAACTCCGACTGTCGCCTTTGGTGTCGCTAACGGAGCAAGTTCTAATTCTGGAATCGTTGTCGAAATTTCCGGTTTCTTTTCCGCCAACTCTGCCGGGACGGAAGCGGCCGGGAAAGAGGGACCTGTCGTTGAGACAGTCGGTTTAGAAATGACGTTCTCAACTGTAAGTACGGCGACTGGTCCGAGCTCAGCGGCTTCGGAGTGTCCGCTTACAACGCGGCGCGAAATTTCAGCCAGGCGATCTTCCTCTTCCGGCTTAAGCGCGGAAAGAATTAACTCAGCGAGAAGGTTGAGGCTGCGAACATTGCTATCCGAAAATCCAGCTACCTCAGAAGAGAAGGCTTCGACCAGGCCAACTACGTTCTGCCGCGCTGTGAGAGGCACTGCCACCATTGATCTCGCGCCCAGCTGGCGGCAGACACTTGCATCCACCCTCGAATCCACCTCGGTGTCGTCACAACGAACGATCTGGCCGCCGCGCAGGCACGCGCCGGAAAATCCGGAGTTCAGATCGATGCGCATCCCGGCGTCCAGAGCAATGTTGCCAGCCGAGGCGCGGCAAACAATCGCGTTTCCTTCTGCGAGTGCGATCGCGACTCCATCAGCGTCGGTTATCGCCAGTGCGCGATGAGCCACCAGTTGCAGAACCTCATCCAGAGCGAACTGTTCGAGCTCCGAATCTTTTGCCGTTATTGTGCTGGCGCCGTCTTGCTTTGCCCGTCGTTGCCGGATTTGATCGTGGAGGGAGGAAAAGGCCAGCAAAGCTTGCAGGGCCGAACGGCCTACCGACCAGCTGGGAGAATCTCTTAAGTGCGAATGAGCGTGAACCTGAGTCGCAGTTGTGCCGGTCTCGACACTCGGATTGTCAGCAGTTGCGCTCATCAAACTCTGTCAAAGAGAATCTTAGCCGCCCCAGCATTCCTCTGGCAGGGCGGATGTCGCGAACTCCTTTAAGTTACAAGGGTTTGCCGCCTATCGCAATGATTTCATCGAGCACGAAAGTTTTTCGCCTGCGACACTCTTTCGTAAGTTCCATTTCAGAACAAGGGGGAATTGGAACGATTATTGCGCTGATATCGGAAACAAAATATCTTTTAAGCCTTCAGCATCTACAGAAACTGGAGCGTGGCGAGTGGCGGAAGAGAAAAAGAAGCGCCTTTTAAGTTGGCCGCTGGGACTGGTTGCAACCGGAGTGGCAGGAGCGGCCGTCGTGCTGTGGCGCGGCTGCTGGCATCGGAAGATGAGCTGGCCTGTCAGCTCCCAAGGCTGCTCGTATCAGGTTTGCACCGGGTGCGGCATCAAACGTCTCTTCGACGAAAAGGAATTTCGTGCCTACGGGCCCTTCGGCTATGACCTCGAGCGTCTCCTGACCTTGTCTGACCGCCAGAAGCAGCGTGAGCCACTGGCATTTCCTTCCGAGCGCCGCCCTGCCTCGTGACCCGGAACCATTGCGGTTACTGAAACAGGGGCCCTCCTAAACGCTAAGATTCAGGTCATGGAGTACCAGACTGTTGCAAGCTCTCTTCGGGCAGATGCGGTGGCCGGACAGCGCTCAGGCTACCGGCACCTGCTTCGCAGCCTGGCCTACGTGAATCTCGATCATGCCAATGGAGGAATTATCCATGACATCTCCAAAGGAGGCATGGCAATTCAGGCCGTTGGTCCTTTGCGTCCGCAGCAGCCGGTGCATCTTCGGTTTGAGCTAATGAATCCCCGGCTTCGACTGGAGATGACCGGACGCGTCGCCTGGGGACATTCCTCGGGACAATGTGGGGTTGAATTCTTAAATGCGACCGAGAGGTCACAGCGACTTCTGAAAGAGTGGATTTTTATTCAGCTTTTGACCAGCGCACAGCAGCTTGACTCAGATTCTTTCGTCTTCGACTCACAACCTAAACAGGCCAGACGCCAAGCACTGGATGCCGGCGCGTTATCAGGAAGCCCCACGCAGCGGATGCTGTCGTCGAAGAGCGCGGAGAGTTACAAACATGTTGAGGCAGCAAAGCACGGGCTGGGATATTTTCCACTCTCTGAGACTAACTTCGGTAGAACGATAGACGGATTAATTCTGCTGTCGGCACTTATGCTCTTTTTCGTCGTGGCTCTCAGCATGACCCACGTGTTCCCGCAGTGGCCGATGTCGGCCGCGCTCGGGGTTGGAGCAGGGAGTCTCTTCGGAGTGGTTTACTGGTTTTTATTTGCGGTTTGGAACCAGGTCAGCCCGGGCGCCCGCCTGGCTTCCATGGCATATGGCGATCCGACAGAAGAGATTCTTAAGCGGGCCCGCTTTCGTTAACCAAGCAAAGTTAGTTGACCAGGTATTTTCGTTCCAGCCAAAGCCGAAGCTGGCGGCTTGCACTGACGCTGACCTCTGAAAAGCGGATGCCGGCGTGACCTTCGCGATCACTCCACGCGACTTCCCCTTGCAGGTCTAAAGAAGTTTTTGTTCCTGGCAATTCAAATTGAATGGATAGCAATTCTTCCTTCGGAAGCGATGAATCAGCCTGGATACGTATCCCGCTCTGACTGACGTTGAGGAGGTGGGCATCCACAAATCTGTCGTTTGCAAACGTCAGCGCGGCGCGGGCTACCAATTGATGGCGATAGTAGCGAAGTCTCGAGTCCAGGATCATGTTGTGGGCGGCTGAAAGAGTATGCACCGCCTGGTCCACGGATATCGGTTTCTCAAACACGAAGCTGGCGCCGGCCCGTTCCAGATTCTTACGTTCCAGCACTCCGCTCATCAGCACCAGCGGAACCGTCTTGATCATGAGACCTTCTTGCACTGCCCGCAACAGTGATGACGCGCCTTCCAGATCGTAGTCAACGATCAGTGCGTCCACTTTGGATTTCATTAGTTTCTGTTGCGCGGCGAGAGGTTGCGATTCAACATCCACTCGGATGTGCATGCCGCCCAGAATGCACTCCAGCACGCTCACTTCAGACCAGTCGCGGGAAACCACCATGGTGGAAATCGTCATGTCTTAAATCTAGTCGCTGATGTAACAGCGCTCCAGATCACTAAGGTAATTATGGTAGTGGCTCATTTTCAGAATAAAAGACCGTCATCTCGCCCGGAGTCGTGGCTTCGCGCAGCGAAGACACCGCGGAGTGGAGAGACCTGCTTTTCCCCCGTCTAATAGCAGGTCTCTCGACTCCGCAAAGCCAGACGGCTTTGCTTCGCTCGAGATGACAACCTTGGGTTGTAGCTTTTGAATTGAGCCACTACCGTAATTACGAAGGGCTGGACACAAGCTGGGATTGAGTGCTTGCGGATTTGTCGCGTGTGCGGTACCAGTCAATCGTTTTACGGAGACCATCCTCGAAATGTACCGTCGGCTTGTATCCGAGAAAATTGTCAGATCGCGAGAGATCGGCGAGAGAGTGTTTTACGTCCCCGGCACGCTCGGGACCGTACGTCGCCTCACCTGAGAATCCGATAATAGTTTTTAAAATGTCGAATGTCTCGTTCAGATCGACCCGGCGTCCTGTGGCGACGTTAAATACTTTACCTGCCACGTGAGGCGCGGGAGCTTTGCATGCGCGCAGATTTGCCTGTACTGCATTGTCAATGTAAGTGAAATCTCGGCTTTGCTTGCCGTCCCCCAATATGGTCGGTGTTTCTCCATTCAGCATCTGCGTGATGAACTTGGCTAGCACCCCGGAATACGGCGAAGTCGGATCCTGACGTGGTCCGAAAATATTGAAATAACGCAGACAGACAGTTTCCAATCCATAGCAACGAAAAAAAGAGATCATGTAATACTCGCTGGCCAATTTCGCCACCGCATAGGGAGAAATAGGATTGGGGAACATCTCTTCGTGCTTGGGAAGAGTTGGTGTGTCTCCATAGGCTGAAGACGAAGCTGCATACACAACCCGCTTCACTTTTGCATCGCGCGCCGCCACCAGCACATTCACAGTGGCGTCTACATTCGCGCGATTGCTACCCAATGGATCAATCACCGACTTGGGCACGGATGGAATGGCCGCCTGATGCAAAACGTAGTCCACGCCCTTGCAGGCGTCGTGAACGGCGGCGAGATCCAGCAGATCGGCTTCACGAAAATCAATCTGGCTGGAGATTTCCGCCAGATTCTCTTTCTTGCCGGTCGAGAGATTATCAATCCCGCGAACTTTGTCACCCTGTGCCAGCGCTGCTCGCGCCAAAGAACTGCCGATGAATCCCGCGATCCCCGTGATCAGATACGTAGCCATAGTTATTTATGATAGCGGACGAAGGCTTATTTACAGCCGTGGAGGAGAAACAAAAGTAACAACGCGATAGGAAGACATGCTGGAGGCGAGCAGAGCTGCATAGTTCCTTCGTTGGGTGACAGTAGGGGAAGTTGAGAAGGCTGTCTTCCCGACCGACCCAGTTGCTGCGCGCAAGCGAAGCGACTGGCGAGTGGAGGGACCCGCTTTGTTCTTCTCGCGCGCAAACAGCAGGTCCCTCGACTGCGCAAAGCTTTGCTTCGCTCCGCTCGGGATGACACGTGGTGGGTGGTTACCCGGCGGACAAATAAGTTCAGCTTCCAGTCGGCATTTCTTGTGACGGCGAGACCTGTCCGTACCCTTCCACGGCAGTGCGAATCTCCTGCCATAGCTTTTCCTTGCCGTCGCCAGTGCGGGCTGAAAACGGCAGGACACGCGCATTCGGATAGTCCCGCACAATCGACTGCATAGCATTTCGCAACTGGTTGTTGGAAAGTTTGTCGCTCTTCGTGGCGACGATCAAGAAAGGTCGTCCGCTGGTAGCCAGATAATTCAGCAATTGCTTGTCGGATTCCTGCGAAGGGATGTTGACGTCAATCAGGGCTATGCACAAGGCGAGTGTCGGACGCTCGTTCAAGTAAGGTTCGATAAAGCTTGGCCAGGTACTGGAAATCTCCCGCGAAATCTTCGCGTATCCATAACCTGGAAGATCGGTGAACAGCACTTCAGGCTGAGGCTTTCCCGCCCAGCGAATTTCGAAGAAGTTGATGCTGCGCGTGCGTCCGGGCGTGGAACTGGTTTTCGCCAGCTTGCTCCCGAGCAGAGAATTTATAACGCTTGACTTGCCAACATTGGAGCGCCCCAGGAACGCGACTTCAGGAAGCGACGGAGCGGGGAAGTGGGCGACATCCATCGCCGCAGCCAAGAATCGGGAGAGCACTCGCATAGGCTAGTGTGCAGCGTTGTGTGCCAAGATGCAACTGCCGAAGGCCGCGTCAATCAAGGCCGAGTGGACGCTTGCCATGAACGTCTTCTTCTTTCAGCGGATTGTACTTGTGCCAAAAGTATAAAATTCCCCAGACCAGCAATCCGATTCCCACGCTGACGGCGAAGAAGACGCGGTACGCGGGCAGGAAAATGAGGACCAGGGCTACGATCAGCCCGGCTACGATCAGGCCTGTTTGAATTTTCGACGGAGCGTCCTCTGAGTGCTTGGTTGCTGGGCGATCAGGGTCCATGAAAACGTCCTTAGTAAATTCTAGCTCAAACGGAATTTGATCGCTCTCGCGAAAATAAAAAGGCCCGCAGTTTCAGCGGGCCCGTGAAGAAGCACAAATTAAAGCTTATTTTTACTGCCGTGCGGTAGACCCCTCACTCGGAGGCGGCAATGTCGTAATAGCCTGTGGGTTCTCCTGCGCCAATGCCAATTCCGGCAACGGACTCTCCAGAGCTATGGTCAGCACCTGGTCCATGGTGTCCACAAAGTGCAGCTTCATCGCGTTGCGCAAATTCTCCGGAACTTCCGCGACGTCTTTGCGGTTGTCCTGTGGCAGGATCACTTCAAATAATCCGGCGCGATGTGCGGCCAGCAATTTCTCTTTCAATCCGCCAATCGGAAGAACTTTACCGCGAAGCGTTATCTCTCCCGTCATCGCGATGTCGCGACGCACCGGAATTTTGCTCAACGCACTCGCAAGCGCCGTGGCAATCGTAATACCGGCGGATGGCCCGTCTTTTGGTATAGCGCCTTCCGGCACGTGCACGTGAATGTCGAGACTGCGATAAAAGTCACGAGTTAAGCCCAAATATGGGGCGCGCGAGCGCACATAAGACATAGCGGCCTGCGCGGACTCCTGCATGACGTCGCCAAGTTTTCCGGTAAGCGTCAACTTTCCCTTGCCGTCCACCACCGTGGCTTCGGTGCTGAGGATGGAGCCGCCGACCTCCGTCCACGCCAGGCCCGTGACTAATCCAATTTCGCTCTTTTCGTGGGCAAGCGTGTCGCGGTATTTGATTACTCCCAGAAAGTCATGGACATTTTCACCCGTGACGCCGATGTTGTAGCTGTCTCCGTCTTTCACGACTTTACGGGCAATCTTGCGGCATACGTTTCCGATTTCACGCTCCAGATTGCGGACGCCCGCTTCGCGCGTGTAAGAGCGAATCAGCGAAGTGATAGCTTCATCGGTGAACTTGATGTTCTTGTCGGTTAGGCCGGCCTGCACCATCTGCTTCTTGACCAGGAATTGCTTGGCGATCTCGACTTTTTCCTCTTCAGTGTAACCGTGCAGCCGAAGCACTTCCATGCGGTCTTGCAGAGCGGCCGGAATAGTGTGCATCACGTTAGCGGTAGCCACAAAGAATACCTGCGAGAGGTCGTACTCCACGTCGAGATAGTGATCAACAAACATGAAATTCTGTTCGGGATCAAGCACTTCGAGAAGTGCCGCAGACGGATCGCCGCGGAAATCCATGGACATCTTGTCCACTTCATCCAGCATGAAGACGGGATTCTTGGTGCCCGACTTCTTCATCATCTGAATAATCTGCCCAGGCAGCGCGCCGATGTAGGTGCGACGGTGTCCGCGAATTTCAGCTTCATCCCTTACGCCGCCGAGAGACATGCGAACAAATTTACGCCCCGTAGCTTTAGCGATGGACATCCCCAGAGAAGTCTTGCCGACGCCGGGAGGTCCTACGAAGCAGAGAATCGAACCTTTAGGATTTTTTACCAGTTGTCGCACGGCGAGAAATTCAAGAATGCGTTCTTTGATCTTTTCGAGACCGTAGTGATCTTCGTTTAGAATTTTCTCGGCGCGGCTGATGTTGCGAATTTCTTTCGAACGCTTCTTCCATGGAACCGCCAGCAGCCAGTCCAGATAATTGCGAGAGACAGTAGACTCAGCCGACATGGGAGGCATTGCCTCCAGCTTTTTCAATTCCTGGATGGCCTTGTCTTTTACGTCCTTCGGCATGCCCGCGCTATCGATCTTTTTCTTGAGCTCGTCAAACTCGCTCTTTTCCCCGCGTCCGAGTTCTTTCTGGATCGCCTTGATCTTCTCGTTGAGGTAATACTCTTTCTGCGCGCGCTCCATCTGCCGCTTAACCCGCGACTGGATGGTGCGATCCATGTTGAGCTTTTCGATTTCGATATCGAGGACGTCGCCTATGCGGCTCAAGCGCTCGGCAGGATCGAAAATTTCCAGCAATTCCTGTTTTTCTTCGATGGAAAGCTGCAGATTCGCCGCGATGGTGTCGGTAAGTTTCGCCGGATCTTCCATGCGCACGGCCGCGATCATGGTCTCGTAATTCAACGACTGGCAAAGCTTTACGTATTGCTCAAACAGAGCGGTGACGCGCTGCATGCCGGTTTCAACCTGCGGATTTGTCTCAATCGTGTAGCGCGCAAGCCGCACGGAGGCCTGCATGAAACCTTCCGTCTCGGTGATCTGCAAAATCTTTCCGCGCTCGATGCCTTCGACTAAAACCTTAATATTTCCATCAGGAAGCTTAAGACTTTGCACGATGTTGACGACCGTACCGACCTGATAAATTTCGTTTCCCTTGGGCTCGTCAATGCTGGCGTCGTGCTGTGTGGCTAAGAAAATCTTTTTGTCCGCAGCCAGGGCTTCTTCCAATGCGCGCACGCTGGATTCACGTCCCACCACGAACGGCGTCATCATGTAAGGAAAGATGACAACGTCGCGGATCGGCATCATGGGAAGTTTCTTTGTCTCGAATTTTTCCTTGGCAGTGGTCAATTGGGCTCCGAGAAAGCTTCCAGCTCTCAGCCGTCAGCTATCAGCGTTAAATTCTTTGCTCTATTCTTGCGGCCTTAAGCTGAAAGCTGAGAGCTGACAGCAGAAAGCTTATTATCCGGCCTTCTCCATCATCGCGAGTGAAACGTTTCGCTTCTCCACCATCTCGCGCGTGACTTCAAATTCTTTTACTTTCTTCTGGCTCGGCAAGTGATACATCAGGTCGAGCATGAGTTCCTCGAGGATCATCCGCAATCCACGAGCCCCCACTTTGCGCGCCATGGCCTGACGCGAAATTGCGCGCAGAGCATCATCGCTGAATTTCAGCCGGACATTCTCAAACTCAAATAGCCGCTGATACTGTTTGATGATGGCGTTTTTCGGACGAGTCAAAATTTCCATGAGCGCCGCTTCGTCTAGATCTTGCAGCAATCCAACTACTGGAAGGCGGCCTACGAATTCCGGAATCAATCCGAACTTGATCAGATCTTCAGGCTGAACTTCGTTCAGCATCTCGAAGGTCTTTTTCTTCGACTCTTGCGGCTCTTCCTTCTGCTCGACTTCTTCGTCCGCTTTAAAGCCAAGAGACTTTTTGCCTGCCCGGCGTCCGATAATTTTGTCGAGGCCTACAAACGCTCCGCCGCAGATGAACAATATGTTCGTTGTATCTACCGGGGTGAATTCCTGGTGCGGATGCTTGCGTCCTCCCTGGGGAGGCACATTCGCAACCGTACCTTCGAGAATCTTTAGCAGCGCCTGCTGCACTCCTTCACCCGAAACGTCGCGAGTGATCGAAGGGTTCTCATCCTTGCGGCCGATCTTATCCACTTCATCTATATAGATGATGCCGGTCTGCGCGCGACCCACGTCGCCATCAGCAGCCTGCAACAGCTTGAGGATAATGTTCTCAACGTCCTCGCCTACGTATCCGGCCTCGGTGAGAGTGGTCGCGTCCACGATTGCGAAGGGAACGTCCAGCATGCGGGCCAAGGTCTGCGCCATCAGCGTCTTACCGGTGCCCGTGGGACCGATCAACATGATGTTCGATTTTGTGAGCTCAATGCCATCGCCCGCCCGCTGGCGATTCATGTAAATACGCTTGTAATGGTTATAAACGGCGACGGCGAGTTTTTTCTTCGTCTGTTCCTGTCCGATTACATACTCGTCGAGAAAGGTTTTAACTTCCTGCGGCTTGGGAAGTTGATTCGGAGTCTGTACTGCCGGCGTGGCAGCCTTGTCGTCTTCCAGAATGGAATTGCAAACCGCCACACACTCATCGCAAATGTAGGCCCTGGGATAATCGCTGGGGGACGAAATCAGCTTGGCCACTGCGTCTTGTGACTTGTGGCAGAACGAACACCGCAAAATCTCTTCTGTGCCGGTCCTTGTTTTCACTCGGCTTTGCTCCTTGTTAGCCTCCGATTCATCCCGCTGCTAAGACCTTGCTACTGTCCAGTCAGCCGGAGAATCGGTTCACGCCGAGACATACGGAATACGGATCGGCCGAAAACCGATCATAACTCTATCTAGTCTTATAAATGATATCGTCTATGATTCCGTATTCTTTTGCCTGCTGCGCGTTCATAATGAAGTCGCGTTCCACGTCCTTCTCTACTTTCTCCAGTTTCTGTCCACTGTGCTTCGCCAGTAACTCATTTGTAATCTCGCGCATGCGAAGGATCTCTCGCGCATGGATATCAATGTCGGTGGCTTGTCCGGAGAGCCCTCCCATAGAGGGCTGATGGATTAATATTCTGGAATTCGGCAGTGCCAGCCGCTTTCTGGGCTCTCCCGCTGCCAGCAACAGGGCCGCCATGCTCGCCGCCTGGCCAATGCAAATCGTTGTGACATCGTTTTTGACGTACTGCATGGTGTCGTATATCGCCATGCCGGCGGTGATCGAACCTCCGGGAGAGTTCACATAAAGCTGGATGTCTTTCTCCGGATCTTCCTGCGCCAGAAACAACATCTGCGCAATCACAAGATTAGCAATATTGTCGTCAATCGGAGTTCCAATAAAGATGATGTTATCGCGCAACAGCCGCGAATAAATGTCATAAGCACGCTCACCCCGCCCGGTCTGCTCTATGACCATGGGCACCAGCATCATTTGTGGGTCTTTCACGTTCACCTTTCACACTCCTGCCCGGCACACCTGGGCCTCTGGGGGGATCGAATGCGCCCGCCTTAGGCGGACTGACGAAACAAAAAATCGAGGGTCTTTTCCTGGCGGATTCTATTTCGGATTCTATCCAGCGCTCCATCACGTGTCAAACGCGCGCGGATGGATTCCGGCGTCTGTTTTGACTGGGTCGCAAGCGCCTCCACCTCGCGATCAATCTCTTCGTCACCGACCTCGATGCTTTCCGCGTCGGCAACTTTTTCGAGCAGCAGGGAAGCCTTCACTTCCTGCAAAGCTTGGTCGCGCTGCCCGGCGCGCAGACGAGTGAAATCCATCTTCTTTATGTCTTCGGCTTTCATTCCTTGGGAAGCCAGAGCGCGCAGTCCGCGTTCGAGCCGGACATCAATCTGCCGTTCCACTAGCGCTTCCGGAACTTCGAATTCGTTGCGCTTCACCAGTTCCACCATCAATTTATCTTTGGCTTCGTGGTCAGCGTTGTGCTTGCGCTCCTGTTCCATCCCTTCGCGGATGCGCTGCTTCACTTCCTCAAGAGTGGTGAACTCGCCCAGCTCTTTGGCAAAATCGTCGTTCAGCTCGGGCAAGGCTTTTTGCTTCACGCCCTGCACTTTCACTTTGTAGTTGAAGGATTTTCCCGCCAGCCGCTGATCGGAAATGTCTTGCGGATAATTTACCTCAAAGCTGCGCTCGTCTCCGGCGGAGGCTCCCCGCAAATTCTCGTTAAACTCCGGCATGGTGTTCTTGCCGCCGATCTCTACGAGAACTTCATCCATGTGGACCGGCTTCGCGTCGGCATCTTTGTCTTTATGTGTAGACTCGACATCGACTTTAGGCTCGCCGTCGAGCGAGACCTGGGCGTAGTCGCCATCCGCCAGCGGACGATCTTCGATCGAAGTATAAGTCGCGTGCTGCTCCTGCAAACCCTTCAACGTTTCCGTCACTTCATCGTCAGAAACCGACACGTCCTTCTTATCGGCGCGGAGATCTTTGTAGCCCTCAACTTTAATCTCGGGCATGACTTCGAAGCTGGCCTTAAAACGCAGCGGTTCGTTGTCATGCACATGAAGATCGGTGACGCGCGGCTGGGAGACAGGAATCAATCCAAGCTTGTCTGTCTCTTTGCGAAAATATTTCGGCACAAGCGCGTCCACAACATCGTTCTGGATGTCCTTCGAAAAACGCTGCCGGATCACGGAGGCAGGCACATGTCCGCGACGAAATCCAGGAATGCGCGCCAACTTCTGATACTTGGCAATCAAAGTCTCAGTCTCACGCGCAACCTCCTGCGGAGGCACCTCAACTTCAATCTCACGCTTGGTACCGCTAGCAGTTTCTGTAGGGCTCACGTTTACCTTTCGAATCGAGTCGTAACTTGAGTGTAAAGATATAAGGAGAGCACCGTCAAACCAGCGGCGGGATAGGGGTTAGCAGCCGCGAAAGTTGCACCCCCTTAGTCAAGGAAACTACTCGATCAATCAATAAAGGTTCACAATAGCCGGATGGAGCTCCCACAAGGTAGCTACCTGTGCAGATCCGCGACCATGCTCGAAATCCTCAAAGGGAAGTCCTAGCACACTGACACGCTGCGGTTGAGACAATTCCCCGCCGTGTTGAGAATCCAGCTGAAAACCACGCTGTTTCAACTGGTTTTGGAGGTTCTTGCGAGAAGCGCAATATTCACTGTCCACGGGCGTCTCAACCACTACCCGAGGAGCATTCTTGTCGGGTATTTGAGAAATTTCCAAATGGATGTCGCAATCGCCCGTGTTTAGGCTTGCGTTTTCTAAATACGCAGTCGCTATGTGCATCAATTGGAGCTCTCGGCCTGTTCGAGGCTGGTCTATGGGAAGTATCGGGTCTTGAGCCCAAGTCAGAATTA
>JBDUDA010000074.1:0-12244 GCA_040003205.1 Acidobacteriaceae bacterium | reverse complement strand
ATGGGCTGAGGTACGGCTGGCTAAAAGCAAACCGGAGAGCTCAGAAATTTATATGAGCTCCAATCTGCAGACGCCGCTTGAAGTCGACAATGCCCGTGATTGTACCGGCGGTACTGGTGTCGACATTGGAATTAGGATTCCCGAGGTTGGTTCGATTGAACGCATTGAACGCATCCAACCGGAGTTCCAGTTTAGCTCGTTCCGTGATGGCGAAGGCCTTCTCCAAAGATAGATCCGTGGAGGCAAAGCCGGGGCCCGACAAAATGTTGCGGCCCGAGTTGCCGTAGGTGTACAGGGCTGGCACCGTAAAGGCCGAAGGGTCGAACCAGAGGTTTCGATTGGGATTGGACACCCGCCCACTCCCGGTGCGATCCGGCCTCAGACCGATGGTTGAATTCAGTGAAGCGTTATTGGCGAGCGTCGGAGTGAAGTAGTTGCCTGCTTCCAGATTAACAATTCCGCTGAGTGCCCAGCCGCCAGCAATGGCCTTTCCTACACCTCTCAAATCACGCCCGAAAGGGATCGCCCAGTTAAACGCGGTGACCCAGGCCAAAGGCCGCGTGAAATCCGAAGGGCCTCGATTGCTAGCGATGTCGAATTGGTTCTGGACGCCGAAAGTCCCATAGTCAATGGAGCGTGACCAAGTGAAATTGCTCAGCAGCCATAGGCCACCTCCAAAACGTTTTTCTACCCGCGCCTGCAGTGAATGGTAGTTGCTGCTGAGCCGGTTGTTTCGAACGAGGATGGTTTGGGTCCAACCGAAATTGTTGAAATATGGTCGGCGCGGGTTGAACGGGCCTGGGCCTGGGACAGGAGTGTTCAGATCCTCGTTAAACCAGAGTTTGCGCCCGACATTGCCCACATATCCAACTTGTGCGCTAAGTTCATGTCCAAACGTATGCGCTAACGTCAGATTCCATCCGTCGGAGTAGCTATGGGGGTAGGTTCCGACACCAGGAAAGATCTCAGTGAAGCCGTCTGGCAGCGGAATCTTGCCGGAAGCAGGGAAGGGCGGCAGAGTCGCAGGTGCGCCCGGGCCCTGATCGAGTGTGAAGCTCACAGGGGCATAGGGATTGGCCTGAGTGAATGTCTGATCCTGCTTGATAGGCCAGCAGCAGGCTTGCGTGCCAAAACTCGCCCCATACGGATTAAGGAAGTAGCTCCGGCCGAAGCCGGCACGAATGACCGTCTCACTTCCTATTCGATACGACAGCCCAACCCGCGGTGAGAACTCAGTTTTCAGTGTGCTGACGCCAGCGTACTTGCCGGCCAGGTTGCTAAGCAGCACGTTACCCGTATTCAGGTCCAGGTTTCCCAAACTTTGCCCCTTAGGAGAGAACAAGGGGGAGGAATAGTCCCATCGCAGGCCTAACAGGAGGGTAAACTTGGGCGTGACCTGCCAGGTGTCTTGACCGTAGAAACCCAGTCTCCACTGCTTTTCCTGGGGCTGGATTAGAGTGATGCGCCTGTTGTAGCCGCTGTTGAGCCCGAGCAGGAAGCTTGCCAGACCCAAACCGGAGTTCGCCGTAGCAGGGTCGCCAGTGAGATTTTGCGAGAAGCTTAACGCACCTCGTCCGCTGGTGTCAGAGCGGATGCCGTAAAACTTTTCGATATCGGCGCCGAATTTGAAACTATGACGGCCCGATGTCTTCGTCCAGTTATCGAAGAACTCGACATTCGTCTCGTGCTCGAAGAAAGGCAAGCCGAAGTCTCCCAAGCTGAAGCCACTCGTCGGCCCAGCGATGTCAAACTCTGGCAATCCGGTGGTGTAAATCGTGCCTGTATTGATGTTGGGGATGCCCGCATTGGTGGCAGCGTTAGTCTTCGAGTCCAGCTGTAATTCCTGAATAACTTCCCGGGAAAGAGAAAACCGGAAGTCATGCAGCAAACTTGGGGAGAAGGTGTGCTGATAGTCAAGCATTACGCTCGTAGTGCGAGTGTAAGAGTCTCCCGAGTTTACCGCGCCCCCCAACGCAGGACCGCCTCCAGCGGGACCGAACACGTTATCTGTGAAGAAATTGGCTTTGAAATAGGCGAACTTCCCAAATATGACAGTCTTGGGAGTGGCGAAGAAGTCCACACGAGTGTCAACTTGGTTCTGGCCGAAAGTAGCCGGACGGGAAATCGTATAGTTGTTGTCGATTACATTCGGATTGGTCGGCGCGGGCAAAAGCGCTAAAAGATTTTGCGCGGCCGGGCTGAGACGATTCGGGCAGATCACATTGAGGACGCCATTACACGAGAACTGAGTTCGCCCGGTTCCGTCAGGATTTCCCGTGGCGGGATCATAAATTGGGTTGGTCAATGCAACAGAGCTAAAGTCTCCGGCGCGAAACGCTGCGATAGGCGAAGTGTAAATACTTGAAGTGCCCAAGTGGTTGCGCACTCCTTGGTAATCCCCAAAGAAGAACAGTTTGTCCTTCTTGATTGGACCACCGAGACTTCCTCCAAACTGATTCCAGACATTGGCAGCCGGACCGTTAGGTTCGGTAAAGGGATTGGCTGCGTTGAAGCCGCTAGAGCGGTAGTATTCGAAGGCTGACCCGTGGAGAGTATTCGTGCCGGACTTGGTGGTTATCTGTATTACCCCACCGCCAACTTTTCCATATTCGGCATCATAGTTGCTCGTTGTGACCTTTACTTCCTGCACGGAGTCTTGAGAACTCACGAGCATCGAATACCCTTGGATCGTCTCCGTGTTGTCAACTCCATCGAGAAGCCGGGAATTGTTATTGGGAGAAGCCCCGTTGATATTAACGTTAAAGTCCTCGCCCGCATTTTCAGGATGCAGGTCTAATTGCCCCCCGGGCATGCTCACTCCCGGTGCCAACAATGACAGCCGGCTAACGTTCCTCCCAAAGGTCGGAAGGGCATTAATTTGCGCCGTTTGAAGGGTCTGACTGACCTCAGCGCTATCGACCTGAAGAATAGGGGCTTGTCCAGTAACTGTGAGGGCTGAGTTCACCGAACCAACTTTCAGCGAGGCGTCAACGCGAACAACCGTACCAACGTTGACGACGACATCTTGCTGTTCGAACGGAGCAAAACCCGCCTGTTTGATCGTGACCGAATAGGGCCCCGGGACCAAACTGGGGAACCGAAATATTCCGGAACTATTTGTGAAAGTTTCATCTGTTACTCCAGTATCGGCGTTTTTCGCTTCTACCGTTGCCTTGGCAATGACGGCGCCCGAGGCGTCACCTACAGAGCCCGTGATCGCACCCGTGACGGCTGTTTGTCCGTGTAACGCGAGAGTGGTCACCAGGGAGAGGACTGCAATTATCGTTAAAAAACGGAATGCGGCGGAGTTCATCGTGGAGCCCCCTTTAAAACTGCAGCGTTTTCGATCTGGAATGTGCCCCCAAGCGGAAGCGTAGGGAACATAGAGGTTCTGGCAGCCGCACCCGGATCCTGTTGTAACTTGGACGTGACGCCGCTGCTGATTTTCATACCGTCGCGCAAGTTAACGCATGTTCCCGACAAGTGTCAAGGGAAATATTGTCAACACTAATGTCTACAATAATCGGTAGAAAGCGTTCCGGTAGGCTGCAACTCACAATTGGCGTTCTTGGCACCCCTTCGGAGCGAGTTTTTGCCCGCTGTTAAACATGCGGTCACCTACATTGTTGACATCGTGATAGAGTGTCGGGAAGACTTGGGCGTTTCGGCTGACCACGCGGAGTTGCTTCGCTGTAGCACGAGGCGGTTCCTCGAGTTGCTACTCCGGCATTGCACGCCCTGCGGTCGAATTCAGCTTATGAGTATCAAACACTCCTAATGCGAACTTCGAAGAGTGCTTCTGCCAAACCTGACCGCAGCGTTTCCGCCAGCAAACGCGTGGAAGCTCATTTGCGCAAGGCCATTCATGCCGGCAAACTGCGGCCGCGACAGCGCATCATTGAAGAGGACCTCGCCCAGGAATTGGAGGTCAGCCGCGGACCGGTACGTGAAGCCCTATTGCGCCTGGAACGAGACGGTTTGGTGGTTACCACTTCGCGCCGCGGCACCTTTATACGCGATATTTCCATGGCTGAAATCGGTGTGATCTTCCGTATGCGCGCCAAACTTGAGGGCCTCTGCGTGCGCTACATGAGGGAGAACCACTCCGTCGATGCCCGAGACCTTCTGAATCGGGCACTCAAACAACTGAAGATGGCGGCCATCAAGAAAAATGAAGAACAGTTCTTTCACGCCGACATGGAGTTGCACCGTACAATCTGGAAGTCATCCAACCAGCCCTTGCTTTACCGAACTCTCAACCTTCTTATGAATCCCTACATTTTCATGATTGCGCGCACGTATTCTTCGCGCATCCCATTGGCCAGCCGGCGGGATAATCACGAGCTGTATGTGCGAATGGTCTTGAAAACACCGCTGAACAAGATTGAGGAAGAAGTGGAACGATACTTTGGTGAGCTGTATTCCCGCACCTTCGAGCAGGGATCCTCATTTCCTCCGTTTGCCGCTGGCGACTGGAGTAATCACTTGGAAGACTCTCTTGCCGTGCGCATGAAATGACGCGTCTCCTCTCCTTCCTTTCGACTCGTCTCCCTCAGAAATGTCTTCAATGTTGTTGACACATCGCAACCCGAGTGATTGAATGGCTCGGCCTGAGCGCAGATCGGTTGAGCGCACCGGATGCGATTTGGGAAGCATTTACCCTTTTCTCTTGCAGCACAGGAGCCCTGAAAACATCAGGGAAATATCATGACATCGAACACCGTTCAGGCAGTCCTGTTGGTTTTGTGCGCCGCTATCATGAATGCGGCGTACGCACTTCCCATGAAACTGAACAAGAAGTGGCAATGGGAACATACCTGGTTCGCTTTTTCCATCCTGGGCGTGGCGGTGGTTCCCACGTTGATTGCCCTGCTTACAGTGCCAAAGCTGTGGTCCACATATGGAAATGTTTCCAACGGGACCTTGGCAGCCATGGTTTTGTTCGGCGCCAGTTGGGGCGTGTCCCTGGTGTTTTTTGGTCTGGCGCTGACTCGACTCGGTCTGGCAATTACTTTTGCAGTATGCCTCGGAACGTCGGCTGCGGTGGGTGCGCTTACCCCACTCATCGCCCAACACTCCGATCTTGTAATGACCCGGCAAGGCGGACTGATTATCCTGGGTGTTCTAGTGATTATCCTGGGCGTGGCGCTGTGCGGACTGGCGGGGAAACACAGAGAGGCTGCGCTACAGCAAGCAAGCACGAATACGCGGCAAGGTTTTTGGGGCGGATACTTGCTGGCTTTTGTTTCAGGTATTCTCGGTTCGATGTTGAACCTCGGTCTGGCATTTGGGGGAAGTATTCAACGCTCCGCCCAGCAAAACGGCGCGAGTCTGGCGATGATGTCGAATGCGGTGTGGTTGCCGTGCCTCTACGCCGGATTCTTGCCGGGCGTGGTTTATTGCTGCTTTTTGATGCGAAAGAAAAAAAACTTCAGCACGCTTGGCCTGACTGGCACCTGGTACTACTGGCTGACCTCCGCCAGCATGGGCCTGCTCTGGTTTGGCAGCATCATTCTTTACAGCATCTCGACCATCAAATTGGGTGACTTAGGCACGTCGATCGGTTGGCCATTGTTTCTGGCTTCGATCGTCGTAGCCAGCACGGTTTTCGGCGCGCTCACGGGCGAGTGGGCCAAGACCGGCACGCGCCCCATCCGGACCATGATTGCGGGAGTGGGTCTCCTGGTACTTGCGATCGCCATCCTGAGCTATGCGGGGCGGGCATAGTTCTACAGAATCACCGAGACGCTAACTCGGCCTTTGGCCGATGCTGCACGCTGGTTTTCGGACAAATGCAGTCTGCCAGGCTTTGCCGCACGTTGCACCATACAATTATGTCAACAAAAGTGTTGACGATATGGTTTCGGTTTAGTATCGTGCGGTTGGCGTTTTGGAACGTTCGCGAATTACTTCTGGGTTTACCGAGTCTGGTGCTCATAGTTTCTGGTTCCTTTGCCGGGCGGTATTATGAAAATCTTCCAAAACGTTTATCAGATCGGTTCTCCTGTCACTGACCGCAACCTTTTCCAATATCTTTTTGTTGGCGACAACACAGTCCTGCTAGACACCGGCGCGTCCTATACGCCGACCGACACGATTGCCCCGTATCTCAAACAAATCGGGGTCGATCCAGCGCGCCTGACGATCGCGATCAATACCCATGCCGATGCCGATCATCATGGTGGCAACTCCGCGCTCAAGAAAATCGCCGGTCAGGTGATGTTGGCTTGCGGAGAGCAAGATCGGTGGCTCATCGAGGATCCCGATCGTCTCTTCGCTGCACGCTACGATCAATGGATTCCCGATCACGGCGTTGGTCTGGGCCTGCTGCCTGAAGCGAGCAAGTGGGTCCGAATGATGGTAGGGGCGCCTCAGCGAATCGACGAGACGTTTGTGGGCGGAGAGCAAATTAGAATTGACGATAAGCGATCGCTCCAGGTTCTGCATGTGCCCGGTCACAGCGATGGACACTTGGCGCTATACGATCCAGTCAATCGAGCTGTATTCGTCGGGGACGCTCTGCATGGCCGGTATTGCCCGACGGCAGCCGGTGAGCCGGCCCTCCCCCCTGGTTACTTTTCAATTCTGGCCTATCTAGGCACGGTGCAGATGCTTCAGGCATTCGACATCGATTGGATTTATTCCGGCCACTGGCCAACTTTCCACGGTTCTCAAGTGCAGGAATTCCTCGCCGAGTCCCGCAGGTTTGTTGACAATGCTTCGGGCTTGGTTTGGAAGACTCTGGAAAAACATCCGGAAGGGGTCACCCTCCGGGCTTTCATGGATGAGTGTGGGCCAATTTTGGGCGGTTGGCCTTTGAGCGCCGCATGGCTTCTGATGTATCCCATGCATGGCCACCTCTTGCTTCTGGAGCAGCAAGGCCGAGTCACCAGGTTTAAGGGTAAAGACCACGTGCAGTGGAAGATTGCAATTTAGCTGAGGGGGAGGGTCGCGATGGAGTTTGGCGGCATAGTTCGGGCGCGTGTCAATTGCCGCGCTTCGATTTTTGTCGCCAATATTGTCGCGGCCCTGTTTATTTTTGCGTCTTTGCACTCATCAATATGTGCAGCCGTCGTGACGGAGCAGGGTTCGCGCTCAGCATTCGTTCGGAGCGGGCAGTTCCCAGGCATTCGATTCACTTCCGGTCTCACGGTTTGCGATGAGGAACTGCGCAACGGCCGCTGGGTGAGCCGTTACTGGGAGTCGAGTGGCCAGATCGTCGCCGATATTCAAATCGACGCGGAACGGCAACAAATGGATACTCTGCCGGTTGACGCGTTCAAGCTAGAAATGGAAGGGCAAGAACTTTCCGGAAGCTGGAAATGGATCGGTGTCAATCAATCCGAAGTCCACAATCCGGATGGGCTGCTGGTCACGGTTGAACTGGAGAGCAGCATCCGTCCCGTCCGGGTAAAAGTACAGACTCTGCTAAACGGCGGCCCGGTCATGGTGCGCTGGCTTGAGATCACAAACACCGGCAAACATTCGACTGCGATCTCTAATGTGTCGCCCTGGGCGGGACAACTCTGGCACACTCCTAATTTCGCGGAAAGGCTTCAACCTGATTCGGAAAATGTTTACGACGTGGGCTACGCGCAATACAGCAAGTGGGGATATGAAGGCGCGTGGCGTTTCGATCCAGTGGTCAACGAAACCAAGACTATCGCTGGTGAACGGGGGAAATCCGGATGGGGACATCCGACATTTTTCGCCCGCAACAATGCCACCGGCGAATGGTTCGTGGCTTCGCTAGGATGGAGCGGGAACTGGAAGATTCGAGTTACCAGCAAAGTGGAGAAATCCCCAGTTGACCGGACTGACGCGGTTGACAGAGCTGTGAATGAAGCCCGGCTCTTCTTCGAGATGGGCCCGAGTTCGGTGGACCCCGTTCAGCGAGTGTTAGAACCGGGCGAGACGGTTAAGACGCCTGAAACTCACATTCTTTGCATGAAAGCGGATCTGGACCATGTCACAGAGGCGCTGCTGCATCATGTGCGGCGCGATGTTCTTCCCCGTCCACCCTCCGAGCATGTCTTCGATGTAGAAGCGAATCATCGTGGCTATATCGTAGACCACGAGACCGAAGCCGGGATCGACCGGGAAATCGACATGGCCGCTGACATTGGCGCGGAGACTTTCTTCATCGATGCCGGCTGGTATGGGCCGGAACCGAACCTCTGGTATCAGAATGTCGGGGACTGGTATGCCGGCGCGTGGCTGCCCAACGACATTCAACCAATCCGCGAATATGCGCGCAAGAAAGGAATGCGCTTCGGATTATGGGTGGAAATTGAAGGTGCTGGAGCTGCTTCGAAGCTTCGCAAAGAGCATCCCGACTGGATCTTGACCCGCAACGGTCAGCCGTTCGCCAACGGGCGTCACCTTGACGTCGGAAATCCCGTGGTCGTCAAGTGGATGGAGTCCGAGATCGCAAGAATTATTCGCAAGTATGACCTCGATGTTTTCCGGATCGATTACAACATGTCGGTGGAGGAAGACGGGAACCATGAGCGCGACGGGTTTCTTGAGAATTCGTCGTGGCGCCACGTTGAGAATCTGTATGCCATGTTTGATCACCTGCGCGCACAGTTTCCGGGAGTGATCTTTCAGAACTGTGCGGGCGGCGGCGGACGACTGGATTGGGGAATTTTGCGGCGCTTCGACAACACGGAACTCTCCGACTGGATGCGCGGTCCGCGGGGCGTGAAGATTTTGAATGGAATGACCTGGTTGCTTCCGCCAGAAATCCTGCTACGCACCTTCGGCACTGAGGTGCCCGATTTGGCGGGCGATGGCGACATTAATTATCAGTTGCGGCAGGTCGAGATGTCGCTGCCGATATTTCGTGGGATTTCCCCTTCGCTGGCTGAATTGAATCCTGCGTTGCGGAACAAGATCCGGTCGGGAGTGGATCTTTACAAGCGGGAATTGCGGCCGATTCTGCGCGACAGCGTGGTCTATCATCACACCCCGTTGACGCCGTTCTTCAGCCAGTCACCTTGGGTTGTCCTTGAATATGGCAGCCCGGACAAGAAACGGGATGTTGCGACCTTGTTCCGCACCTCGAATTTAGAAGACCCGATCTACCGTTTCGTGCCGCGTGGTCTTGATGCTTCCACGACCTACAAGGTCACTTTTGAAAACAGTAATGAGACAGTTGAGTTAGCGGGGATTCGCCTGATGACGGACGGAATTCCGGTGAGGCTCGAAACCACGGGGACATCGGAAATGTTGTTGTTCGAAAGTGTTCCAACAAGCTCCAAGAGTCACTGAAAAAGATTATGGACATCGAGAAGACCGATTTTCGAAAGCTGTTTGATCTTACCGGGAAGGTGGCGCTGATCACGGGGGCGGGTGTCGGCTTCGGTGAAGCAATCTCGCTTGGCTTCGCGGAATTTGGCTGCGATATAGCGGCCTGCGATCTCGATATCAAGAATCCTCAACGCACCGCCGAGAAGGTGCGCAAAAAGGGCAGACGAGCCATCGCTTTGAAGGCGAACGTCGCGGTTCGCGAAGACATTTATGCCATGGTGGATGCAACTGTCCGCGAGCTTGGCGGGGTGGACATCCTGGTGAATTGCGCGGGTATTCCTCAACATGATCCCGCCGAACTGACGTCGATCGAGACTTGGGATCGAGTGTTAAATATCAATCTGCGGGGCACGTTCTTGTGTTGCCAAGCGGCGGCGCTGGTCATGCTGGAGAAGGGCCGCGGCGTGATCATCAATTTCTCTTCGATCGCCGGCCTGGTCGGCGTAGGCCGTGGTGCAAACGCCTACTGTGCGAGCAAAGGCGGGGTCAACGCTTTAACCAAACAGCTCGCTCTCGAATGGGCAGACAGAGGCATTCGCGTCAACGCCATCGCCCCTTGCCAGTTTCTTACGCCGGGCCTCGAAGACGTAATGGCTAAGCCGCAGTTTGACCCGGCCAAGTTGATGCAAACCTGGATCTCCAATATTCCTCTGGGACGAGTGGGTTATCCGAGCGAAATCGTTGGGCCTGCTTTGTTTCTGGCATCCGACGCTTCCTCCATGGTGACCGGCGTCATTCTTCCGGTTGACGGAGGCTACGTAGCGCGATGACTTCAACCATCAGGATGCCATCATCGCTACCGGAAGTGCTGGCGCTTAAGCGGATTGTCCAGATTGGAATTGTTGTGGCCGATCAGGTTAAGACGACGCAGTTGCTGACTTCTTTATTTGGTATCGGACCCTTTCGTTTAGTGGAGTGGCCGGATCGTGCTGAATCCAAGTACTACTATCGCGACGTTGAGGAGAAGATTCGACTCCGTCAAGCATTCGTACAAATGGGAGATGTAGAGATCGAGCTGATTCAGCCGCTCGAAGGCCGCAGCGGGTACAAAGATTTTCTCGATCAATCCGGCGGTGGAATTCACCACGTTCTTTTTGAGGTAAGCGATATTGATCCGGTTCTACAGGAGTTGGCAAAATCTGGAATTACGGTGCTACAGTCCGGAACCGGAATTCGCCCGGGCACCCGTTGGGCATTGCTCGACACCAAGGAATCACTTGGATTTTTTGTGGAGTTGCGACATCGGCCCGGAGAAACGGACGGCACTTCCATTCCTTGAGCAGATCGTTTGCCGCAAGTGGAGACTGACGTCGAAGGGATCATGCAAAAGACTCGTTCAACTCGTCTGAGGACCGCCATTGTCGGATGCGGCAAGGTTGCCGCTACGCATGCCCTCGCTTACCAGGCGCTTCCCAACTCCGAATTCGTGGCGGTGTGCGACGTAGCTCCGGAACGGGCGCAAGGGTTCGGCGAAAAGTTTCAGGTGAAGGGCTATACCGACCTGGCGGAAATGTTGGACCGTGAAAAAGTGGACGTGCTTTCGGTCTGCACCCAGCACACACAGCATCCAGCCGCCGTGGAGACCGCGGCCGCCGCCAAGGTGCACGTAATCTCAGAAAAGCCGCTAGCCATCGACCTCGAGTCCTGCAATCGGGCGATTGCTGCGGCACGCAATGCCGGGATCAAGCTGGGAGTGATCAGCCAGCGCCGGTGGTATGAGCCGGTGCAGCGAATGAAGGACGCCATTGATGCTGGCAAGCTGGGGAAACCTGTCCTTGCTATGGTCACGATGCTGGGCTGGCGTGAACCTGCTTACTACCTTTCTGATCCGTGGCGAGGAACCTGGAAGGGCGAGGGCGGCGGAGTGGTGGTGAGTCAGGCTCCTCACTATCTCGATTTGCTGAGTTGGTTCATGGGTCCGGCCGCGGAAATCCATGCGTACTGGGATAACTATAACCATCCCGGCATTGAAGTAGATGACACCGTGGTTGCCTCTGTCCGTTTTAAGAGTGGAGGGATGGCTTCCATCGTCCTGAGCAATTCACAACGTCCCGGGTTGTACGGAAAGATTCACGTCCATGGCTCTTCAGGCGCGTCGGTGGGAGCCGAGACCGATAGCGGATCCCCTTTTATTTCCGGTGTTACAGAGAAAATGGATCCGCCTTTCAATGACATTTGGACGGTGCCGGGAGAGGAACAGAATCTTGAAAAGTGGAATCGCGAGGACCGTTCGCGGCCCTGGGATGTAATGACCCACTACCATCAAGTGCAGCTGGGGGATTTTCTTGGTGCAGTATCGGAAGACCGGGAACCTTTCGTAGATGGTGAAGCCGGACGTCGCGTGGTTGAGCTATTTACTGGCGTCTACCGTTCGCAACTGGAACAGGCGTCCATACATTTACCACTTTCGCAGTGAACATCTGGAGACTTCGAGTATGAGCGAGAAAGTTCTGGCGGAGAAAATCGATCTGGAACTACTTCTGGACTATTTCAAGAAGATGCTCGAACTGCGCGTGTTTGAGCTCAAAGTGCAAGAACTGTATCGCAACGCGATGCTCCCTGGATTCGTGCATTTGTATGTGGGAGAAGAAGCAGTTGCGGTAGGAGTGTGTTC
Source organism: Acidobacteriaceae bacterium (assembly GCA_040003205.1). Classification (GTDB taxonomy): domain Bacteria; phylum Acidobacteriota; class Terriglobia; order Terriglobales; family Acidobacteriaceae; genus JALYIM01. The sequence continues at coordinate 318 of JBDUDA010000074.1, read as the reverse complement.
GAACCTCGAGGTCAGCGACCTGGTTTTCAGTACGCATCGCGGCCATGGTCACGCACTGGCAAAAGGCGTGCCGGCTGGAGTTGTGCTGGCCGAGCTGTGGGGCAAGACTACGGGAAGTTCGGGAGGTCGCGGCGGGAGCATGCACATGTACGCGCCTGAATACGGTTTTATGGGAACGAACGGAATTGTGGGTGCCCCAATTCCTTTGGCAACGGGCGGTGCCCTGAGCGCGAAGCTCCGCAAGAAAGGCCAGGTGGTTGTTAGCTTCTTTGGTGAGGGTGCGGTCAACAGCGGCTCGTTCCACGAGGCGGTCAACCT
>JBDUDA010000073.1:0-12277 GCA_040003205.1 Acidobacteriaceae bacterium | reverse complement strand
AGCTGCTTCGCCAGCTCGGATTGCATCATCCAGCGCTGCGGGAAACCCTCTCGATTGGCTGGTCAAGGTTTATAATCCTCGAACACATGACCGAGATTGGCAGAAAGAAACTCCAGGAAGAGATCAATCAGCTCGAGCATGAGCTGATCCACGATCTTCCTAAGGAGATTAAGAAGGCTGCGGCGCTGGGCGATCTCAGCGAGAACGCCGAATATCACATGGCGAAGCAGCGCCAGGAATTTGTTAAGGCCCGGATTCGCCAACTTGGCAAGCGGCTGGCGGATTTCTCCCTTATCAACATGAACGACATTCCTAAGGATAAGGTTGGCCTGGGTTCTACGGTGCGCGTTTTCGATACTGGCAAGAATGAGGAAATTGAGTACAAACTGGTCACCAGCGAGGAAGCTGATTTCGCCGCCGGCAAGATCTCGACCACGTCGCCCATCGGACGCGCCCTGCTCAATAAAAAAGTCGGAGACACGGTCGAAGTGGTCACTCCCAATGGCAAGCGCGAAATGGAAGTCTTGACCCTCAGCACCATGTTCGATGAAGAGCAACTGAACGAGGCGAAAGCGGAATGACCTGGACCAGTTCCTTTGGACGAGCTTGCGGAATTTTGCTCGACGCCATCGTTGGCTGGCTCGCTCTCGCGCGCATTAATCCCAATGTACTGACGTTTCTTGGGCTGGTGGTCAACACCATTGCCGCGTTTCTATTCGGATACGCTAACGGAGACAACCAGGCCCGCATGTTTCGTTACGCAGGGTTGGTGATAATCGGATCGGGATTTTTCGATCTCGTAGACGGACGAGTCGCTCGCGCCAGCAATCAGGTCACGCGTTTCGGCGGATTTTTCGATTCCGTGATTGACCGCTACAGCGACGCTTCACAATTCTTCGGGTTGCTGGTTTTCTATTCCCGCGGGGATCGTTTCTTTTATGTTGTGCTGACCGCTTTTGTGATGGTGAGTTCGATTATGGTGAGCTATACGCGGGCACGCGCGGAATCGCTGATCGGATCCTGCCGGGTGGGGTTTATGGAGCGTCCCGAACGCCTGGTGTTGGTGATTCTGGGAGCCTTGCTCAATCGGATGGCGCCGGTGCTGTGGGTGATCGCGATACTCTCGACGATTACCGTAATCCATCGCATTCGCTACACCTGGACGCGTACGCACGACATCAAAATTAATCCTCTAAGCACCGAAGCTGCTTGAACGCGAGCCCCTCCAAGCCAACATTCAGGAAACGACGTGACCGCTAAAAATCCGCCCAACAATCCTGTGCTGGTAGTCCATGGCGGTGCATGGGCCATTCCCGACGACATGGTCGAAGCTCATCTCAACGGCGTGCGCAACGCGCTGGCTGCGGGATGGCGCGTCCTCGAACGCGGAGGCGGCGCGCTCGATGCGGTCGAAGAAGCCGTTGTGATTATGGAGGACGATGAGACCTTCGACGCCGGGCGCGGCAGCTTCTTGAACCGCGACGGCAAAGTGCAGCTCGATGCGCTGATCATGGACGGCGCTACGCTCCGCGCGGGCGGCGTGGGATGTGTCGAACGGCTGCGAAATCCCATCCGCACGTCGCGAAAGATACTGAGCGAAAGTCCGCATGTGTATTTCGTCTCGGAGGGCGCCGAGCGCTTCGCGGTCGAGCATGGCGTCACGTTATGCAGCAATGAAGACTTGATCATTCCGCGTGAGCGTGAGCGACTGCGAGAGTTTCAGGCACGGCCGGAAGGTGCGAGTGAAGACTTATTCGCGCCCACCATTTCTCACGACACGGTAGGGGCAGTCGCGCTAGACGCAGATGGAAACGTCGCCGCCGCCACTTCCACCGGAGGCACGCTCAATAAAGCTCCCGGACGCCTGGGCGACTCTTCCTTGATCGGCTGTGGCTGCTACGCGGACAACAAATCGGCTGCCGCATCCACCACCGGATGGGGCGAACCCATCATGAAGCTGGTGTTGGCAAAATGGGCGGCCGACCGGGTCCTTGCCGGCAATTTGCCCCAATGGGCGGCAGCGGAATCGATCAATTATTTGGAATCTCGCCTGCAAGCACACGGTGGGATGATTCTGCTGGACGCTACCGGACGCATCGGGATTGCTCACAACACTCCGAGGATGGCGTGGGCGTCGAAGACGGCTGTGGCGGAAGAGTCCGGCATCGAACGCAAGGGCTAGAAAAAGCAGGCCCGGGTACGCAAATACTTGCGTACTCCGCGGCACAGTTTAGACAACTAAACCGGCTGTCGGGTGTTCTTATCATTGAGGGCGCCAGAAGCAGAGCCGTGCTGTAAAAAAATGCTCCGCATGCGGGTCGTTCATCATCCAAATATTGATGCGTTTTTCGGTTTTCTGTCTTTATGACTTCCAAAAATCATTCTAATTTCGTGTTGAATCTGGCATTGCTGCTAACTGCCTTTGTAGTCCCCGTCCGACTCCGCGCCCAAGCGCCCGTCTGCACTCCGGGAACTGTAGACCAGAACGTGACGGTGTGTTCCCCAACCGTCAATGGAGTGGTTGGAACCCCGGCACACATTGTTGCTTCCACCACCGACACGAACCCGGTGGTCACTGTTCAGGTTTATGTAGACAACGCGCTCGTCTACCAGGCCAACGCTAACTCCGTCGACACTTTCATTAAACTGTCGCTCGGAAATCACCTCGTAACCGTCCAGGCATGGGACAACACCGGAGCGACCTTCAAAACCAACGTGCCGGTGAGCATGACCCCGCCGTGCGTGCTCGCGTCCTCGAATCAGAAAATAACGATCTGCACGCCTGTCAGTGGGACGACCGTCAGTTCGCCCGTCCATCTGGTTGCGGGGGTGACCGACTCGAATCCGTTGCAGTCAGTAAACGTCCTTGTGGATGGCAAGCCTTATTTCCAGACAACTTCAGCGCCGCTCGACGTTTATGTAACATCGCTCGCCGCGGGGAAACATACTCTGACTGTCTCTGCGCAGGACAGCACCGGAGTGATTTTCAGCAGCGCTCGTACCGTCACGGTGACCGGCAACGCAGGACTCAGCAACTTGAAGCACATCATTTTCATGGTGCAGGAGAACCGATCGTTCGATAACTATTTCGGGAGGCTAGGCGCCTACCGGGTATCAAAGGGTCTTCTTAGCAATATTGACGGGCTGCCGCTCAGTGCGACGCTTTTTGACACCATCGGCAAGGCCGTTCATCCATACCATTTTCAGACAGTTTGCCACGAGAATCTGAGCCCCTTCTGGAACGAGAGTCACCTCGATACGAACGGCGGCAAAATGGACGGATTCATGAAGACGACAACCTCCGTGCCGTCAACCATTGACCCCACGGGCACGCGCGCGATGGGATACTACGACCAGACCGACCTGAACTACTACTACGAAGCGGCCACGCAATTTGCCACCAGCGATCGCTTCTTCTCGCCCGTTCTCTCGAATACAAACGCCAATCGCATGTACCTTTTTGCGGCGACGTCCTTCGGACACATTCGACCGGATACCGCTCCGGTCGGCGGATGGACCCAGCCCACTATCTTCGACAGGCTTGACCAGGCCGGCGTTTCCTGGCGCTACTATTACCAGGACAACGGCGCCTATCTGCCGCAATGGTCCACTTACCAGCGCGACGCAGCAAAGCTGGTTCCGATTTCTACCTATGCTGCCGACCTCCAAAACGAAGCCACGCTGCCTTCGGTCATCTTCATAGAACGGGCGGGGCCTTCGGGGCTCGACGAGCATCCCGGCAACAACATTCAATCCGGCGCGGCCGATGTCGCAAATATCGTCAATAGTTTGCTGGTCAGTCCGTCGTGGCCGTCTTCAGCTTTCTTTCTGACCTTCGACGAGGCTGGGGGTCTTTACGATCACGTAGTACCGGCTACCGCAGTGGCTCCCGACGCGATTCCGCCCTTGTTCCAGACCGGAGATCAGCCCGGCGACTTCGGACGAGAAGGCTTTCGCATCCCGCTCATTGTCATTTCTCCCTGGGTGAGGCCGAATTACGTCTCCCATACCTGGCGGGATTACACCTCCATCTTGCGACTGATCGAGACGCGCTTCAGCGTTCCATCATTGACGGCGCGGGACGCGTCCGCCGACAGCATGATGGAATTCTTCGATTTTTCCACGCCACATCGGCTCACGCCCCCTGTGCTACCGGTTCAAAATACCAGCGGAACGTGCGACTTTAACTTGGAGAAAGCACCGGGACGCTAGGCTGTGCGTCTCAGCTAAAACGGGTCGGGGAACTGGCGGTGACTCAATTTGATTCCAGGCTGAGTCACAACTAAACCTTGTCATATCGAGCGCGGCAAAGCCGTCAGGCTTTGCGGAGTCGAGAGACCTGCTGTCTGATGAAAAAGCAGGTCTCTCCACTCCGCGCTGGCCTCGCTGCACGAGGCCACCACTACGGTCGAGATGACAGCTTTCCGCCCTCCCGCTCGGAAGATAGTGGCATTGACATAGGGTAGCGTCAATGATTTGATAACCATAAGTAAAAGGAGCTTTACCATGGAATGGAAGACGCCAAGTTTTGAGATTGTCCAGTTAAACTGCGAGATTAACTCGTACGCCAGCGCACAGATGTAGTCTGTTGCATGCTTGTTAAAATTTTGGGTTCTGCGGCTGGCGGCGGTTTTCCCCAGTGGAATTGCGCTTGCCGCAATTGCCTCGGGCTGCGGAACCATACCTTGAAGGCTAAGTCGCGCACCCAGCTTCAAGTCGCGGTTTCCGAAGATGGCAAGACCTGGTTTCTGCTGAACGCCTCCCCTGATCTTCGCCAGCAAATCGAGCAGTCGCCGGTTCTTCATCCCTCAAAAGAGTTGCGGCAAACCCCCATCGCAGGCGTCGTTCTTACCAGCGCAGACTTGGACCAAATTTTGGGCCTGTTATCTTTGCGCGAATTCCAGCAATTTCGAGTCTATGCGACGCCATCCATTCGGCGCATCCTGCGCGAAGACAATACAATCTTTTCCATGTTGAATCGCTTGCCTGAGCAGGTGGATTGGGTGGACATCGCCGCCGAAGGCAGCTTCCAGTTGCATTCGTGCAACGGACTTTCCTCAGGACTTCGCTGTTCAACATTTTCTCTTTCTCTCGATTCGACATCGCGTTACCCAAAATATGTGTCGGCGAAACGTTCCTCCGAACTCGCCACTGACGAGGCGTTGCTGGGACTGACCATCGAAGGGGCTTCGGGCAAGCGGTTGGGATACTTTCCCAGCGTTCCGAGGCTGGATGATAATTTCCTCCAAACACTGTCAAAGCTGTCTCTAGACCTACTGTTGTTCGATGGAACCTTCTGGACGAACGATGAACTACAGCGCGTGCTCGACGGTGGACCTACCGCAGCGTCGATCGGTCACGTTCCGATCTCGCCCGCAGGCGGTAGTTTGCGCGCTTTCGATAATCTGGACATCAAGCGCAAAATCTATGTTCACATGAATAATACGAATCCAGTGTTGGATGAATCTGGGCCGCAGTATCGCGAAGCGCTAGACGCCGGATGGGAGGTCGCTGAAGACGGATGGCAATTCAATCTGTAGCTTCCCAGGAAAGCGATCGGCTTCTCACAGTCGATGAACTGCACACGCGTTTGCAGGAAATTGGACGCGACTTCTACCACCATCGCCATCCTTTTCATCTGCTCATGCACGAAGGCAAGCTAAATCGTGGCCAGCTTCAGGCCTGGGCGCTGAATCGTTATTACTACCAGCGCGCGATCCCCATTAAAGATGCCATCATTCTTTCGCGCAGTGACGATCGCAATTTTCGGATCGCATGGCGCAAACGCATCATTGATCATGACGGAGACGCGTCGTCCACCGGGGGCATTGAGCGCTGGATCGCTTTGGCCGAAGCCACCGGGTTCAAACGCGACCGGGTCGAAAACCACGCAGAAGTTTTGCCGGGCGTGCGTTACGCCGTGGACGCCTACCTAAGCCTCGTGCGCGACCGCAGTTTTCTCGAAGCAGTGGCTTCGTCTCTCACCGAAATGTTTTCACGAGACCTGATTGCCCTCAGGATTGATGCACTGCGGGAACATTATCCCTGGATGAATAACGGTCTTGCGTACTTTGAGGCGCGGCTCGAGCAGGCCCCCGAAGATGCCAGATTCGCTTTTGACTGGGTTGCAAAACACGCACTCACCCCCGCTGATCAGGAATTGGCCATGCGAGCCTTGCGCGAGAAGTGCGCGATTCTGTGGGCGCAACTGGACGCGATCTATTATTCGTATGTAAATCCGGGCTGGCCACCGCCCGGAGCTTTCATCCCCGAAAAGGAATAACGCATTGTTTGCCCCTGAACCGAACTGCAAACCTCATCTCGCTGCTGGATGCCGCTGGGCGGAAGCGACGGCTAATCCCGACGCCGCCGAACGCACCCTGCTGTTTCCGGAAGGTGCAATTAAGGTGGAAGGAACCGGGCGCGCGATCCTCGAACTCTGCGACGGAGAAGCTACCGTCATGCAAATTACACAGGAACTGCAAGCGGAATTCGGAGCGGCCGACCCGCGGCGAATTCAAAATGAAGTGATTAATTTTCTCCAGCAATTGCACGAGCAGCGCGTCGTTGACTACTAAAACTAAGTCAGGAATATCAAATCAGCTTTGATAACGCACCTTCGAGTCCGCTAGAACCGGTGCAATCGGCGCCGGCGCCACTTGCGTTAATCGCCGAACTGACGCATCGCTGCCCGCTGCACTGTGTCTATTGTTCAAATCCTATCGAGATGCAGAAGGCGTCTTCGGAAATCTCGACTGAGGATTGGGTCCGAGTTTTTAAAGAAGCCGCAGGCCTGGGAGTTTTGCACGTTCATCTCACGGGAGGCGAACCGCTCGCGCGGCCCGATCTGCAAGAGTTGATTGCCAGCGCGCACGGCACCGGGCTTTACACAAATCTAATAACCTCGGGGATTGGTCTATCCGAAAAACGGCTGGACGCCTTGGTTGAGGCCGGTCTTGAGCATATCCAGTTAAGTTTTCAGGATTCGCAATCTGCGGGAGCCAGCGAGATTTCAGGAACTCGCAGCCACGAATACAAAGTCAAGCTCGCCCGCATAATTCGTCAGTTACAGGCGAAATCCAAGCTGGCGTTCACCATGAACATGGTAGTGCATCGCCAGAACATGGACAGGCTACCGGAAATCCTTGCGCTCGCCGAAGAGCTTCATCCTGACCGTCTGGAAATCGCCAACGTGCAGTATTACGGATGGGCCTTGCGAAATCGCGATGCGTTGCTGCCGACACGCCACCAGCTCGAGCAAGCGCAACTCACCATCAGCTCGGCGCAAGAAAGATTGCGCGGGCAAATTCGAATTGATTATGTTGCGCCCGATTACTATGCGCGGTATCCCAAGCCTTGCATGGGCGGATGGGGCCGACGCCTTCTGCTGATTGATCCCAAAGGTGATGTATTGCCATGTCACGCTGCGGGCGTCATCCCCGGCATGAAATTCGATAATGTGCGCGAGCGTTCCCTGCAATGGATATGGCAACAGTCAGAAGCCTTTCAGCGCTACCGCGGAGAACAATGGATGCAGGAGCCTTGCCGCAGTTGCGACCGCCGCCACACTGACTTTGGAGGCTGCCGCTGTCAGGCGCTTCTACTCGCGGGCGACGCCAGCGCTACTGATCCTGCTTGCACGCTATCTCCGAAACACTCTTTGATCGAAGAGCAATTGCTGCGGACTAACTCAACTTCGTCTGCGGGCAGTCCGGAAAATGCTCTGCCTCTACCAGATACTCGTCTCCCAATAGAACCTGGCAGAGCGTGGATTTACCGCACGAATCCTGAAGAATCTTCGCTTCCCATCCTGTAAAATTTCTTTTGCTTTCGTGGTAAGCTTTGCTCGCCAGATTAGAGATCAGGAGCTTGGAATGAAAACCAGAAATCTTGCCTCAATATTTTCCCTCGTATTCGCGTTGTTGTCGGCCGGTGTTGCCCAGACCGTAGCAGTATTGCCGGCTGGCAGCGAGATCAAACTCCGCACCGACCAGGCCATTTCAGCGACTTCACAGAGCGCTGGCCGCATGGTTCCTGCGACCGTCAGCCAGGACATCACGGGCAGTAACGGCGAAGTTGCCGTGCCCAGCGGCTCACGCGCACAATTGTCGGTGAGCAGAGTTCCGGATTCAAAAGATGTCACACTCGATCTGCGTTCCCTGACTGTGGGCGGCCGCCGATATCTGATCAGCGCGGGATCCGTCTCACGCAGCGGTGGCAAAGAAGGTGTGGGCAAAAACAAGCGAACTGGGAAATACGTCGGCGGCGGCGCGCTTGCGGGCACCATCATCGGAGCCATCGCAGGCGGCGGGAAGGGCGCAGCCATCGGAGCCCTCGCAGGTGGCGCGGCCGGGGCCGGTGCTCAGACCGTCACTCGTGGTTCGACCCTCGATATCCCCGCAGAGACGCAGCTTTCTTTCAAGCTTGCGCAAGACGTTCGGCTGTCGGGCGGTGTGAGAACTTCTACGCGGCGTCGTCTGCCGCCTCCGCAGTAAATCGGCACGGGGAGCCGGGCGCTTCGACATGGCTGAAAACGAACAGCCCGGCCCTCCGCTGCGTTTGCCCGAGCTCACTGTTCCCTTTTTTAAATTCGTGGGCTACTTTCTCTGGCTTGGGACAGTGGGCTTTGGCGGACCCATCGCTCTTGCCGGCCACATGCAGCAAGATCTAGTGGATGATCGCGAGTGGATCAGTAAGCAGGATTTCGTCGAAGGACTCGCCCTCGCGCAGCTTGCGCCCGGCCCTCTTGCCGCTCAACTTGCAATCTATCTTGGTTACGTCAGGGCAGGGATTCCAGGAGCGACCGCTGTGGGCGTGGCCTTTGTGCTGCCGTCTTTTCTCATGGTGCTCGCTCTCTCCGTAGCCTATGTGCGCTTCGGCGGACTCGTCTGGATGCAGGGCATTTTTTATGGCGTGGGCGCCGCCGTAATCGGAATCATCACCCGTTCCGCATTCAAGCTCACCAAGCTGACGCTGGGAAAAAATAAGTTGCTATGGGCGATATTCGCAATCCTGGCAATTTCGACGGCGGTCACTTCGAAGGAAATTATCTGGCTGTTCCTGTTGGCCGGGATCGTTGCCATGCTCGTGGAGTCTCCGGGCAAGCGTTCACAGGTAACGTCGGCGAAGCTGGTAGTACTCGCAGGGACACTGCCCGCGTTTCGCCCGCTCGCGGACATCTTCTTATACTTTGCCAAGGCCGGACTTTTCGTCTTTGGAAGTGGACTCGCCGTCGTACCGTTTCTATACGGAGGAGTAGTACTGGGACATCACTGGCTAACCGAACATCAGTTCGTGGACGCTGTCGCCGTGGCCATGATCACTCCTGGCCCCGTCGTTATCACGGTCGCCTTCATCGGATACCTGGTGGCAGGTACCGCCGGATCCGTCGCCGCCGCCCTTGGAATTTTTCTTCCGGTCTATCTCGTCGTAATCGTGCTGGCACCGTCGTACAAACGCTGGGCAAAAAATCAGCAGTTGAACGCCTTCGTACGTGGCGTCACGGCTGCTGCCACAGGAGCAATCGCAGGTTCGGTAGTTGTGCTGGCACGGCGTTCGATCTATGACATTCCAACATTGCTGATCGCCCTCGCAAGCGTGCTGATTCTCTTTCGCTGGAAAGTTCCCGAACCAGCGCTTATCGCGTGCGCCGCAGTGGCGGGAATGGCGATTCGCTCCTTTTAGTCGAAGTACAGTTTCGGGCCCTTGATCTGCAAAGAAAAGGTAGCGCTTTACCCTCTCTGATCCAGCACCCATCTTGAAATACGTTCGGCTTCGGTGTCGCAGTAGTGACTTAAGCGGCACGAATACGCCTGTCATAATGGCTGACTATGGCGCGCATCTTTTCGTTGACATGGGAGGACCGCTGGATTCCCAAGTCAGTATTGTGTCTGCGCGGATACACGCTCGACAAATTTCTACGCGACGTCATTGCCGGGGTGACTGTCGGACTGGTGGCGCTGCCGCTGGCAATGGCATTTGCGATCGCGTCCGGTCTCACCCCGCAGGCTGGCATCTACTGCGCGATTGTCACCGGATTTCTAATCTCAGCCCTGGGCGGATCGAAGACTCAGATAGGTGGCCCGACCGGTGCGTTTGTTGTGGTAGTTTCCGGAATCGTCGCGGTGCACGGTATCGATGGACTATTCATGTGTACCGTGATGGCTGGCATTACTCTTGTGATTCTGGGCGCTACCGGCATGGGGACAGCGGTGAAATTCATTCCCCGCCCGGTAGTAGTGGGATTTACCAATGGAATTGCCGTACTGATCGCCAGTACTCAAATCAAAGACTTCTTCGGTTTGCACCTGGCACAGGTTCCTAGCGAATTCTGGCTGCGGATGAGGGCACTGGCCGGCGCCTCTCCTACATTGTCGTGGACAAGCGCACTGCTCGCCTTAGGCACGGTAGCCGTGATGATGGTATGCCGTACCCTCTCCAGCAAAATTCCCGGGCCGATTGTCGCGATGCTGGGTGCAACGGCCGCCGCCTACCTGCTCAAATTGCCGGTTGAGACTGTGGGCACGCGCTTCGGTAGGATACCAAGCGGCCTCCCGCATTTCGCCGTGCCTCATTGGCACGCGCACATGGTCCACGGATTGCTTGGGCCGGCGTTCACCGTCGCCATGCTCGGAGCGATCGAGTCACTGATGTCCGCTGTAGTCTCTGACCGCATGAGTCAGGACCATCACAATCCTAACGTCGAACTCATCGGTCAGGGCATAGCCAACATCGTCTCGCCCATGTTCGGAGGCTTGCCAGCTACTGGCGCGATCGCTCGCACCGCAACCAATATCCGCGCCGGAGCCCAGACTCCGGTCGCAGGCATGATTCACGCGCTCACGTTATTGCTGGTGTTGCTGTTTGCCGCGCCCATGGCAGGATACATTCCCATGCCGGCGCTTGCCGGAATTCTATTGGTGGTCGCTTACAACATGGGGGAGTGGCGCGAGATTCCTCTGCTTCTGCGCTTAACGAAGACGGATATCAGCGTCTGGCTGGTCACGTTAGCACTGACTGTCTTCGCCGATCTTACGGTAGCAGTCGAGGCTGGCATGATTCTCGCCGCCTTACTCTTCATCGCCCGCGTGGCGGAAACTACCACGGTATCGCAAGTGACTGGAGACTACGTCGAAGACGGGCGACTGCACATTTTGCAAGACAAAGAGATTCCCTACTACGCTACCATCTTCCGCATTCATGGGCCATTTCTGTTCGGGGCCACCGACAAAATCAGCGCGATCACCGAAAAGATGCAGCAGTTGCCGCCGGTCGTCATCCTGCGGTTGCGCAATATGACCGCAATAGACGCCACCGGCTTGTTTGCGCTGGAGGAAATTGCCCGGCAATTGCACGCCACAAAACGAACCCTTCTATTGTGCGGTGCGCGTGAACAACCCGCGCAGGCGATGCGTGGTGGCGAACTTGAACGAGTCGTGGGCCGGGAAAACATTTGCTCCAATGTTCAGGTGGCGCTGCAAAGGGCGGAGGCTGTGTTCGAACAGATTGAGTCTCCCTTTGCCCACGCGAATAGTGAGCCGACTCTGCCCAGCGGCTCTCGTTCGTAGCAATCCCCGATGTCATCATGAAATGGGACGAGGAACTGCGCCCGATACCGCCAGGTGATTTGGACGCCGCTCTGTCCGACTTGTCGTCAGCAAGCCAAATGGGTCCGTCTGCGCCAGTTGCCTTTTGGATGGGCAAAATACTAGAAAGCAAAAATAGGCCGGAAGAAGCTGCTCAGTATTATCAAGAAGCGTTGCAGTTGAATCCGGGTATGGCTGATGCTCAACAGCGATTGGACGCGATTCGGCGCGGCTCCACTCCGACTGCTCGCTGACTGGGCCCGCGTTTCTCCGGCCTTGCTGAAAACGTCGCCTGCGAGATCCGCGGCCCTTCGGCTTTCAACAAATTAGTATTCTGTGGACTACGTCGGGTATTTTTCTAAATGTTATCTTGTTCGACGCTCGTCCCCGTGCTAATCGGGAGCGTGAACGAAAACACGGATCCGCGTTCCAATTGGCTGGTGACGCTTATCGCACCTCCGTGCGCTTCCACTACTGCCTTAGCGATGGCCAGTCCCATGCCGGTGCCTTGCACGGAGTAGCGATTATTCTTTCCCCGGTAAAATTTGGCAAAGATCAGGTTTCCGCCACATCGATTTTTACCGGATGTTCGCTTAGGCTTTTCCCCGCCATCTCCATGGCCCGATCAATGGCCTCACGAATGCTATGGCGCTTGCGATCAAGCTTTACTTGATTGGATTCAAGTCGCGTCA
>JBDUDA010000277.1:0-3637 GCA_040003205.1 Acidobacteriaceae bacterium | reverse complement strand
CATGGTTGAAGCCGTGCCCATGGTCATGCAATGGCCTTGCGAGCGATGCATGCACGCTTCCGCTTCGTGATATTCCGAAAGCGTGATCTCTCCCGAGCGAAGCTGCTCGCTCATCGAAATAGTGTTTGTTCCCGAGCCGATGTAAGTCCCTTTGTAAACGCCCCGCAGCATAGGGCCGCCGGAGATTCCGATGGTCGGCACATCCACGCTGGCAGCTCCCATTAGAAGGGCCGGGGTGGTCTTATCGCATCCCATCAGGAGTACGACGCCGTCGAGAGGATTTGCGCGGATGGATTCCTCTACGTCCATGGACGCGAGATTGCGATAGAGCATCGCCGTCGGGCGCAGCATGGTTTCGCCCAGTGACATGACTGGGAATTCAAGTGGGAAGCCGCCCGCTTCGAGAATGCCCCATCGCACATGGTCGGCGATAGTTTTGAAGTGCGTATTGCAGGGAGTCAGCTCGGACCATGTATTACAGATCCCGACTACAGGCCGGCCGTCGAACTGGTCTTGCGGAAAGCCTCGATTTTTCAGCCAGGAACGATAATAGAAACCATTTTTGTCCTGGCGCGCGAACCATGATTGGCTACGCAGTTTCTTCTTCTCGGTCATAAGGCGGTGGCGCTTTTCTGCCTAATTTCGTCTCTTATTGATAATTTAGAGTGTTTATGCAAGCGCATGCATAGATATAATCTAGCAGTAAAGCTGGAAGTCTGCCGCCTTTTTCACATCGTTCAGGAATACAGCTTCTGAGACAGAATATGAATTCCTCTCGCATCATCGTGATCTCCGATAGCTTTCATACCATGCCGGAAGCAGTTGCGATGCTGGCGACGTCAGGCCATGAGATTCGCTACGTTTCAGAGTTGACACCCTGGGTAGATTTGTCGCCGCAAGACCTGCACGCTTTAAAAGATGCGCACGCGGTGATTATGGGTCGCGTGCTGCGAACTGATGCTGCCGCCTTAGCGTTGGCGCCAAACCTGCGAGTCATCGCCTTGCATACCTCAGGCTCTGACAACCTGGACCTCGACGAGGCCACGCGTCGCAGCATTCTGGTTACGAATGTCAAAGGCGTAAACGCGGAGCAGTGCGCAGAGTTTGCGATCGGGTTGATGCTGTGCGTGGTCCGGCAAATCTTAACCGGTGACCGCGCGATCAGGGCCGGGCTGTGGACTAGTCGCACTTTGACCAGCATGGATATTCATGGGTCAACCGTGGGCGTGATTGGGTTTGGACGAATTGCAAAAGCATTCGTAACGCGCGCTCGCTGCTTCGGCGTCCGGATTCTGGTTCATACGCGGACGCCGGATCCCGCACTTGAGAAAGAGTTCGGAATTGAGTACACGTCGCTGGATGAGGTGCTGACAAGCGCGGACATCGTATGCTTATTTTCTTCCCTCACGAAAGATACGCATCACATGATTGGCGCCCGGGAATTGAGTTTAATGAAGGCGTCTGCATTTCTAATCAATATCGCGCGCGGGGAACTGGTTGATCAGCAGGCTTTGCTGAATGTGCTCCGCAATGGCAAGATTGCGGGCGCGGGCCTGGATGTATTCGCGGTCGAACCCCTGTTGGAATCTCCTTTTTTCGCGCTCGACAATGTCGTGCTCACTCCTCATCAGGCGGGACTGACGCACGGCGGCAAACTTGGGGCCGCAACGCGGGCTGCGCGTAACGCTTTGGAAGTCCTTCAGGGAGGGGTGCCGAGTGATGCGGTCAATCCGGAGGCTGTCGCGGACCGAAGGGGTAAGCTGGGAAATTAGTGTCCACTGAGCGCCCGCGTTGTCGTTTATATAGGGATCTTTCGACTTCGCATGTTTGCTCGCTAGCGAGCAAACATGCTGCGCTCAAGATGACAGGGTGAATGTTGTTGGAATGGCGATTTCCGAACAGGAGACCATTTTGAAAGATCGTTTTAAGCTCGTGCTGATTGGCGCCGGTAGCACCGTGTTCACGCAGCGTCTGGTCGCGGACGTCATCCTGACTGGTCAGGCCGATCGCTGGGAACTGGCGTTGGTTGATATTGATCCTGTCACCCTGGATGCCGTGGACCGGCTCGTCCGGAAAATGCTGAAGTTCAAGGGTGTCAATTTTCCGATCGTATCAACCACTGAGCGCCGGGAAGTGCTGTCAGGAGCGGATTTCGTCGTGACGACGATCGCCGTGGGCGGACGCCGCGGTTGGGAGCTCGATGTCCAGGTGCCGCGCAAGCATAAAATTTTCCAGCCAGTCGGCGACACCATGATGCCGGGCGGAATCTCCCGTGCCCTGCGCATGATTCCGCAGATGGTGGCGATTGCCGAGGACGTTAAAGAGCTTTGTCCGAAAGCGTATTTCTTTAATTATTCGAATCCGATGACAGCGGTGTGCCGCGCCATCAGACTCAAGACTGGAGTGCCTGTTATTGGATTGTGTCACGGAGTGCATTACGTCGAGGGCATCCTGGCGCGTTTCCTCGGTAAGGATGAAAACTGTATTACGAGTTTGGGGGTTGGCCTCAACCATCTCACTTTTCTTACCGACATCCGTTGTAACGGCGAAGACGTGATGCCTCTGATGCGAGCGAAGGCCGCGGAACAGCGTCCGCTGCTGGAACAGGAGCTTCGCGAAAAAACTGACTGGCCGAACGGCGTCACCGGACGCGCGCCGCGCTATTCTGACGATCCCTTCGCGTGGTCTATCTTCGAGCGCTATGGCGTGTTTCCGGTCGCCGTGGATCGCCACATCACAGAGTTTTATCCGGAGCGTTTTCCCCACGGTCAATACTATGGGCGCACTCTAGGCATTGACGCCTATTCCATTGACGGCCGCATCGCGCTGGGCGACACCTGGTTTGATGAAATGCTGGCGGTGGCGCGCTCGGCGGATCCATTGCCGGAGTCGTACTTCGATAACGTGCCGGGAGAGTCGGAGCAGCTAGTGGAAATCATGCAGTCGCTCATGCTCGACAAGCGGCAGGTGTTTTCGGTGAACATGCCGAATCATGGCGCCGTCCCAGGTTTTCCTTGGGAAGCGGTTCTTGAGATGCCCGCTGCGGCCGCGGGAGCGGGATTCATGCCGCTTCAGTCGAAGGCGTTGCCGCCTGCTCTCACCGCCAAATTGCTGTCCAAAATCGCAGCCATCGAACTAACGGTCGAGGCTGCGCTCACTGGCAGCTTCGATTTGTTCGTCGAAGCGCTTCTCACCGATGGCTCGGTCAGCGACCCTGACGCTGCCGCGGCGCTGGCGCGCGATCTTATCGAGGCGCACAAAGTCTATCTTCCCCAGTTTGCGTCATCTCAGAAGAACCCCGCGCAGTCCGCCCCATCACAGCCGGAGAAACAGCTCGCGCGATGAAACTGCTTAAGGCTGATCACAATCGGCGGCTGGAGATCCCAGGAGTTCCGAATCTAGTCCGCCGTCCCGTAGATATTGATAAATCGCAAACCGGCTTCGCAAACCTGCGCTCCCTGAGGATCTATCGCTTCGACGCGGATTCAGTGATCAATGGACACGCCGAGGAAGATGAAGTTTTCATTGTGGGAATGGCCGGCTCCGTCGAACTTGCCATGAGTGAGCATGATTCGATAGAAGGTGCGCGCCCCGTAACTTTGTCCACGCCGTCGGGTCGTACGGGGCGCGTTCCGAT
>JBDUDA010000276.1:0-3655 GCA_040003205.1 Acidobacteriaceae bacterium | reverse complement strand
CAGGATTGCCGAGATATGGAACAAGCGCATTCATATCTACAGCGGCAATTACGAGAAATATCTGGGGCAAAAGACTCAGCGCCTTGAGCAGCTCGAAGCTGCCTACAAAAATCAGCGCGACCGCATTGAGCAATTGGAAGTCTTCATCAACCGTTTCCGCTATCAGGCAACTAAAGCCAAACAGGTGCAAAGCCGCATAAAAGAGTTGGAAAAGATCGAGCGCATCGAGCTGCCGGAGGAAGAAAAGACCATCCACTTCAAATTTCCGCAGCCAAAGCCGAGCGGAAGGATTGTCGCTGAGTTCGCCAACGTTGCGAAATCGTACGGTCTCAAAAAAGTCTTCTCCGACGTAAGTTTTATGATTGAGCGTGGCGATCGCATCGCGTTAGTAGGTGTGAACGGCGCCGGCAAATCCACGCTTATCAAGTTGCTCTCACAGAACGAAGCTTTATCCAACGGCGAATATAACCTTGGCCACAATGTGCTCGTGGATTACTTTGCCCAGGATCAGTACAAAGAACTCGATCCGGACGCGCGCATTCTCGATGACCTCGGCGAACTCTCGCGCAATTCCACTCAGACCGAGCTTCGCAGCCTGCTGGGATGTTTTCTCTTTTCCGCCGACGATGTGTTCAAGCGCATTGGCGTTTTATCGGGAGGAGAACGCAATCGCTATGCTTTGCTGAAGATGCTGTTGCAACCGGGGAATTTCCTGTTGCTTGACGAGCCCACCAACCACCTCGACATGCGCGCCAAAGACGTTCTGCTCAAATCTTTGATGGATTACAACGGCACTGTCGTCTTCGTCTCCCACGATCGCTATTTCATAGACAAGCTAGCCACGCGCATTTTCGAGGTGGGAGGTGGGCGAGTGGAGATTTATCCCGGCAACTACGAAGATTATTTGTGGCGTAAGCAGGGCGGCGCCGCAACCTTACAAGAAACAATATCGAAGTCTTCCAAAAGTTTGCCGCCGGCGAATGGAAATCACGAGCGCGCAACCACCCCCGCTGTCGAGTCAGATTCGGCGAGACGTCTGAATCCCATCAAGCGCAAAAAACTGGAAGATCGAGTACGGGAAATTGAACAGGAAATTGCCGGGCTGGAAACTGCGATCGCCGAGTGCGAGAGTGGATTGCAGAACTTTGTCAGCAATGAGGAAACCACGCGGCTCACGCGAGAGCTGAGTGATCATAAGAAAAATCTGCAAGCGCGTCTAACCGAGTGGGAAGAAATTGGGCAAACACTGCAGCCTTGAAGAGGGGAAACAGGTCCCTCGACTTCGCTCGGGATGACACCGGATGTTGCAGTTAAGCTAAAAGCTAGCAGCCAGAAGCGAATAGCCAACAGCTAAGAGCCAATAGCTGACCTTACACCGCCACCGCAGGTTCAGGGCGTGCCAGTGGAACCTGCAAATCGGGCATCGGCTTTCCGGCGAATAAAAGCCTGCATGGTTTTGCCAGCCATCGTGCCCAACGTCCCGACCAGGTTACGCGTGCGCTGTCGGTTGCGATTCCGGTGTCCGCATACATCTGGCGATATATTTTCGAAATCAGAAGGAATGCCAGACGGCCGCGGCTGGACTTAATGAAACTGGATCGCTTCCAGATGGATCCGAAGCTATAAAACTTGTCCCACACAGCTTGCGTGCGCGAACGGATTTCCTCGGCAGACATAACCGGGTGGTCCCAATAAAGCTTAGGACGCAGCGCTTGCGGAATCAACCACCGCTTGGTGAGCGGAATTCCGGCAATGGTTGGCGGCGTGTCTCCCAATAGTTTTTCCCAGCGATTGAAATCGACGGTCCCGGGGTAAGGACTGAGAGTAACGAACTGCGCGAATGTCAGATTCGCGCTGATCGCGGCGGCCGCGGTCGCATCGAAGGTTGCCGGACGATCGCTGGGCAATCCGAAAATGAAAGACCCCAGGACGTGTACTCCGTGACGGCGGAAAGTCCGCAGCCGTTCGATCAAGTCCTCGCCCGCCAGATTGAAATCTTTGTAGACGTCCTTCAGTCCGTCCGGAGTAACCGATTCCACCCCCACCAGCGCACCTTTAATACGCGCCCTCTTCATGGCATCGAGAAAGTCGGTATCTTCGGCTGCTTCCATTGTGATCTGAGTAAAGAATGCCATGTCGTCTGGAAGCTGCGCCAGGCGCGCCATCAGCTCGAATCTTTCATCGCGGACTGCCTGTAATTCCTTCAATTTGACGAGATTGTTCTGTTGTTTCGCCAGCCGGATATCCGTCAGAGTTATGGGATAGAAATTGTCGTCGGCGAGCGCAACAAAACGGAAGCCCAGCCGCCGCAATTCCACAATCTCTTCAATCACCACATCGGACGCGCGCTGCCGCGGCTTTTGTCCATCGGTGCGCCAGACAGAACAAAACGAGCAATGCTTAGGGCAGCCTCGGACAGTTTGTACGGAGGCCCACATGTAGCGATTGCGCGGAACCAAATCCCAGCGAGCGGCGGCGAAAGAGCTGGCCTCGACGCGCCCTCCGGCATAGGTTCGCTTGGGCGCCCCGATCGAGCAATCCGCGAGCGCCTGCGACCACACCAGGTCGCCATCGCCCTGCACCACGGCATGCGCGCCCCCTAACTCATGCGCCTCGTCGGGGAAAAGCGTGGCGTGAATGCCTCCGAAAATGACATAGGCACCACGACTGCGCGCAATCTTTCCGATTTCATATCCGCGTAGCGCGTTGGCCGTGTGGATGCCGATACCGACCACGTCGCCCTCATGAATCTTTTCTGGGTCTGCTTGAAAGAGCGTCTCGTCGACGATGAGGGGGTCGCCGTAGCTCCTTGGGGTCGCCGCCGCCAACACATATTGCCAGCGAGGAGTAATTACGGCCGTACCGAACGCCACAGTGCTGGGATTGATTAGGTGCACTTTCACGAATAGCTCCTTTGCGCATCACTTGGATGCCAAACAGCGCGATGCGTCAGCGTGCCGCACCCTTTATGGTCTAGCTTCGATTAAGTGCCATGCGAGATGACTCGCCCTGCAATGCGAAATATTGAAAGCGCTACCGATCAGTAGCAGCGGGAAGAAAGGAGCCAGCTTCTCTCTGCCAGCGCAGCAGGGAAGGAGGAAGACTCGGATAATCCGGCTGGAAACCGAAAAAAGACAAAGTAAGCCTAGGCGTCACACCATGAGTTGTCAAGATTGATGACAAAGATCGTAGCCCAACTGGTGAGAGCCGTATTTATGTTTAGTGCCCGTTAACCATAACACATACAACGAAATAGCCAGGGAGTTCTCTCGTGAAAATGGCGGATGGGCTCTCATAAACAGGCCAGCGAGACGTCGCGATTCTCTATGAACTTCAGAAGCAATCGCGATTTTTAGAACGCCGGCCCGAGGGTCGCTCTCTTTCGTAACCTCCTCGTTGGGTACCTTCTCGTGCGATATTGCAATTAGGCCATTGGCCAGGCGTTCATACCCAGGGCATGCGGCGCGTAATCGCAGTCGCAAGCGAAAAGGAAATATCAAATGCTGCAGGCACCCGAGTCAAACTCTCAGAAGTCTTCTAACTCTATCGCGACCTCTTTTGCCCCGGTCAAAACTGTGGGCTCTCCCGTCGAACAAGCCACCATCGGACGCTCGCTCGTCATGGCCCTCACGGAACGTGGTGACGACGTGGTCGT
>JBDUDA010000275.1:0-3683 GCA_040003205.1 Acidobacteriaceae bacterium | reverse complement strand
TGATCTACACCCGCGAGCTGAATGGATATTTTACTTCGGTGAATGGCATGGGCGTCCGCAGGATCATGCTGTTTTCCTCCGCTCGATAAGACTCATTTGCCCACGTTCGTGTTCCGTCCAGCGCTCAAATCAATCAGTTTTTGTATAGAGGGAGCAAGCATGATCAGAAGTTGCGCTTGGGGTTTTCCTGCTTGCTGGATCAACGCGGTTTGTTCGGCGAGAAAACTATGCGGCGCGCTCTCTTTCCGATCAAGATAGTCCAGAGCCTGAAGTCCGGCTGCGGCGAGCACGGAGAGATTTTGCGAAAGCGGCGCAATCTCTTTCATCAACGACGATTGAGAAATGGCGGGTTGAAGCTTGCTTGGATTGTCTCGCCAGAGAAGAAGCCATTGTCGCATTTGCTGTTTTGTTGCATTTGTAGCACCGGCACCAGAAGAGAGAGACTCCACCATTCCGGAAAAGTTTAACGCGCTTGAACTCTCGGGACGAACTGCGTCCACGAGGCGATTCAGCGGCATAAGCGCGGTGGGTTCGACGGTGGCGGTTTCTTCTCGCGTGTATCCTTTCACCGCTTCGACCACGTCGGCGAGAACGCGTAGCGCGGCAAAATCGCCGATCCCCGCAATTCTGCGTAACATGGAGTCGTAACTAGAATTGTGAGTGAGACCGAGCCATTCCAGGCGTCTGCTGGTCACGTCTAAACGCTGGTACATGGAATTCACGTCGCGAACATCCTGAGAAGACCACAGCCGCTCAGCGATGGCGGCAGCCCGCGGCCATATTCTGCTGTCAATATTTTCGGGCGAAACATACTCCGTCCACATGCACGCTTCACCTCCAAGTATGCGCTGCCGCTCCTCAGTGCTTAATTTTTGCGAGCTTGAATTTGCCGGAGGGGATTGCGCGGGAGCATCCGCCAGAGGATCCACTGCGTAGTGCTGCGATGCCGGTTGCATTAGATCAAGATAAAATCCTGCCGACAACAAGCCGCGATATCCTTGCTTCGCCGCCTGGCCGAGCGACTCTTGTCCTCGCCACGACTGAATCACAATAGTTTTGGGCAAATCAGGACGCAAGATTTCATCCCAGCCCAGCATCGTCTTGCCGTGTTTACTGACGATCTTCTGCACCTTCTCGTTGAAATAAGCCTGCAAATCCTCATTGCTTTTCAGTTGATGGGAGTGCATGAACTTCTGAATCTTCGGGTTCGCGTCCCACTGCTTGCCGTTTACCTCGTCTCCGCCGATATGGAAGAACTGATCGGGAAAGAGCTGAGCCATCTCCCCGATAAATTCATCCAAAAATCTGTAGGTGCCGTCCTGCGTGGGGTCCATGGCAGGATCGAAGACGCCCCACTTGCGCTCGATTTCGTAAGGGCCCGGAGCGCTTGCCAGCTCGGGATATCCGACGAACCAGGCGGTTGTATGACCGGGGATGTCGAATTCCGGAATTACGCGAATGCCGCGATCGCGTGCGTAGGCAATGAGCTCGCGTACTTCATTTTGCGTGTAATAGAGGCCGTCCGAGCCGAGCTCGTGGAGCTTTGGAAACTTTTTGCTCTCGATGCGAAACCCCTGATTTTCAGAAAGGTGCCAGTGGAAGACGTTCAACTTCACCGCCGCCATTCCATCAAGATTGCGCTTTAGGATGTCCAGCGGAATGAAGTGCCTGCCGGAATCAATCATCAATCCGCGCCAGGGGAAGCGAGGTTTGTCTTGAATGCTGACCGCGGGCGCGGCAAAACCGTCGGGCGAAATCGAGACAAGCTGCAGAAAAGTTTGCAAGCCATGCAGAATTCCCAGTGGGTTAGGCGCGTTCAGCGTCGCACCCGATGCGGCGATTTCGAGCGAGTACGATTCATCCTCACCTAGCTCATGAATATCTTTACTCGCGTGCTCGCAGTGGACGACCAGACTGGCCGTCGACCCATGCACCACTTTCATGTCCAGGTGAAGCATTCCGGTCTCACGACGAAGATCGTTTAGGAATCTGTCGACAGCGCGTTGCAATCGGGCATCGCTATGCCCGGTGATCGCAACCGAGAATGACGGATCAAGTGTGAGTTGTCCGGCTGCGAGCCGCACAGTTTGCGGCAGGGGCATCAAATTCAGTGGAGGTTGTGTTTGAGAATAAGAAGGGACAGTCATGACCGCCAGAAGACCGCTAATTAAAGTTGCCAGGAGCAAACGCATAGGTATGAAATATTATGCTGCAAATTTCACGCGGATGGGCAGCATATCGGAATGATCGATGGCTTGCAAATGAGAGGAGAAGCAGGTCCCTCGACTGCGCTCGGGATGACAATTCTGCGGGCGTTAGGTAAATTTCCGCCGTGAGAAGGAAAATTATCCTTGTGCGGCCATTTGATAACACTGATTTAGATTTATGTCCCAGATGCATTCTTCGGTGGGCAGCATTTCTATCCCAATTTCGCCTTCGCGGTTGCTGGCGGAGCGTCCCACCCACACCACGCGGAATTCGGCTTTCACGTTCTCCATCTGCACTTCGATAATTTCACCCGGGCGCATCTGCCTGCGAATGCCCTGAATTACCGCTCCGCTGGCGCTGATGTTTCTGGCGGTCGCCATCAGAATGAAAGGCAGAGAGTGGGCATCCAAACCCCAGACCCGGACTGGCAACTGCGTTTCAATTCGAGGTGCGCGACGGCGATCCATGTGAATCCTTGCTTGGAAACTGAGATTGAATGGCTGAACTTTCATGATGCTACGGGAGCCTGGCGAGGAATGAAACTTACGGACGTTACTCTGCCGAGGTGCCTAGGGTCACCGAGCTGAAATGCTCGAAATAAGGTCTTAGCAGGGGATTCTAATCGGAGTCTGGCATGGAGCACGCTCCGGGGCCGCGCGGATCGCCGCAACTGCCACAACCCCCGACTGAAGCAGTCGGGGACGCCGATGAACTTTTCGCGGACACTGCGAACAGCGAAAGCAGTTGCGAAAGCTTGCTGCCGTGACACTTTGGACATTCGGCTTTTTCACTGCCGTAGATCGGCGCTTCAAACTGATGTTCGCATTGCTTGCAGGCGTACTCGAAAATTGGCATGGAAGTCTCCGTCGAAGCGTACGGCACAGGCCGCTGCGACCATTTAAAATCAAAGGGTGGCCGCTTCGCAAATCAAAGCTTCTGCACTAGAAGACACCGGCTTCCTGCCTCGGCGGCGGTTTCGTGGCGGACATTTGCAAACCCTCGCCAGTTTCTTCCTATCGCGAAACATCGAAGTGCCTTCGTCGGAGGCGCGCCTCATTGAGGTCGAACCCGGCATTCAGGTGTTGTGCCACTGCCATTGGCAAAATGACCGTCAGAGTGCGTTAACCGCCATTGTGTTACACGGGCTCGAAGGCTCCACCGAATCCAACTACATGCTGGCGATCGCGGCCAAGGGCGTGGCGGCCGGGATGAATGTCGTGCGCATGAACCAGCGCAACTGCGGAGGCACCGAAAATCTCGCTCCTACGCTCTACCATTCCGGCCTTTCGCGAGATGTTGCTGCTGTTGCACAAAATCTGATTCGTGAGGATCGCGTAAAAAACGTGGCTCTGGTGGGCTTTTCCATGGGTGGAAATATTGTGCTGAAGCTTGCGGGTGAGTGGGGAAGCGATGCGCCGCGCGAGTTCCGCACGGTTGTTGCCGTTTGTCCGGCGATGGACCTCGCTGCTTCTTCG
>JBDUDA010000072.1:0-12462 GCA_040003205.1 Acidobacteriaceae bacterium | reverse complement strand
GAGAACGAGAGTGTCGAAGTACAAAATTGCCGGCAGCGAGAAGTGCCGCCAGTCGGGCGAGGCGCCCTGGCGCACGATGAGCGCGCTGGTGAAAGCCGCGAATGACATTGTGATGCCCGCCATGCCCACCCAGACGCCCATGCTGGCAGGTGGCGGGGAGTACTGCGGAATCGTGCGCGAGTTTCCATTCGCCGGTACTAAATTGCGCCAGCCGCCGCCTCCGTAATTAGAAGGGTCAGGCAGTGAATTCGCGCTGGCCGGCGGTTCAGGGATTGTTGTTGCCATACTAATTTCTGCTTTCGTTATCGCGAACTACTTCTCATCTCTTACTGTATGAATTTCTTCCGGTGAATCCTGCATGACGTAATCGTTGGTGGAACCTTCGACTCCATATTGATAAGGATCGTGATAGACCACGGGATGCTTGCCCCCGAAATTATCGAACGGAGGCGGCGAGGGCATCGTCCACTCGAGCGAGGTAGCTTCCCATGGATTAGGCGGCGCGAGCGCT
This sequence comes from Acidobacteriaceae bacterium, assembly GCA_040003205.1. Taxonomy (GTDB): domain Bacteria; phylum Acidobacteriota; class Terriglobia; order Terriglobales; family Acidobacteriaceae; genus JALYIM01. The sequence goes on along the minus strand of JBDUDA010000072.1, from coordinate 11,951 downwards.
CCCCGGAAGCGGCTATGAATCAGGTTGTAAAGAAAAATGAACTGAGCCGCGCCGGTAAGAAGTGCTGCGATAGTGATGAATTTGTGAACCGGAAGCAAGGGCCCCATGAAGTCATCCACAAAAGACGAGTAGCGGCGGACGTTGCCCGCCATGCCCAGGTAATGAAACGGCATGAAGATGGCGTAGGTGCCGACGAAGGTCAGCCAGAAATGTGCCTGGCCGAGTTTTTCGTTCAACATTCTGCCAGTCATTTTCGGGTACCAGAAGTAGGTTCCGGTGAAAATTCCGAAGAGAGCAGCAACCGCCATCACCATATGAAAGTGTCCGACCACGAAGTAGGTGGCGTGCAAATAGATATCCAGCGAGGGCTGCGCGAGAAAGAATCCGCTGACTCCGCCGGCAACGAACATTGAGATGAAGCCTAGTGCGAATAGCGATGCGGTGTTGATGCGCAGCTTTGAGCCGTAGAGGCTGCCAATCCAGATAAGAACAATCACGGTAGCGGGAATCGTAATAACCAGGGTCGGGAAGGAAAACACGAGGCCGGAGAAGGGATTCATTCCGCTCACGAACATGTGGTGGCCATAAACCATGTAGCTGAGGAATGCCAGCGTGCCCATCGCGCCAATGATGACTTTGTGGCTCAGCAACGGCCTCCGCATGCTGGTGATCAGCACGTGCGACACGATGCCCATGCCCGGTACGATCGCGATGTAGACCTCAGGGTGTCCGAAGAACCAGAAAAGATGCTGCCAGAGAAGAGTGGAACCGCCGGAGTGCGGCACCAGTTTGTCATTGATAACCAGCCCCGAGGGAACGAAGAAACTCGTGCCTGCGACATGATCGAGAATCAGAAGAATGCAAGCCGGCAGCAGCACCGCAAACGCTGTCAAACCCATGCACGAAGTGATAAACCATGCCCACGCGCTCAGAGGCAGGCGCATGAGGGTCATTCCCTTGGTGCGAAGGTCGAGCGTAGTAGTGATGAAATTTAATGAACCCAGCAATTGGCCGATACAGAAGATTGCGATAGATGCTGCCCACAGAACCTGGCCCGTGCCTTGCCCTGGACCTGCAATTGCTCCGACTGCGCTGAGAGGAGCGTAAGCTGTCCACCCGGAGAGTGGTGGACCGTCGCCAACGAAAAATGCCGCAATCAGGACTACAAAGCCAATAAATGTGATCCAGAAAGACATCATGTTGAAGCGGGGGAAAGGCATGTCTTCCGCGCCCACTTGAATCGGCAAAAAGTAATTTCCGAAGCCCGCGAAGGGCGCTGTGGTCAGTACGAAAAAGACCATGATGGTTCCGTGCATGGTCATTAATTGCAGATAGTACTCAGGAGTCATTACCCCGTTGGGAGCCCCAGTCGGCGAGAGCAACTGCAAGCCCGGGATGGAAGCATTCGTCCATGCCAGGTGAATTCGCATGAACCACGACAGTGCCATGCCGACAAAAACAGACACTAACGCGAGTGCGTAGTACTGTTTGCCGATGACCTTGTGGTCCAGACTGAAGACATGTTTTCGAATGAAACTGGTTGGCTCGTGATGGACCGCGTGGGCTGAAACGTCGTGCATTGTGCTCACCTCGGAGCTGTGTACTGTTCCGCGCTATTCTTTCGCAGCACGTCGAGCTTATTACTGATTTGCCTGTTGCTGCTTCATCCAACTATCGAAGTCGTCCTGCGACATGACTTCCAGATAAGCTTTCATATTGTAGTGACCCAGGCCGCATAACTGGGTGCATACAATCTCATACTTTCCGATTTTATTGGCCGTGAAGTGGAGAGAGAGATCTAGGCCAGGAACGAAATCCTGTTGCACTCTCAGTTCGCGCACGTAAAAAGAATGTCCAAGATCCTTACTATGCATCAGCAGGTGGACTTCTTTATTTACAGGTATTGCCATCTCTGCAGTGACGACGTCGTCTTTCGCTTCAGGGTCGTTCGCGGTATCGAGTCCGAAAAAATTCTGGGCGCCTTCATCAATTTTTTCAGGATGGATGGGAGCAAGCTTGCCATCGGGCCCGGGATAACGGAAGTAAAAAGCGAATTGCCCGGCTTGCACCTGGATGGGCATCGAGTCCGCGGCCGGAGGAGTGAAGTAGACGGCCGCCCAGGCTTTAGTTCCGAAGACGCCTAGGGCCAGGACTTCGGTGCCTACCAGGAGAAGAGCGGCAATCACGAGGCCCAGTGAGCCTCCGGGAAAGTGTCCTATCTTCGCATCCTTCGGCCGTCCCGAAAACTTCCAGATGAAGCCAGCCAGAAGGATTTGGGCGGCCAGAAAAGCGATGCCTGCCTCCGCCATGGTTTCGCTCATTTGCTCATCAATCAAGGGACCGTGGTTCGAGATGTCGATGGGCATCGGCCATGTGTGCATCAGGATGGGGACTGCGGAAGCGACTGCAATCAGAAATATAGTTGCGGCAAAGAACTTTCCCATGTCGTGATGCCTCTTTTGAGCGATTAAGCGAAGACAAACTTAAAGATTGCAGCCTGCGAAGACTGTCAAGCAGACCAGGGGGCTGCAGTGTTATCCACGGCAGCCTCCTCTGTAACACGAACTATTTCGCTTTAAAAGTGAAATTCACACTAGCCGGCTTCCCTGCGGCGACGGTAATTTTCTGGGTTTGCGTACCGTAGGTTTCCTGCCACGCGGTGACGGTGTAGTTTCCAGGAGGCACATTGCTCAAGCTAAACGCGCCCTTTTCGTCGCTCACGCCGTAGGGTCCTTTAACAACCGCGATATATCCGCGCATCCATGGATGAATATTGCACTTCACCGGTACCGCGATTTCCGGATTAGCCCAAGTCACGTCGAAGGGCGCAGATCCTGGAGGCTGCGATTTGTTCCATTCGGGATTTTTTGTAGGCTGAGGATGAATGTTGTGCGAGGTCTGGTCGCTGTTGACGACCTTCATATGTTGTGATGCATCAAGGGCGACCACATGGGGCAAATATTGACAGCCTTTTTGATTGATCTCCACCGGGGTGGAAGGCGCCGCCGCGGCTTCATTGCCAGTCAAACCTTCAGAAATGTAGACCACAACATTGGCCAATCCACCATCCGCTCCGGCCATGACTGCTTCGGTCGTAATCGGCTTGTCTTTGTGTATCGCCGCGCAACTGGGCTCTTTGGACATATCGATCGGCTTTTGGTGGGGGGCCTGGCCATCGAGTTTGACGGTGCCTGTGATTTTGCCGTCGGCCGCTGCTGTGACCTTTTTCTGTCCCAACATGATGACTAATGCTATGAGCACTAAGGCACACAAAGCTCCTGCTAATTTCGATTTATGGCTGGTCTTCATAGAATGCTTTCTCCCTGTTTCCGGTAATTATTAATCTTATTTCGATTCTGGTGGAGGTGCTGCACCTTCCGGCGGCGCAGGCGGATTTGCCGGCGCAGAAGGCTGAGCAGCTGGGTCCGACGGCCGGGCCGCTGGAGCGGTCGCATCAGGCTTAGCTTCAGGAGTCGCCGATGGCGCGGGTTGAGCCGCCGGCGCCTCCGCTGGCGGAGCCGGAGCGGCTACTGCGTTTGAATTTACAGGCTTCAGTCCGAGTTGCTTGGCAATCTGCTTTTCTTTCGAAGGCATCGGCTGAAGCGACCGCAGGTAGAACACAAGGTCCCAAGCCTCGTCAGGTTTAACGTTGTCGGCAAATGAGGGCATCGGGGTGCCGTCAAGTCCGGTCATGAAAATCTTGTAGAGATCATGATTCGTGGTTCCGCACTTGAAGCGCACACCGTCATGGAAATTAAATGGCTTGATGGGCCGGTTTTGATCGTCTTGAAGCGTATCCGCCGATACCCCGTTTGCCCTTCCTTCCACGCCGTGACACTTCCAGCATTCCAACTTCTGGAACAACGCCTGACCGGCTTGAAGTCGCTCCGCCGTAACTTGGGGCTCGGCGGGGACCTCAATCGGAACTCCGGGCTTCTCCGTCTTCCATTTAGGAGAAAAGTGCTTAACGTACGCAACCAGATCGGCCCGCTGCTGCGCGGGAAGTGGAAACCAGGCAGGCATATTGGAATTGGTGAGACCACGGCCCAAAGTGTTGTAGAGGTCTTCGTCCGTTGGAAGCGTGCCGGTAGGAGTGGAACGGCACTTGAACTGCGCAAGCGTGAAATTGCGGGGCCGGGGCTCGAGCCAGGCCGCGTTCTCTCCCTCGCCGTCGCCTGCTACTCCATGACAGCCGAGACAATATCGGCGATAGGTCTCTTTGCCTTTATTGGCGTGCCCAGTGAGGTTGCCGATGTGGCTTTCCATTCCCAACTGCTGATCTTGATCCACCTGGGTCACTTGCGCCGGTGAAACAATTGAAAACGCCAAGACGGCAGCAGAGCTCAGCAACACATTGAGAAGATCGGTACGCATCGGTATCCCTCGTCTAGAAATCGAAGTCAAATCCTATGAACAGACTGCTACTGGACAGGTCGCCACCGGTTACCGGCGCCATACCTCGTGCCCGCACCCACGAGTATTCGTTGTGGAATGCAAAACCGGCCCTACTGGTCATGATTGGGTACCAGCGATAACCGAAGGTGTAAGCATCAATGTTACCCAAATCAGATGGTGTGCCGGGAATTGCCTGTTGCGACATTCGCACCCATTCCGAACGTTGAAATAGAACTAGTTGAGGAGTGAGCGTGAAGTGAGGTTCTATGAAGGCGCCGTTCCACGCTGGGTTTCGGGTTCCAGATATGAGCGGTTGATTAGATGGAGTGGCGGCTCCGAAGTGAGCGTCATCCGAACCGTGCTGAAAATACATCGCCACATCAAATTTCTTGACGTAAAAGTCGCCAAAAACTCCCTCGCGGCTAAATGATTTGTTACCCAGGCTAGAGCCTGGGACGGGAATACCCTGAGAGGTAAGCGAGTAGGTCGGAGCTTGGCCGACCATAGCGTAAGCACCAACGCGCTGCAGCCCCAGACCGCCGAGATCGAAGGCTTGACTGGCACTAAAGTAGCCGCTGTAAGTGTTGGCATTTACCAGGTCGGGACTACCGTCGCTGGAACTAAAAAGAGAGGCGGAGACGCGAGTGCGATCATTGGCGGAGTGGCCTGACCATTCAAGTCCGAGCTGGTTATCTCCGATCTGCGCGAACACGTTGCTGTCGCCCACCGGCACGAAGTGATAAAGCTGATATGCCCCTCCGTTGGCCGACAGAGTGTAGGTACGCTTTTCAGAAATGAAATTGTCGAGTTCGAATTTACCCATCCTGACGTTCATCCACGGGCTTTTGAAAAGATTGTCGAGCCGCACCCAGACAGATTCGAAGTGGAATGCACCCGTCTCATCCGCGGAAGGCACTAACAGGAACGAAATATTTTTTTCAAGGGTTCCCGCAGTGAGAATGTCGAGTCCGGAATTGTCAAAGCCGTGCGATGTGATGGAGGTCTCGCCCTGAGGGAAAACGCCGGTGATTGGATCGGGCGCGCCGTTGTCTACGCTCACCTTGTTAACGTTTTCGCGGTGCCAGCTGGGCGTCATGCGCAGCGCGATCGGCCAGTAACCGGGGTTTTGCCAGATCGGGGCGTCGCGGTCATTCATCAACTGGTAGCCATTGTCTTTAAAGCGCCAGCCGAAGTCGTTAAGTTTTGGCCACGCCTCGTGACAGGCGGAACATCGTAGGCCGTACTTACGCGCGAAGGCCGGGATGGCATGGGCGTCCTGGAAGCAGCCCGCTACAAAGAAGAGCAGTAAAAAAAGACCCGCGAAACGGCAACGGGATGAGCTCATCGATTCCTCCTGAAACATGTTCGCGGCAAGAAACACATTGGGCACAGGCGCAGTTGCGCGCCCACGCACTAAGTAACAGGTTATTTTTGGCGTTGTCAAGAAAAGATCGTCAATTTTCGTTATTCCGGCCCTATTTTTTTCAGCAAATGAAAATTTCTTAATTTATTTATTGGGAGTCGGGTAGCGAGATAACGCGAAGTCTCCAGGTTGAATCTGCGCAAGCCCCCGCTCCGCTTGAACGGTCCGCAGAGCCTTAGTGCGCTCGTAAATTCTGTCACTGGCAGGATTGTCAGAAGGTTGCTGCTGGTGGAGCAAGTGATACTGGATGACGCGGTTTCGCAGATTTCGCACTCGTACGCCGCTCAACTGAAATCGTAAGCCGAGCTCCATATCTTCTTTTCCCCATCCTTCAAACTCTTCGTTGAATCCGTTGACCGCCTCCAAGTCTGTTTTACAGACAGAGAAGTTGCTACCTTGCAGACTGTTGTTGGACGATTCGTAAAAGAAAGGCAGGGATATCCCGTGTTCGATCACGCGCGCTTTCCCTTTTAACCAAAGTTTGAGGAGAGTAAGGGGATCAAAACCGAGCCCCCTTTCCAGGATATCCGTCGGAGTGGGAATGACTTCACGATTGAGGTGAACCCTGCGTCCGGCGATGACGGCGCCAGGCCGAAGATGCGCGAGATGATTGGCAATGAAGTCGCGCCGTGGCAAGCAGTCCATATCAACAAAAATCAGGTGTTCGAAGCGGCTAACCCGGATCGCGCGATTGAGGACTCGGGCCTTACGGAAGCCATGTTTTTTGTGGGTGACATGTTGGATACCGTGAGTGAAGCGCGGTGACCAGGCGGCAAGGATGGGTGCATAGTCCTGGCTGGAGCCATCGTCGGCGATCACAATTTCGAAGTTGCGAAAGCTTTGCACAGCGAAAGAAGCCAGGCTCGCCTCGAGGATGTCGAGGTCATTGTAGGTTCCGATGATGATGGAGGCGGCTTTGGACACAGTTTGGGGTTAGGATTAGACCGTTTCTGCCCTTTCGATCCCCTGAAGGCTCTGGCTAAAATTATCATTCGCTGAGCCACCGCCGCCAACACTATTCACTTGTGCATACGGATTTCGAATTGCTATGCTGCACGATTCTCTCATCGCCGCGAAACTTGGGAATCTAGCGCTCGCGGACTAAGGGATTGAAACCGAATGGATAGCCGGGTTGGTAAAAATCGTTGGCCGAAATTTCTTGCCTGGGGCTTCCTGCTTCTCGCACTGGCTCTGGCTATTGCTATCACATTCACAGTTGGCTGGCGTCCTTTTCTCGGGCCCCGGCAGCGAGAGCTGACCTCGCGCCAATTTGAGAGAACGGAACAAAGGCGCGCTCGCGGCGAGTATCTGGTGCAAAACGTAACCGGTTGCGCAGTGTGCCATTCTGTCCGCGACTTCAAGAAACACGACGACCCGGTGGTACCGGGCACTCTACTTGCCGGCTCGCACATCGACGATGCCGGGATTCCGGGAAGCCTGTATGCCTCAAACTTGACGCCGGACGCGGAGACTGGCGCCGCAAGGTGGAGCGACGACCAGATGGCCCGCGCAATTCGGGAAGGCATTAGCTACGATGGGCGCGCCTTATTTCCCATGATGCCGTTCATGCATTATCGAAGCCTTTCGGACGAAGACCTGGCGTCGGTAGTGGTGTATTTGCGCTCGATTCCACCCATTCGGAATCCATTGCCACAAACCAAGTTGAACTTTCCGGTGAATTTTCTCATTCGGTCGGGTCCGATGCCTTTGAGTGCGCCCGTACCGGAACCCGACCGTTCCTCCGCAGCACAGCGAGGCGCGTACTTGGTGAAGATTGCGGTGTGCGCAGACTGTCACAGTCCCAGCGGTAAAGATGGCGAAAGCATTTCCGGGATGGAGTTCGCGGGCGGCGGCATCTTCACGGGAGACTGGGGCAATGTGGCGTCAGCCAACATCACCCCTGATCCGTCGGGGATTCCCTACTACACAGAAAAACAATTCATCGAGGTGCTGCGCACAGGTTTCGTAGGGGCGCGCAGCTTAAATCAAATCATGCCGTGGAGCACGTACCGCGGCATGACGGACACCGATCTTGCCGACATCTTTGCCTACCTGAAAACCTTGAAGCCCGTGCGCCACCACGTGGATAACAGCCGGCCGCCGACTTTCTGCAAGCTTTGCCGCCAAACTCATGGCGGGGGCGATCAAAACTAAGGCCGGATTAAATCTGGAGACTAATTGCCTGCGGATTGTGAGCGCGATAGCTCTTTCTGGCGCTGAGCAGCGAGAGAGGTTTTCTCGGAAGACCGTAGTTGAACCATGGTTTCCCTGGTAAAGTCTTTGCGCTTCGCGCCCTTTTGCCGGCGGTGCGGTTTGGTGACTCCGTGGTTCTGCGACATGTAATCTCCTTGTTAGTTGGCGAACCTCTGGGGATCGTCCTTTAACAGTCTAATATGAGTGTCACGTTTACGGGGAATGGCTCGTCCGAGGCCGAGTTTGAATCGAGCGCAGCTACAGCAAAGTATTTGACAGCGATAAAGCGGCGCGCCTAAACTGCCAGCCATCGGCTTGAGTTCCCAGGAGACCCTTTATGTTCAAACGTTCCCTCGCAATCCTATTGACAGTGGCTTTCGCCAGTTTCGGTTTCGCGGAAGCAAAAAATCATCAACCGAAACTCACACGACAGCATAGCGGGACTATTCAGGGACTGATCGCTGTCAGTCCGGTGAACTCTGAGGTGGTATGGGCTTCCGGGCGTGGCGGCACCTTTCTATTGACTACGAACGGTGGGAAAACCTGGAAGGCCGGAGTTGTCCCCGGTGCCGAAGCACTACAATTTCGCGATGTGCAGGGGTTCAGCGAAAAAGTTGCTTATCTAATGTCTATCGGAGCAAACCCCACGGATTTCCGCATATATAAAACGACAGATGGGGGCGCGAATTGGACGATGCAATTCCAGAATGAGAATCCCAGTGCCTTCTACGATTGTTTTGCCTTCTGGACACCGAAGCGTGGCCTCGCACACAGCGACTCGGTGAACGGAGTATTCCCCGACCTGCGCACGACTAATGGCAAAACCTGGCAAGACATCAGCAGCAACTTGCCGCCGGCGCTTCCCGGTGAGGCATCATTCGCTTCCAGCGGTACTTGCGTCGCGACCCAGGGCAAAGAGAATGCATGGATTACGACAGGCGGCTCGACGGTCGCCAGGATTCTTGCCACGCGCGATGGTGGCGACACATGGAATGCTTACGAGACTCCGCTCGAAAGCTCGCCGAGTTCCGGCGGATTCAGCGTTGCATTCCGCGACGCCTGGCACGGCATCGTCGGAGGAGGAGACTTAGATCCCGGCGACGCAGATGACGCGGCGACGGCCATCTCCAGCGACGGTGGCAAAACCTGGACCCTCACGAACCAGCCTCCCGTGACCGGAGCGATTTACGGTCTTGCTTACGTACGCGGTATCAACGATCGTGACGAGGACGCTGAGCACGTTGAGCTTCCACGCGCGGTCGTGGTGACAGCGAGCACGGGAGGCGCGGCGTGGACCCCTGATGAGGGCAAGACGTGGTTCCAACTGCCGAACGTCAGCGGCTACTGGGCGGTGGCCTTTGCCAACCCTGAGGCCGGATGGCTTGTCGGCACCGAGGGGCGAATCCTGAAGATCAGCTTTTAGCCGGAGTCGAAACGAGTCGGCAGAGTCCCGGCTTAGTCCTGAATTCCCATCTGCGTGAGGAAGTACGCATAGTCAAATGCGGCTTCCTTTAGGCGGTCATATCTTCCGGAGGCGCCGCCGTGTCCAGCAGGATCCATATTCGTTTTTAGAATCAGCGTGTGGTTGTCAGTCCGCATTGCACGCATCTTCGCGACATACTTCGCCGGCTCCCAGTACATGACCTGACTGTCGTTGAAGGACGTCCGGACCAGCATGTTCGGGTAGGTCTTCGCCTCCACGTTGTCATAGGGCGAGTATGTCAGCATGTAGTCGAACGCCGGCTTCTCCTTTGGATTGCCCCATTCTTCAAACTCGCCGACTGTCAAGGGAAGGGTTTCATCCAACATGGTATTCATGACATCCACGAATGGGACGCCAACCAGCGCCGCGTGGAACAAATCAGGTCGCATGTTTAACACCGCGCCCATCAGAAGGCCACCTGCGCTTCTTCCTTCGATCACAAGGCGGTCTTTTGACCCATAGCCATTTGCCACGAGATATTCGGCCGAGGCTATGAAATCGGTGAAACTGTTTTTCTTGTGCATCATTCGTCCCGCATCGTGCCAGGTTTTGCCCAGCTCGCCGCCACCTCGAATGTGAGTGACGGCGACGACGACCCCACGATCCACAAGGCTGAACAAATCGGAGTTAAACCCGATGTCATAAGAAATACCGTACGATCCATACCCGGTTAAAAATATTGGACCTTTCCCATCCAGCTTCGCGCCCTTGAGGTGGACAAGCGAAATGGGAATTTTGACGCCGTCCGATGCTGGCGCATAAACCTGCTCGACCTGATATCGGTTGCTGTCGAAGCCTCCCGGCACCTCGGTCTTCTTCAGCAGGGTGGAGCCGCCATTCGCCATGTCGTAGTCGTAGACTGAGCGCGGAGTAATAAACGATTCGTAGCCGTAGCGAAATTTCCTGGTGTTGTATTCCCGATTAAATTCCGGATAGCTCGCATAAGCCGGTTCCGGAAACTCGATTCTGCGCGCTTGACCGCTTTTAATATCGGTGACTTGAAATTGCGGAAGTCCGTTTTCGCGCTCGCTCAACACGTAGTAGTCCTGGGAAAATTCGGTATCGTCGAGCATTACATTCGGGCGATGAGGGATGACCTCCCGCCAGTTCTGGCTGCGGGGTTCACTCACGGGAGCCTTCACCAGACGGAAATTTCGTCCGGTATCGTTGACTCGGAGGTAGAAGAATTCGCCATTGTGATCGGGATAATATTCGACGTTTTGCTTGCGGGGTTCCATCACTTTCCACTGTGCTGACGGATCATCCGCGCGAATGAACCGGGCCTCGGTGGTGGTATGACTCGCGGAAATCATGAAGATGTAGGCTTTGCTGCGCGTCTTTCCCGCAGACAGGTCAAACTTTGGATCTTTTTCTTCATAGATCAGGTCGTCGGATCCGCTGCTGCCAACTACGTGTCGGAAAACCTGATATTGCCGCTTGGTGGTTTCATCCTCAACCGAGTAGAAAATGGTTTTATTGTCGTTGGCCCATACGACAGAGCCAACCCGCTTGGCAATATCCGGTTGGATCTTTCCAGTCCGCAAATCTTTAACGGCCAGCGTGTACTGCCTAAAGCCGGTATTGTCGGTGGTATACGCGAGCAGATTGCCATCGTCGCTCACATTTAAGGCTCCGAGCGACATGAACTTTTGCCCCTCAGCAAGCGCATTCACGTCCAGAACTATCTGTTCGGTGGAACCTGCCTCAATTTTTTTTCTGCAATGGATTTTGTATTGCTTTCCGGCTTCAGTGCGCGAGTAATAAAAGTAGTCGCCCTCTTTGTAGGGGACCGCGATGTCTGTCTCCTTGATACGACTGAGAAGTTCGCCGTAGAGTTTTTTCTGTAGACCTTCCGTCGGCTTCATCACCGCATCGGTGTATACGTTCTCGGCGTCCAGATATGCCTTCACTTCTGGATTCTGTTTGTCGCGCATCCAGTAATAGTTATCTACGAGGGTGTGTCCGTTGATCTCGGTGGTCTTCGGGACTTTTTTGGCTATGGGCGGAGCTACGGCTGTAGGAGAGGCGTCTTCGGCCTCGACTCGGTACGCGCACGCGAAGATGAACGAACACAGAAGAAATGCAGAGATTTGTAAGAGCCAGAAGCGACGGTTTTTCATTGGCAAACGTTCCTCGGTAACAGTTCGACACAATTCATTGAGTATTCGACCAACACACAGGATTCACAGCAGCAGGCGGACGACACTGACCCGGGCTGAGGCGCGCTGGCAGCATAGCTAAATTTAAGGATTTGGAGGCGCGGGTGAGAATCGAACTCACGTATAAAGGTTTTGCAGACCTCTCCCTTACCACTTGGGTACCGCGCCCTCAAGCATAAAATTAGCAGCCGGTCGGAAGACTGTCCACTAGAAGGAGGGCCGTTCAGGCTCTTTGAAACAGGAAATTCTGGAGCGGGAGACGGGATTTGAACCCGCGACTTCGACCTTGGCAAGGTCG
>JBDUDA010000071.1:0-12556 GCA_040003205.1 Acidobacteriaceae bacterium | reverse complement strand
AATTCAATCGGTCAGCCTGCGAGTGCTTCCGTGGCCCGGCTTCGAGCTCCACAACTTCGTTATCCACGACGACCCTTTCTTCAGCGCTGAGCCCATGCTGCGAGCGCAGACTGTTTCTGCATCGTTGCGGATGATCTCGTTGTTCCGAGGACGATTTGAGATCAGCCGGTTGGATTTCGCTGAGCCAAGTTTGAATCTCGCGCGAAACTCCCAGGGACATTGGAACCTCGAGGATCTACTTCAGCATGCCGCCAAAACTCCGAGCGCCCCCACCGGCAAGAATACGACCGAGGGGCGGATCGCGTTTCCTTATATCCAAGCAGATCGGGCGAGAATCAACTTTAAGTTTGGACTGGAAAAAAAACCTTACGCTCTGACCGAAGCCGATTTCAGTTTGTGGCAGGACTCGGAGAATCAATGGGGCATGCGTCTGAAAGCGCAACCTGTGCGCACGGACTTTAACCTTAGCGATACCGGCGTTCTGAAAGTCAGCGGCAACTGGCAGAGGGCCGGCAGCCTGCGTGAAACTCCGCTGGAGTTCAAACTGGAATGGTCTCACGCGCAATTGGGACAGGCCTCGAAGCTCGCCTATGGCAACGATCGCGGCTGGCGCGGCGGTATTTTATTGAATACAACTCTTTCGGGCAAACCCGCAAATTTGTCACTGGATACGAAATTTGAGGTGCAGGATTTTCGCCGATTCGGCGTTGCCGCCGGCGCGCCTATGCGTCTGTCCGGGCAATGTGGCGGACGTTATAGTTCGGTTGACCACTCATTGACAGATATCTCCTGTCGAGCACCAGTGGGCCCCGGGGTGCTCTCATTGGATGGAAAAATGACCTCGCTGTTGGGTCCGCGGTCCTACGATTTGCGAATGACGGCTCAAGGATTACCCATTGCCTCGCTACTCGTGCTAGCTCGTCATTGCAGACAAAATATTCCCGACGGTTTAGTGGCCGCAGGTACGCTCGAAGGGCAGGCAACTGTCGCGGGCGGTCGAGAAAAACGGGCCGAGTGGCACGGGGGTGGAAGCACAAGCAATTTGCGGCTGGGATCGAAATCGAACGCGACCGAATTTGTGGTCGGAACGGTTCCCTTCGCCCTTGCCGCTGCTTCGCAACTGCCTGATTCGGGCAAGCGAGTGGTACAAAGCCAGGTGCTCGAAAGGAAGACGAAGCTCGCGCCGGTGGCAGATACCCGCGTCGACTTTGGCCCATTCAGTGTCGCTCTCGGCCGTCCCTCTCCTGCGCATGTGCGAGGCTCGATATCACGCACCTCCTACGGGATTGCAATGCAGGGAGGCGCCGAAGTGCAAACCCTGTTGCAACTGGCAAAAATGGCGGGAATCGCGGCTCCAATCGCTGCCGCTTCGGGCTCCATAAACTTTGATCTACGTTTGGCCGACAATTGGGGATCCGGCATGCAAATGCATCCGGTCGGCCAGGCGCAATTGCGATCCGTGCGCGCCGAAGTCTTGGGAATCAACAAGCCGCTTGAAATAATCTCCGCAAACCTTCTTCTCAAGCCGGATGAAATTGCGGTCCAAAACGTGGCTTTCTCTCTCGCCAACAGCACGTGGCGGGGTTTCTCATCAATACCGCTTCATTGCGCCGATCCCGGCGTATGCCCTGCAAGATTCGACCTTCATTCCCCGCGGGTTGAGGCCGAGCAGTTGAATGAATCATTCAATCCAGCGTTCGGAAAACGCCCTTGGTATCGGTTTCTGGCGTCATCGCGATCGCGGCGTTCTTACCTGCTGGGGCTCAATGCAAAAGGAAAGCTCACGGCCGATCGCGTTATTTTCAAGGACCAGACCGCCACCAACGTTTCCGCGACTATTGATTTTAACCGCGGAAAGCTGCGCGCATCCCAATTGCGAGGCACAGTTTTCGGGGGCTCCCACGTCGGAGAATGGAAAGCCGACTTCACGGTTCAGCCGCCTCATTACACGGGGACAGGAACGATCGAGCAAGTCGATTTTGAAAGATTGGCAAATGTGCCTGACAGTGCCTGGATTACGGGCACCGCATCCGGCAAGTACCAGGCAGATTTCGAGGGCTTGAATGCATCCCAGATGATGGACTCTGCTGACGCTGTTCTTGGTCTAGATATCTCTAACGGTTCGCTAGCTCATGTGGAGCTCTCGGCCGGCAGCGGGCCACTTGAAATGCAACACTTCACCGGAAGTCTTAAATTCCGAGATAATAAGTTTGTGATCAACGACGGCAAACTTGATACTCAGGACGCGACCTACCAAGTGAGCGGAACGGCAGCGCTCGGCGGAACTTTTCAAGCACAAGCTTTGAATGTGACACTTTCTAGGAACGGCCTTCCCGGGTTCAGCATTACGGGAACATTGAATGAACCGAAAGTTGTTCCGGCGTCCGCGTCCGAAACCCGGGCGGCTTTGAAACCATGAATCCCTCGCGAAGTTTTCCCATTCTACTGGTCCTTTTTCTAATTACTACGTTCCGAGCGCTTACTGTTCCGGCTCAGACTGCGGCGGCCACCCCGGTTCTTCCAGGGGCCGGCATGGAGGCCAAGTTACAGCAAATTGAGAACAATGGAAAAGGGCCGACCCCAGATCAAACGCCGACTGTTTTTACCGAGCAGGAAGTGAATGCTTATTTCGCTTCTGGCAAAATTGATTTTCCTGTCGGGGTCAAGTCGGTGAGTTTTGAATCTCAGCCGGAAGTCATTACCGGCAAATCAAAGGTGGACTTCGATCAGCTTAAGGCGGGCCACAGCTCTGCGAATCCGCTGCTGTCGGTCTTTAGCGGCGTTCATACTGTCGTAGTCATTGCGCATGCGCACGCGGCCGGAGGTCAAGGATACGTTCACGTGGATTCGGTTTCGCTGGACGAAGTGGATATTCCACGCTTCGTGCTACAGATGTTTGTCGAGAAATATCTGCATCCCAAATATCCAGAGGTTGGCCTGGATTCGCGCTTCGGCTTGCGTGATCGCATAGACACGGCCTCTGTCGGACTGCATACTCTGTCGGTTACACAAAAATAGAATTCCGTTTCCTACTGCACCCAGCCCGCTCCTCGCAGCACTTTCCCCGGAAGCGCTCCCGTCATCTTTCCTTTTTCAATCACCGGAGCGCCGTTCACCAAGACGTACTCCATCCCCTCGGACAATTGGTTCGGCTTCTCGAAGGTGGCGAGATCACGTACGGTCGCAGGGTCGAAGATCGTGACGTCGGCCCACATGCCCGCTTTCAGCACTCCACGATCCGAGAGACGCAAGCGTTGCGCCGGCAAAGCTGAAAATTTTCTTATGGCGTCTTCCAGGGTGAGCTTTTTCTCCTCACGAACATATTTGCGGAGAATTCTTGGAAACGTGCCGTAAGCGCGAGGATGCGGATGTTCCTTTCCCAGAATTCCCTCGAGCGATGTTCCTGAAGAATCGTTATCAATCGCTACCCAGGATTGCTGCAATGCGAGCGCGACGTCCGGCTCTGACATGCCGAATACTGCTACGTAAGTAAACGCCTTATCTTGGATCAGCAAATCGCAGAGTGCGTCGATAGGATCTTTATTCCAGAGCTTCGCAATATCTGCCAGAGTCTTGCCTTGCAGTGGAAGCAGTGCAGGATTTTGCACAACTCCGATGAGAACAGACTCCGGTCCGGGAATCTCCTGCCACTCGTTGTCCCAGTCTGTTGAAGGCGTGAGCATATCTTTTTGGATTCTCGCCCGATCAGTCGGATTCTGTAAGCGGGCAATTAGTTTCTCGTCGCCGCCATCGTGCGCCCAGGGCGGAATAAACGCGGACATCGAATTGAACCATGCCGGGTAGGCGTAGGTGTCAGCCGTGATATCCATCCCCGCCGCGCGCGCGGCGTTAATTTTGTTTACGACTTCCGGCATACGCCCCCAATTTTTCTTGCCGGCGACCTTTATGTGCCAGATCTCTACGGGGATGTTGGCTTCTTTCCCTATGCGCAGAGCTTCGTCAATCGAGTTGAGAACAGAGTCGCTTTCGCTGCGCATGTGAGTGGCATAGACACCGCCAAATTTCGCTGCTTCGGTGGCGAGAGCGATCAGTTCATCCGTTTTCGCATACGGCGCAGGGGCATATTCAAGCGAGGTGGAAACACCCACCGCGCCTTCTTTCATGGCCCGCACAACCAGAGACTTCATTTCGTCCAATTGCTGGGGCGTGGGCTGTTTATCGTCGTCTCCCAGGACCATTCGCCGAACCTGGGTTGCGCCCACATATGAGGCCAGGTTTATACCCATCCCCTGTTTTTCCAGGCGCGAGAAATATTGCTTTAACGTTCGCCAGTCGGGAGTAATTCCGTAGTGTTCGTAGGAGGAGTGTTCTGACTTGATAATTGCATCGTTTAAGGGGGCGGCGGACCCGCCTTCGCCTGTGATTTCAGTCGTAATTCCCTGATAAATTTTCGAGGGCAGGCGTGGATCTACGAGGATGGTCAACTCCGATTGTCCCAGCATGTCAATAAAGCCGGGCGCGACCACTTTGCCGGCGGCATCAATCGTTTGCTTGCGGTGGGACGCCGTGAGATTTCCGATGGCCGCTATTCTCCCCTCGCGGATTCCGATATCTCCCGAATACCAGGGTGATCCGGTGCCGTCAATAATGTGGCCCTTCGTGATCACAACGTCGAAAGGAGTCGAGGAAGCGGTTTGCGCGCGGAAAGGCTGTGCCAGGACTAACAGACTCAGAAGCGCAACATTCGAGACGAGCTTCGAACCCACGTTCAATCTCTTGACCTTGATAGGAAGTGAAAATCTGAAGCGCTTCGACATAGTCTCTTCCTCGCTACTGTCGCCCAAAGTTCGACTGTGCGAGAGCACAATCGCAATGCGCACGAATTATATTGCAAAGCGAGGAATGACCTCCCGGCCAATGCAACGACAGGAATATCTCATGTGCTATGTTCTAGTCGTTGCCCGAGGTTTGATTCTCCTCGCCACAAAGAAGGCTGTGCCATGCCACGATACGAATATCGCCCGCTCACTCCAACTCGAGATGCTGAAGCCGACTTTTTGCAATGGATCGCGTGGCTCGACCAGCAGTTTGCAAACCGTGATCCCGAGCACCGAAGTGACACGGTCCGAGATGCGTTGCATGAACTCTACCTGGGAAAGCCTTCCGAGCATGGCGGACGATTGCTGTCCGAGCCAGGCCAGGGGATTCAGATACAGACCCACTGCTTCGATCCTCGCAACACTACGTTGGAACCTGAATATTACGGAGACGTGGATGCCGCGAAGTACGCCGAGCGCAAGCCGCTGATCTGGTTTTGGATGATGTTCGATCGCTCTCCCGCCGGCCTCAATCATTGGCTGGGATTTCGCATGCGCGCCATGCTGGCACGCCATGTTTTCAAGCATTGCGGTAGCAACGTCAAGATTTTCCATGGCGTCGAAGTTTCATTCGGATACAACCTGACGGTCGAAGACAATTGCACCATTCACAAGTATGTACTTTTGGACGACCGCGGAGAGCTGATCATTCACGCGGGCAGTTCCATCTCCGATTTCGCTAACGTTTACACCCACGCGCACGATTTGAACGACGGTATGATCATCAGTAACCACAAAACCGAAATCGGACCGAAGGCGCGCATTACGTATCACGCAACAGTGATGAGCGGAGTGAAAGTCGGAGAACACGGGATGGTCGGCTCGATGGGTGTGGCTTCCAAGGATGTAGAGCCTTTCAATGTAGTGGCAGGAATTCCTGCCAAGCCAATTAAGGTAAAGACGATCGCTCCGCAAAAATCTCAGACAGAATTCAAGAAATGAACAGGTCGCCCCGGGCTCTGGGCGATCTTGGCGGTACGGCTAAACGCTCAACTTCACATGGTAGTATCGAGTTCAATCTCTGATGACCCTGCAGCAGATAAACATCATATTTCAACTGATTGTGTTTCTATTCGCGATCAGCGTTCACGAGTCTGCGCACGCCTGGATGGCAAGCCGTTGCGGTGATCCTACGGCCCGCATGCTGGGTCGAGTTTCACTGAATCCTCTTCGGCACATTGATCCGTTCGGAACCGTTTTGCTGCCGCTGATAGCGCTACTGACGCACATTCCAATGCTGGGATGGGCAAAGCCGACGCCGGTGGACCCGCGCAATTTCAAGAATCCGGTGCGCGATGATATTTTGACTACCCTGGCTGGGCCGGGAAGCAACTTCATCCTAGCCAGCATCGCCGTAATTTTTCTGGCGGCGATTTCGATGACGTCTCATCTGGGTGCTGCAATCATTCAAGGCATATTGTTTGGCTATCCCAACCATCTTGATGCACTTGGAAGCCAGACCAGCTCCGTGCTGCTGCCGGTTAGTCTACTGGCTTACGATCTGATGTTGATCAATGTCGTGCTCGGAGTTTTTAATCTGATCCCGATACCTCCGCTGGACGGCAGCCATGTGGTGCGACATTTTTTGCCTGAATCCGCGCGCCGCACTTACGACACCGTCGGCTGGGTAGGATTGCTGATCCTCGTCTATTTCGGCGGAGGCTTGTTAGGGCGCCTGATTTATCCGGTGCTGGGCGTATTTAATTCTCTGCTGTATTCAATTTCAGGTTCTTGAGAGGGTAATGGGAACACGGCCAAATCATCGCAAGCGCGTGCTCAGCGGCATGCGCTCTACCGGCAAACTACACCTGGGAAATTTTGTAGGCGCGCTCGATAACTGGGTTCGCATGCAGGACCAGTATGAATGTTTCTTTTTCGTGGCCGACTGGCACGCGCTCACCACAGACTATGCCGACACTTCGCGGCTAAAAGAAAATTCGCTCGAGGTGCTGCTCGACTGGCTGGCGGCGGGACTCGATCCCGAACGCTGCACGATGTTCATCCAGTCACATGTACCGCAGCATGCCGAACTTCATCTTTTATTTTCGATGATCACTCCGTTGGGATGGCTGGAGCGCGTCCCGACCTACAAAGAGCAGCGTGAGAATATCGCCGAGAAGGATCTGGGGACATACGGGTTTTTAGGTTATCCGGTGCTACAGGCGGCAGATATTTTGATTTATAAAGGCGATTTCGTCCCGGTGGGAGAAGATCAGGTCCCGCACGTGGAGTTGACGCGTGAAATTGCGCGGCGCTTCAATATGTATTATCCGAAGGGCGGCCCGGCTAGTCGCCGTGCAGGGGTCTTGCCAGACACTCCAGTTTTCCCCGAGCCGCAACCGCTGCTCACGCACGCGCCCAAATTGCCCGGAACGGATGGCCGAAAGATGTCGAAATCTTACGGAAATACCGTCATGCTGACCGACCCGGAGCCGGTGGTTCGGCAAAAGCTGAAGACCATGGTCACGGACCCTGCTCGTGTACGGCGAACTGATCCGGGTAATCCGGATGTTTGCCCGGTGGGCGATTTGCATAAGATTTTCAGCGACCGCGCAACCCTCGCAAAAGTGGACGAGGGCTGCCGGACTGCTGGCATCGGCTGCATCGAGTGCAAAGGTTGGGCTGCTGATTCCCTCGTGCAGATTTTAAATCCCATGCAGGAGCGGCGTAAAAAATACGAGACTAATCCACGGCTGGCTTGGGATATTCTGGAGGAAGGTTCGAGCAGGGCCCGCAAGGTTGCGTCTGCCACCATGGGCGAAGTGCGGGAAGCGATGGGCCTGTCGCAGGATTTTCGGGAAGTTAGGGAAGTCTAGGTGCCGCCGCGGGCTGCGGCAAGGAATGTCTTGCTGGACAAAGAGCTAAAGATGGTTTCCGACGCCAACTCACAGAAGAACGAAGACTCGTCTTCGCGTGAACAGGGATCCGGCGTGCAAAAGAATTTCGCAGCGACCAAAGACGCGACTCCACAAAAGCATTCCAAGAAAGAGCAGAACGACTTCCCCTTCGCGGTCAGCGTGGGCGACATTTACGAAGGTCCGCTTGATCTGTTGCTCGACCTTATCCGCAAGCAGGATATCGACATCTATGACATTCCGATCGCAACTCTGACTGCGCAATACCTGGCATACGTAGAAAAATTGCGCGAGTTGGATGTGAATATCGCCGCCGAGTTCATTTATATGGCGGCGGTTTTAATCCACATCAAATCTAAAATGCTTTTGCCGCGCGATCCGGCTGCTGCTTCCGACGCGGAAAATGATCCGCGCGCAGAACTTGTCAACCGTCTGGTCGAGCATGAGAAATATAAGTCGGCCGCGCAGATGCTGATGCAAAAACAGCAAATAGAAGATGCCGTCTGGTCCAACCCTGCGATCAAGGAATTCATGGATGCCGAGGGCACCGAGCCCGAAATTGCGGCGGACGTGATTGATCTGGTCAAAACATTCCAGCAGATTTTGGATCGCGTTCGTACCCGCCCAATCCTTCAGGTAGACGAAGAGAGCGTCACTGTCAGCCAGATGATTGAGTATCTGCGCCGCCGCTTGACTCTCGAAGAACGTCCCATCCGGCTTAAGCAGCTGTTGCGTAATATAGATTCCCGGCAGGCACTAGTTTGCATGTTTCTCGCGCTTTTGGAGCTGGTCCGCTTGCAGGCCATCCAGTTGCGGCAAAACAACTTGTTTGGCGAGATTCTTGTCCGCAAGCACACAGGATTTGAAACTGTAATGGCGGAACAGTCCGAAGTAAGAGATGATTGGCAGTAGCTTTGCAACGAACAACTGTCAGTTGAATATTCGATGAATTTGAAAGCCAAACTCGAAGCGATCGTCTATGCGGCGGAGATGCCCATCACGCTCGAGAACATTGTTTCACTCGTCAAAGCTTCTGTGATCAGCAACGGCGCCGCCGATGACGCGGAAGTTAAATCTCATGTCCGGTCAGCTCTTGAAGCGTTGGTGGCTGAGTATTCTCAAGCCGAACACGGCATCGAAATTCGTCAGGTGGCTGGCGGATATCGTATGTCGACAAAGGCCGAGCATCACGATCTGGTGCGCGCGTTTGCTAAGAGTTTAACTCCTCCAATTAGACTCTCTTTACCTGCGCTTGAGACGCTTGCCGTGATTGCCTACAAGCAACCGGTGACGGTTCCGGAGATCAGTGAGATTCGCGGCGTGGATTCAAGCGGCGTGATCGCTACCCTACTTGATCGAAAGCTCATCACTACGGGCGGACGCAAGGCTGTGATTGGACGTCCTATTCTCTATAAGACGACAAAAGAGTTTCTGATGCGGTTTGGATTGAAAGATGTCGCTGAACTTCCCAGCATGGAAGAATTTGAAAAGCTGGTGGCGGAATCTTTTCAGGGAGATCTAATGCCCGTGAACGGTGGAATAGCTGACGCTACGGGAGTGCCAGACGAATCGAGCGAAGAAGAACTCCGCGAGGAATCTGCTGCCCCTGGTCCGGTGTTGGTTGCAAATGAGTCGCAGCCGGAAGAAGAAGACATTGCTAAAACTGAGCAACAAGAAAAAAGCTACTGACCTAAAACTTTTATGCCTGCGGGTCGATGGTCGCTTTTGCCGCTTTCCTCCTGAATAATTTTGGAAGTCACTGCAACAAATCGTTTGGCAGCCGACCTGAAACTGGGCACCAGGGCCTACCATGACGATTTGGAAGCGAAGCTCGATCTTCTGAATAGTGAGCTTTCTTTGGCGCGATACGTCGCGACTCTCTCCCGCACCTACGGCTTCTATCGCGCATTGGAGAATAATCTTGGAACGTGCGAAGCGAGTTCTGCGTGGATCACGTCCCGCTTCAAGAGCGAACTTCTTTTAATTGATCTGAATTACTTCAAGGTGGACACAGACAAACTAAAATTATGCGGCTTTGCGCCAGATCCCG
Organism: Acidobacteriaceae bacterium; assembly: GCA_040003205.1. Lineage (GTDB taxonomy): Bacteria > Acidobacteriota > Terriglobia > Terriglobales > Acidobacteriaceae > JALYIM01. Next base: position 2,813 of record JBDUDA010000071.1, on the reverse strand, counting down.
CGACTTTCGCGGAAGTCTTAGGATGCCTTTATGTGACTGAAGGAGCCACTCTAGGGGGACAGATCATTAAACGGCACGTGATTCGCCGTCTGGGGGCCGAGGCTGTTCAGGGTTGCTCATTTTATTCCGGCTATGATGAAATGACTGGTCCGCTATGGCGTGAGTTTCGTACGGTATTAGATTCTCAACCGCACGATTCTCGGGCTTCAACGCTAAAATTTGCCAAACTGACATTCACCACGTTACTCGAATGGATGAGCGAGGGGGACTTGGCGTGAATTTCGTAGGCAACACCTACGATGTAACACTGGACACTTGTTCCGAAGAGCCAATTCACATCCCAGGGGCAATTCAGCCCCATGGAGTTCTGTTCGTGCTCAGTGAACCGGATCTGACGGTTCTACAGGCGAGCGCCAACGCAAAAGATTTTATCGGTCGTTCGGTCGAGGAAGTTCTCGGGGAAAGAGTGGGCTCTCTTTTAAGCAGCGGCCAGGTGGCAGCGGTAGTGGATGCCTTGGGGAATACGGACCCTCGCGAGAGCAATCCGGTGAGAATAGAGTTCTCAAAAGCTAACGACGGCTCCCCATTAGATGCTGCGGTACATCGGCACAAGGGGTTCTCCTTTTTGGAACTTGAGCCAGCCGCGCCGTCCGCCAAGAGCCATTTCACACAGTTTTACAAAAATGTCTCGCGTTTGACACAGCAGATGCAGGCCACCACGAACATTGCGGAACTGCTGAACGTGTGTGTACGCGGCATTCGTATTCTGACCGGCTTTGATCGGGTTTGGATTTATGAGATGCAACCAAACCTTGACATCTACATTGCCGCCGAAGACGGATTACCAAGGTTGGAATCCTTTCTCGACTTCTTTTTTCCTGCGAGCGACATTCCGATGCAGGCCCGACAACTCTATCTGCTGAACTCGATTCGTGCCATTGCTGACGTCAATTATGTGCCGGTACCGATTCAGCCTCTGGTGAATCCTAAGAATCATCAACTCACCGACATGAGTCTGGCGGAATTGCGGAGCGTTTCTCCCATTCATATCGAATACCTGAAAAACATGGAAGTTATGGCGAGCATGTCGGTGTCAATCATCGTCAATGGCAAGCTGTGGGGCCTCATCGCCTGTCATCACTACGAAGGACCACGATTTCTGAATTACGAACTCCGAAAAGCCTGTACGTTTCTGGCTCAAGTGCTTTCCACCGAGATTGGCAAACGCAAGATGGAGGACGAATACGAGTCCAGAACCAAAGGCGCGCGAATTCAGGCAGAGCTTTTGGTGCGGATGTCTGAAAGCGAAGACAAATTAAAAGGGCTCCTCAGCGGGAAACCGAATCTTCTGGATGTTGTTCCGGCGGACGGCGCAGTCTTGTGGAGCGGAGGCGAATGCACATCTGTCGGGAAAATTCCGCCAGTCAACCGCATCGCCGCCATCATTGAGTGGCTTGGACGAAAAAATTTAAAGAAGCTGGCCGCCTATTCCGCGTTGAGAGAGGCCGAGCTATCGTTTGAAGATATCCGGCAGACTGCTTCCGGACTGCTGGCAATTCAAGTTTCACACAAAGACAAATGCCACTTGCTATGGTTTCGTCCTGAGGTTGCCCAAACTGTGAAGTGGGCGGGTGACCCGGAAAAAGCAGTGATCGCCGATTTCGAGGGCAAACGGCTTACTCCGCGTAAATCATTCCAGTTATGGAAGCAGAACGTCGAGGGAAAATGCATCGAGTGGAAAGCGCATGAACTGGAAGCAGCTGAAAATCTTGGTAAGATGGTAAAGGTGGTTTTCGGCAGCAAAATGCGGAGTCAATGAGCAAGACAGAGTTCGGCTGAGCCTGAATCGCGCCGGACTGAAAATCTACAGACTCTTGGCACCGTAAATCCGGGCTCCTTAAAAAAAACTGTTACTGAAACTGAGCAACAGGAAAAGACCTAATAATCCCCAAAAAACTCTATGCCTGCGGAACGGTTACAGAAAATTATCGCTGCTGCCGGCATCGCCTCCCGCCGCAAGGCTGAGCAATTGATGAGTGGCGGCCTGGTTTCGGTCAACGGAAAGATTGTCACCGAACTTGGAACCAAGGCCGATCCGGAAAAAGATCACATCCGGGTGAATGGAAAACTCCTGCACGGGCCTGAGCGCCACGTATACATTCTGCTGAATAAGCCGAAGGGATACGTCACCACCCTTCGCGATCCGCAGCATCGTCCCACCGTCTTGGATCTGCTCCATGGCGTCGGCACGCGCGTTTATCCCGTGGGACGTCTCGATTACGCCAGCGAAGGATTGCTGCTGCTCACCAACGATGGAGATTTCGCCAACTATTTGATGAAGGCAGCTTCCCACGTCCCCAAGACTTACATGGTAAAAGTCGCCGGCACTCCATCCGCTGATGCGCTGAATAAAATACGCGCCGGACTCTACATCGAGACCGATCGAAAGCGGAGGGTGAAAACTGCGCCCGCGCGAGTGAATGCGATACGCGAGTCGGCGAATCCCTGGTACGAGATCACCCTGGTCGAGGGGAAGAACCGACAGATTCGCCGCATGTTCGAAGAGATCGGACATCACGTGGAAAAAATAAAACGGGTACGTTATGGGCCGCTGGAATTGGACGTCCATCCTGGTAAATTTCGCAAACTAACTGCCGGAGAAGTTACGAAGTTGAAATCCGCGGCTGCAAAGCCGGCAACTTCCATCAAGCCCGAAAAGCTCAAACGATAATTTTTGTGTATGCTGTAGCGGATTCGAGGAGACACCACATGCGCCTCAGCCGTCTTGCAGCGGTCCGAATGCTGCTTTGCTC
>JBDUDA010000274.1:0-3735 GCA_040003205.1 Acidobacteriaceae bacterium | reverse complement strand
TGATCGATCCCATGTCGCAAGACGAAGTGCATGAGGCAATTAAGGGTGAGCTGAGCAAATTCGGAGTGTTTGAGCAACAGCCCGCGCTGGCTTAACAGGGTGCATTTGAGTCTTGGAAAGCTTTTCTTCCCCGCTATACTGAGAACAGTGCTTTAGCGCAATTGTTTGCATTTTTTACGATCGCGGCTGTGACCTAAGTGCTTGGTTTCGAACCAACATCTGATGATCGGCTCACATCTTATTAGCGACACGGCGGGCATCCACTTATGACCAATCGAGCGGAACAAAAATTCGCAATCGTAATCCCAACTCTCAACGAGGCCGGCAATATTCCCACGCTTCTCGACCGCATCACTGCGGCGGTGTCGCCCTTGAACCTGAAATATGATTTGATCGTCGTTGACGATGACAGTCAGGATGGCACGGGCGATGTGACTTTAAAATACGCGGAGAAAGACCCGCACGTTCGCTTGTTCGTGCGTAAAGGGCAGCGAGGACTCGCGGGCGCAGTGATTCACGGTTGGGCTAATACGGATGCGACGATTTTGGGAGTGATCGATGCCGATTTGCAACATCCGCCCGAGATCTTGCCGCAGCTCATGGAGCAGGTTCTCAATGGAAAAGACATCGCTATCGCCAGCCGCTACGTCACGGACACCAAGGAAAGCGTGAGCGAGTGGAACAAGACCCGTCTATTCATTTCGAAGTTCAGTACCTGGGCGACTTCCCCCTTACAGCGCAAGGAAGTGCGGATTAAAGATCCCATGTCAGGGTTTTTCGTGGTGCGAAGAGAATGCATCGATGGCCTGGATCTACAGCCTCAGGGGTTCAAGATTCTGCTTGAGATACTTGTGAAAGGCCGCATCCAGAGTGCGGTAGAAGTGCCGTTTAAATTCGCGACCAGACACTCGGGCAAGAGCAAAGCGGACGTTAAGGTGGCACTACATTACTTCTCCCTCCTCGGAAAACTTTCGCGCTACGCAATCTTCGGCTCCGGACAACAATAATGAAGATCTGCCTGGTGACCGCATTCCCTCCCAGCCGAGAGGCTCTGAATGAATACGGTTTCCACATCGCACGCGAACTTCGGCAACTGCCAGGAATTTCGCTGACTATCCTCGGAGATACAGACGCGCCTGCCGGCGAGCCGGAACTGGAAGGTTTCGACATTGTGCGTTGCTGGGCATTCAATAGCCTGAAGAATCCCGCCGGCATATTGCGGGAAATTCGTCGCATCCGGCCGGATGTGGTGTGGTTCAATCTCGGATTCGCAAGCTTTGGTGGTAATCCTTTACCTGCATTCGAGGGTATCGCGATTCCGGCCATGGTTCGCATGGCGGGCTTCTACACTCACGTCACCCTGCATCAATTGATGGAAACGGTGGATCTGAAAGACGCAGGCGTCCGATTTCCGTTGATGTACAAAGTCGGCGGATTTCTGGCGACGCAAGTTCTACTGCTCGCGAATTCGGTTTCGGTCATGCTGCCCGCCTACCGCGATATCCTGCGTGACAAATATTCCCGCGGAGCGGTTTATGTTCGCCGTCACGGCATTTTGTCCGGCCGACCTGAATACCCGGACTTCAGCGTGCGCAACAATCCGGAGAAGCAAATTTTGGCATTCGGTAAGTGGGGAACCTACAAGCGCCTGGAGCTTATGGTGGAGTCTTTCAATATGGTGGCGCGCACCGATCCGCATGCTCAGCTTGTGATCGCAGGTTCAGATCACCCTAAAGCGCAGGGATATTTAAAGTCCATCCAGGACCAATGCCGGGAACATCCCCAGATAAAATTTATTGGTTACGTTCAGGAAGACGCGATTCCAGCGATGTTTCAGCGCTCGACCGTAGCCGTCATGCCTTACACATCCTCGGCAGGATCAAGCGGAATCGCTCATCTCGCGGCCGCTTACGGGGTACCAATTATTGCTTCCGATATCCCCGACTTTCACCAGTTGGCGGAAGAGGAAGGTTTGGCGATTGAGTTCTTCACCCCGGGGAACGCTCAAGCGCTCGCTAATTCCCTGCTCAAGTTGCTGACCAGCTCTGAGCTGCAAATGGAAATGGCACTTCAAAACGTGTCTGCGGCACTGCGCATGAGCATGCCGGAAATTATTCTGCAATACCTCAGGACATTCGATTTACGCCAGAAGATCGAACAGCTCACATCCGCTTCCCGCCTGCGAAAGATACCTCGCTGGCTCCCTATGCGGGATCTGATCATCCGCTTGACCGGCAGAAAATTCTTGCGCCGCTCCGCCAGCCGCGCTACATATGTATCGCCTCAACCAGCCGACCCTCGCAACGCCCCCCCCGACCCCAGTGCGGCCCACCAGAATGTGTACGTTCCTGCGATTGCGGCTGAAGCTGAAACGGTTGTCGTTGATGAGACCGCGCCCCGCCGCTAGGAATCGATCTTATTTTTTCATTGCGATCGCGATTCCGTCTCGAAGGGGAAGGATTGTCGTGAAAAATTCCGGGGAATTGTAGAGCAGACGATTCAATTCCAGAATGCCCTTCGTCGACGCCTCGCTCGGATTCTTCTGCGCCACCTTGCCGCTCCATAAAACGTTGTCGGTGATGAACAGTCCGCCTTTTCGCAAATGAGAGGTAGCAACCCGAAACGCGCGCGGATAATCTTCCTTGTCAATATCGTTAAAGATGATATCGAATTCCTGCTTCTGCTCTGAAAGCAGTTCCAACGCGTCTCCGACTTCCACCGTGATTCGATCTTTGACGCCGGCACGGTCGAAATATTTGCGCGCCTGCTCGGCATTTTTGGAATCGCCATCGGTATAGATAACCCGCCCGCTTTCCCCCACGGCGCGTGCCCACCAAATGGTCGAATAACCAATCGCCGAGCCCATCTCGAAAATATTCCTGGCCCGCAACATAATCGCGAGTTGATGGAAGACGCGCGCCACCGCCGGACCAACGATCGGAATATTTTTCGTGGCCGCTACCGCTTCCATCTCCGCTAAAACCTCATCTCGCTCTGGAAGAAGGTAGTAGAGGTAGTCGTCAACGGCATCGGCAGTGATGCCGGGCATGCGCCAGCTGGGTTTACTGATGTTGTCGGGCAAAAAGTCTCCTATCCGTTTGGGTGGCGAAGCGCGAATTATGAAATTGTTTCGCCAGGCTGCATCTCCACAATATTCGCTCCGGGCGCAAGCTTGCGAAAATCATTCGGCCGTCCCACCAGTGGCGGAAAAGTTCCAAAGTGCATTGGGATCACATGCTTCGCCTGTAGCAAGTTACAGGCATACGCCGCCTCGCGCGGTCCCATGGTGTAGTGATCGCCGATAGGAATCATCGCAATGTCGGGCGCGTATAAATCATGAATAATTTTCATGTCGCCGAACACGTTGGTATCTCCAGCATGATAAATCTTAATCCCGTTGTCGAATTCGACGACAAAGCCGCAAGCCTCTCCTCCATAAACGATTTCGTCGCCATCCTTAATGCCGCAGGAGTGGTCCGCGTGCACCATGGTCACTTTTACGTCTCCCACAGCCTGGGTGCCGCCTTTGTTCATGGGAAGTGTGTTCTTCACGCCTTTCTTCTCCATCCAGGTACAGAGTTCGGGAATTCCGACCACCTTCGGCTCATGCTGCTTGGCGATTTCGACCGCGTCGCCGATATGATCGAAATGTCCGTGCGTGCAAAGCATGACGTCTACCTTGGGCAGCTTTTTTTCTTTATCCGGACACATGGGATTGCCCTGCACCCAGGGATC
>JBDUDA010000070.1:0-12628 GCA_040003205.1 Acidobacteriaceae bacterium | reverse complement strand
ACTACATTGGACGCTGTCAGGGTCCTTGCGTAGAAGGCCTAACCACGCCCGAGGCTTACCAGGAGGCAGTTCGCGATGTGAAACTTTTTCTTGAGGGACGTCCGACGGACCTGTCCCGCTCCTTGCGTGAACGAATGGCGAAGGCGGCGGCGGCGGCGGAATATGGACGAGCGGGGAAATATCGCGATCTGATCTCGACCGTCGAGCAATTGCAGGAGAAGCAACGGATCGCCACCGTGGAAGGCGACGACGCCGACGTATTGGGATATCACTGCGAGAACGGAATGCTGGCGGTCAACCTCTTCCATGTGCGAGGGGGCCGAGTTTTGGACCGCCGTGAATTCTTCTGGGAAGATTTACCCTCAACGGTAGAGTCAGGAAGATTTCATCCTGGGGAATTTTTCTCGGCATTCCTGAAGCAGCTCTACATTGGCCAACCCTATGTTCCGCGCAACGTTTATGTGCCGGTAGAATTTGAAGACCGCGAGATGCTGGAAGACCTGTTATCCGAACAAATCAATGGAGAAAATTCGCGCGCGGCCCGAATGCATATTCTGGTTCCGCAGCGCGGCGACAAGCGGGCATTGCTTGATCTGGCGGCGAACAACGCGAAACAGTCTTACGATCAGCGGTTCCGGGTGATGAAACCGAATGCGAAGGCAATTCAGGACGCGTTGCAGGATGCATTGGGACTTCCTGACCTGCCGAATCGAATCGAGTGTTTCGACATCTCGCACATTCAAGGAGCGGAAACCGTTGCTTCGATGGTGGTTTGGGAAGACGGCAAGATAAAGAAGTCCGACTACCGCAAATTTATTATTCGCAGCGTACAAGGAGTGGATGATTTTGCCTCCATGAGGGAAGTCGTTACGCGCCGCTACAAACGTTTGCAGGAAGAAAAAAAGAAGATGCCCGCGTTGATATTGATCGATGGCGGCTTAGGCCAGTTACACGCTGCGTCGGAGGCGCTTGCTGCGCTCGAGATTATCAATCAACCGCTGGCCGCCATCGCAAAACGCGAAGAGATTATTTATGTGTACGGCCAGGAAAGTGAGCCGATTTCGCTTGACCACCACTCTCCCGTGCTGCATCTGGTGCAGTTGATTCGCGATGAAGCTCACCGTTTCGCTGTGACCTTCCATCGCAAGCGTCGCCAGATGCGAGACCGCTCCACTGAATTGCTGGAAATTCCCGGCGTCGGAGAGCGTACCACCCGCCGTCTTCTGCAACACTTTGGAAGCGTGCAGGCGGTCAAGCAAGCCGACGTAGCTGCGCTTTCGGCGGTAGTGACCCGCGTTCAAGCGGACGCAATCCTGAGCCACTTTCGGGCGGGCGAAGAAACTCAGAGCGCTCAATAGACTTTACTGTTCCTGCTGCAGCAATCGCGATTTGATGTGCTCCGGCAACCCGGAGTCCTGCATCATTTCGCGCAATCTTTCACTGGGCAAATCGGTCGCGAATTCGAGCGCTCTGTCTTCGGAGGTATATTCGTTTCGAAGTAGCCCCCACCGAATTTCCTGTCGAAGCGACCACTTGGGATGCCGGGAAATGGCGTCAATCAAGAAACGCGAAGCTTCCTGCATTGAAATCGTTTTAAGAATCGAGGCTTCAGTAAGGCGGGCGTTCTCAAGCGCTATCGCAACTACACGCATTTCAGGGTCAGTGAGTAATCGCGCAGCCACCCGTCCGGAAGCTCGCCTCGCTAGAGATAACTTCTCACCCGTCGAAAGCTTATCGAGCCGTTGGATGAGCGCATTTTCCGCAGCCACCTTGATGTCCGGCGGCACCACCGGCTGTAGCGCGATCTGCATCAGGTCGAACGTAAAAAGATGCGGCAGCATGGGAAGGGCGACGTGACGCGGAGTTTTGGCATGACACAGAAGCGCGATCTTCACTTTGCGGCTGTTCGCTATCGCCGCATTTTTTCGAAGCCGCTCAAAAACTTCAGAACGCAGCTCAGTCTGCTTCAACATTTTCAGCGCTAAATCTTCGGTTAGAGATGGGTCAGCCGCAGCAGCGAGCACCTCGCAAGCTTTGGGAAGGCCTGCGCTTCTTATAGAAGGGTCAGGATCAGGATCGGATTTCACGGATTTTTCGGGGTCGAATATTTCTTCGCTGGACATGATTGATCGTCCGATACGTTTCGTTCAATCTAGGCGGGCTAGTTCCAAAGCACCGATCACCGGATCGACGACGGTTTCATTCACGACCACTTTGGAGGTGCTTTGAATTTCGGTGGAGAAAACTTGCCGTACAGTCGCGGAGTTTTGAAACACCCCTCCCGCCATGGCTAAAGGTATGGTAGCGTCGCGTAGAAATATTCGATCCGCAACAATCCTGGATAAATTTGCCAGCTCCCTGCCAGCCCGCTCCATAATCTCGATAGCAAGGGAGTCCCCTGATTCCGCCGCGGCCAGAACCGCTGGAAATAAGTTGGAGAAATTCGGCGAAGGCGCGGCATTGGCGAAAATCACGAGATCTTCGCGGGACGATAAAGCCAAGCTGTGCAAGATATCTTGCAGCAGCTTCGACGCACCGCCCTCATCGTAGGCACGCATCGCGGAGCTTACGGCAGTGCGCCCGATCCACTGACCGGATCCTTCGTCGGAGATTGCGAATCCCCAACCGCCCGCCCGCGCTATAACCCCTGCGAAATTCCTTCCATAAGCGATGGAGCCGGTACCGGCGATGACGATCACGCCCGCGTCTGGGCCGAAGGCCGCGTGATGCGCGATGACCATGTCGCCAACTACCTTAATTTCGCTGGGCAAAAGCCGCGAAAGTATTCGCTGCACAGTATCACTAATTTCGGAACGACCCGCGCCCGCCACGCCGATGCAGGTGCGGGTAATTTGCCCGGGAGTAATTTTCGCGAGCTGACAGAGTCTTCGGATGCCGCTGGCGAGAGATTCCTGCGCCTGCGCCTCGCCGACTTTGAGTACGTTGCTTCCGCCAGATGCTGCCCTGCCCAGAAGCGAATCTTCGTCCCCCACAACGAAAGATGTTTTGCTTCCGCCGCCATCGATTCCGAGATAGATTCCCACGAGCGTAGTTCTATCACACCCACAATTCACGCAGGTTATTCAATCGACGCAAACGACAGTCCAGTGCCATACAACTAGGCGATCGGGTCTGAGACCCAGTCATCCTGAGCAAAGAGATTCGATTCGCTCGCCTCTCGGATTTCGGCGTCGAAGGACCCCTGCCACCTACTTCGGCGATAGCTTTAGGGATGTTTCGACTGCGTCGTCATTCACTTCGTGAATCACTCCTCGCTCAACATGACACGATCTCAGGCTTACGAGGTAGATACCTTGGTAGATATAGCGGAGGCGAACGGTTTAATCCCGGATACTCTTAGGCCTACAGCCGCCAATGCAATTCGCTCCCGGCGTTGATCGCACATGGGACTCGACAGGATTGATTTCTTAATTATCGGACTGTACCTAGCTGGCATCACGCTTTTCGGACTTCGTTTCAGAAAGCGAAAGCGAACTCTGCGTGATTATTTTCTCGCCGATCGTAACATTCCGTGGTGGGCAATTGCGCTTTCAATCGTCGCGGCCGAGACCAGTACGCTCACCATCATCAGCATTCCCGGACTCGCTTATGACACGAATCTCACGTTCATGCAGGTTGTGTTTGGATACCTCGCGGGGCGGGTAATAATCAGTTTCATATTATTGCCTCATTATTTCCGCGGAGATCTCTACACCGCCTATGAGCTGATTGAACGGCGCTTTGGAAAGAAACTGCGCTCGCTGACAGCAGGCCTATTCCTTCTGACACGAGCGGCGGCGGAAGGTGTACGCGTGTACGCCGTGTCAATTGTGATCGCGATCGCTCTGGGCACTGGAGAGATCGCGTCCATCGCAATCATTACCGCCTTAACTCTCGTTTACACGTTCGAAGGCGGACTGGCGGCGGTGATCTGGACTGACGTAATTCAGACCGTGATCTATGTAGGCGGAACGCTTGTTGGCCTGTTCACAATTCTTCATGCGGTCCCCGGAGGTTGGACAACGATTCAGCACTTCGCCGCCAGCTCGGGCAAACTGCAAGTTTTCGATTTCAGTTTTGATTTCTGGAAACCGTATACCTTCTGGGCCGGGCTCATCGGCGGAGCGTTCCTCACTACCGCCAGCCACGGAACCGATCAGCTCATCGTGCAGCGCCTTTTGGCCGCCCGCAGCCAGCGGCAATCTGTCACTGCGCTTCTTTCCAGCGGCATTGCCATTGTCTTTCAGTTTGCACTATTTTTAGCCGTGGGCGTGATGCTGTTTGCGTACTATCACGTGCCATCATCGCAATTCGGCAGGGCCGATAGGATCTATCCCAACTTCATCGTCCATCAAATGCCACATGGTATTTCGGGACTGCTGATAGCCGCGATTCTAGCGGCGGCCATGTCAAATCTCAGCGCGGCGCTCAACTCCCTTTCATCGAGTTCGATGATGGATTTCTATTTGCCGCGCCATCCGGAGATGGACGAAAAAAAACGCGTATGGCTCTCGAGAGTGTCTACCCTGGTTTGGGCACTTGTGCTCTTCGCTCTCGCCGCCTTATCACTGCACAAAATTGGAAGAGTGATTGAGGTAGGACTGCAAATCGCATCGGTTGCTTACGGTGCCCTTCTGGGCGTATTTCTTCTCGGAGTGCTAACGAGGCGAGCAAATCAGAATGGAGTCATGCTCGGCATGCTGTGCGGTTTCGCCGCCGAGCTCTATATCTGGCTAGCGACGCGGGTTCCATGGACTTGGTATGTAGCCATCGGCACGGTAATTACATTTCTGGTGGGATACTCTGCCAGCATCTTGTTTCCTAGTCATTTAGAAGAAGCGCAATGACCCCTCAGCTTGCAGCCTCGGACAGTCCGCAACTGGCTCGCGATCTGGATGTGCGGCATGCCTCTGCAATTGTCGTAGGAACCGTCATCGGAAGCGGAATCTTTCTGGTGCCGGCAGAAATGATGCAGGCGGTTGGGTCCGCCCGGTTGGTTTATCTGGCGTGGGTTGTCGGCGGACTCCTCTCATTTTTTGGCGCCCTCACCTATGCGGAATTGGGCGCGATGAAGCCTCAGGCAGGGGGAGAATACGTTTATATCCGCGACGCTTACGGTCCTTTGGGAGGATTTCTCTACGGCTGGACCTGGCTCATCATCGCAAAGCCCGCGTCGATCGCGACCATTACCACGGGCTTCGTCCGTATTCTGGAGACATTTTCTGTCTTCGCGTTTTTGAAAAATCAACCTGCGGGTGCGCCCTTCTCTATTACCTATGGGCAGGTAGCGGCCATTGCAGCGACGGTGGTGATTTCCGTCCTCAATTACATAGGGATTCGCAGGGCGGGCGCGTTTCAATTAATTTTTACCTTCCTGAAAGTGGGGATTATCCTCGCAATCGTTTTTATTGGTTTCAGTTACGGCGGCGGCAACTGGAGTCACTTCAGAGAGTCGTACACAGGCGCGAAAGGCGGGTTTGCAGGTTTTATGGCAGCGCTGGTTGCGGCGCTCTGGGCCTACGACGGCTGGAATGATCTAAACATGGTGGCGGGGGAAGTTCGCAAACCTGAACGCAATATTCCTATTGCCTTGATTCTGGGAGTAGCGACTGTCGGGGCGCTTTACATGCTCGTTAACGCCGCCGTGCAATACGTGCTGCCGGCAGCTTCGATGGCCCATGCACAACGACCCGCATCCGATGCGATCGCGATGGTGATGGGAACCGCAGGCGCAAGCATCGTCTCGTTGGGCATGGCCCTCTCCATGTTAGCGACATTGAACGGTACGATCATGAGCGGGGCGCGGGTCCCCTTCGCGATGGCACGGGACAGATATTTTTTTGCAAAGCTGGCGGAGGTGCATCCCCGCTTTCACACGCCCTCAGCGGCGATTGTGATTCAGGCAATACTCGCTATCTTCCTATTGCTGATCGGAGGAAGCTTCCGGCAGTTTTTTTCTCTGGCGATTTTTGCCGAGTGGCTCTTCTACATGATCGCCGGAAGCACCATATTTGTTTTCCGGCGGCGCGAACCACAAGTTCCGCGTCCATACCGTGTTTTTCTTTATCCGTTTGTTCCGGCACTCTTCGTGATTGCGTCCAGCATTTTGCTCTATTACACCTTCACTGACAATGTTCGGAATTCCCTCGCTGGAAGCCTGGTAATTCTTGCCGGCATTCCGGTCTTTTTCGTCTTCGCACGACGCCGCAAAGCCCTGAATCAATTTTGATTTTTCCCTCAGAGACCGTGTTCCGCCTGACTTAGAGACACAAATCGGTTACGTAAGTACAACGGCATCGGACACGTTTACCCACTGTCCTCTCTCCCGTAATTTATAACTCTGCCCGTGAATCTCCCCAGACTCGGGTTCCGTACTGGAGCTTATGGACTGTTATGTCTGATTACTTTGAGTGTGGACTGATCCCTGAACGCAGGATGGATTGGCGGACGCTAGCCGCGAGCTACGGTTTACAGGTCGTATTCATTGTATTTCTGATTTTTGCCGGATTTTTGTGGCCCGAGAAGATGACATTGCGACGCAAATACTCCGTGACGGAGCTGGTGCCGCGGCCGGTTGTGCAGGCAAAACATCATGTGTCCCAGCAGCCTCAAAAAAAGTTGATGCTGGCGAAATTGCTGCCGCCGCCCGTATTTGCAGCCCCGAGACTGGTTGTTCCTAAAGATATTATTCGCCCAAAAAAGAAGGACGCGGAAAAGGTAATCGAAGCTCCAAAGTTTGAAGCGAAAAATGAAGTGCCGCAGCTTCCGAAAATCAGCGGCGCGCTTCCAGCCAAGCTTGTTTACACCGGATCGTTCGGAAGTTCTGCTCTTCCCACGCTGAACGCTCCTCCGGAGAAAGTACAGACTGGCGGCTTCGGCGATCCAAACGGATTGAAGGCTCAAGGCAAGGACACTAGTGGGCTGACGGCAAAGCTCGGTGGATTCGATCTTCCCGACGGACAAGGTAACGGAAACGGCAGCGGTGGAGCGCATGGAATAAAAGGAACGATCGCCAGCGCGGGCTTCGGCGATGGCATTGCTCAGCCTGGAAGAGGTGACGGCCGAACCGGTGGACGCGGGTCTACGCAAAACGCCGGGTTCGGGGCGCAAGAAGTTGCCACCGTCAATAAGCCGCACTTGACGGACACCGCGTTGAGAAGCTCGTCCGTCGAAATCCTATACAAGCCGAATCCTGCCTACACCCAGGAAGCCCGGCAACTGAGATTGCAGGGCGAGGTGCTGCTCGAGGTTTTATTCGGCGCCAACGGACAGTTGCATGTGAACCGTGTTGTGCGTGGCCTCGGCCACGGCTTGGACGAAACTGCGACCGCAGCAGCCGACGAAATCAAATTTAAGCCGGCGGAAAAAAACGGATCTCCGGTCGATTCCACGGCCGTCGTACACGTGACATTTCAGTTAGCGATGTGACTTTAGAGAGGACCAGATTATGCGCAATGCGAAATTGATTCTATCTGCGGTTTTAGTGGGTGCGATCAGCGCGGCAGCGCAACAGGCCGCTCCGTCAACTGTGGCGGTCTCCGCTTCCGTTGCAGCTTCCAAAGTGCAAGCGCAGCCCGACGCCGCCGAACTGACGCCCGTCACGACCATGGACCAGGTCGTGGACCGCAGCATTCTGCGCGAGCATGCCTTGATCAAGATGTTGAGCACGCGCACTCCGCTGGTCGAGACCTATCTGCAGGATCTGGCTCCCGATCAACAACTGGGATCCATCCCCAAAGGTGATCACTATTTCCTTGGACGCATGGACCTGGGCGAGGCGGTGGACCGTCGCGACTACATGAGCAAGGACTCCAGTTTGCGCAAGAGCCTGTTGGGCGGCGTAGGCAAGCTGTTCAAGCTTGAATACAATCCCATGGGTTTTTCCTGGATGATTTTCGCCGACCGCGAAGAGTTTGATCGCAAACACTACGACTTCAAGTACATCCATCGCGAGTTTCTCGGTGATGTCCGCTGCCTGGTGTTCGACGTGACTCCTCAAAAGGACGCGGGACAGAGCCGCTTCCTGGGCCGCATGTGGGTGGAAGATCAGAACTACAACATCGTCCGCCTAAATGGAACCTACGCTCCACGTCCGAAGAATGCTTTTTACTTCCACATGGATAGCTGGCGGTTAAACCTGATTCCCGGCTACTGGATTCCGACATACATCTATAGCGAGGAAGGCGATTTTAGTTATCACTCCAAGGACAAGCTGGCTTTCAAGGCCCAGACTCGCATTTGGGGATACGATCTGCAAAGCAATTCCAAAAGTTCTGAGCTGACACAGTTGAGAGTGGACGCCGTCAAAGACGAAAGCGTTGCCGCACAGGATGCTTCGCCTTTGGAAGCGCAACGTGAGTGGCAGCAACAGGCCGAAGATAACGTTCTCGAGCGCTTGCAGGAAGCCGGACTTCTGGCCCCTGCCGGACAGGTGGACAATATTCTGCAGACGGTCGTCAACAATCTCCAGATCACTAACAATATCGAATTGCCACGCCCGGTGCGGGCGCGCGTGTTGTTAACTTCTCCGCTGGAAACTTTCAGCGTTGGCAATACCATCATCATCAGCCGTGGGTTGATTGACGTGCTTCCGGATGAAGCAAGTCTGGCCGCGATTCTTTCTCACGAATTGGCTCACATCGTTTTAGGTCACAATCTGGGCAGCAAATTCGCCTTCAATGATCGCATGCTGTTTACCGACGAATCCACCTACAAGAATTTTGGATTCCGACATAATCCCGAGGAAGAAACCGCCGCGGACACGAAGGCGATTCTACTTTTGAAGAATTCTCCGTATGCGGGAAAACTGGATGCCGCAAGCTTGTTCCTGAAAGTGCTCAGCACCCGGGCTTCGCATTTGCCGGCTCTATTGACCGCGCATCTGGGGAATCGCTTGACGGACGACAAAGGCAACTTGACCCGCCTGGGCGATCTGGAGTCATCCGGCCCTGCGCTGGATGCAGCCAAGCTAGATCAGATCGCAGCTTTGCCGCTGGGTGGACGAGTGAAACTGAATGCGTGGGACGATCACGTCGAAATGGTGAAATCGGCGCCGGTGGCGATCACGTCAGCGCGCGACAAGATGCCGTTTGAAGTGACGCCGTTCTATCCCCGGCTTTCAAGGTTTGCCAGCGAAGAGAGTGCGGGCACTCCGACAACAGCGGACAACACGAAACGCAGCAATTAATAGCCGCAGAGACTTTCATTACGAGTTGCAGTAAGCGCAGGCCGGAACCGGATACCCTCCGGCTTCTGGCCTTCGTATTTTGCGGCCACCGCTCCCTGAAATTGGGTTTTTGCCTACTCCGGCTTCTTACTCTTTCCCGGCAACGCCGCCGGATTCTCGTGCGTTCGCTCGCGGAATGCGCCTCTCATTCCCGATGCCATAGCCACGCTTGCCTCTCCAAACCTATCGCGCAAGCGATCGGCGGCGGAGAGCGCTTGCTGCCAGCGTTCGCGACGTCCGTCTTCCAGCAAATCCCCCTGGCCCGCTGCCACTTCGAAAGAAGAAACATGGACGCCCAGCAAACGGACCTGCGCTCCGCTGCGCCAATTCTTGCGGAAGAGCGACCTTACCGCCTCAAAAATCTCTGTGTCGAGATGCGTGGGAGAACTCACAGTGTGAGCGCGAGTGATGGTTGTGAAGTCTTTGTAGCGGAGTTTTAACTGGATGGTGCGAGCGAACAACTCACCTTCGCGTAATCGCCTGCCGACCATCTCGGAGAGGCGCATCAGCGTGGATTCCATCTGCTCCTGATTACTAGTGTCGTCGTTGTAGGTGTGTTCGTGGCTGATGGATTTCGGGCCCACATCCTCGCCTACCTCGCTGTCGAACCAGCCTCCGGCGTCTTCGCCCCGGGACTTACCCGCCAGCGCCAGGCCCCACTTGCCGAAATGTTCTTGCAGAAATGATTCGTCGAATTTTCCCAAGTCGCCGACCTTAGCGATCCCCAAATTCAAAAGATTCTGCTCGGTAACTTTG
Organism: Acidobacteriaceae bacterium; assembly: GCA_040003205.1. Lineage (GTDB taxonomy): Bacteria > Acidobacteriota > Terriglobia > Terriglobales > Acidobacteriaceae > JALYIM01. The sequence continues at coordinate 2,646 of JBDUDA010000070.1, read as the reverse complement.
CCGACGCCCGGGATATCGCGTACGTCGAGGGGAGCTAGAAATTTTGCCTCTTGTCCGGGAACGATCCAGAGCACGCCGTGCGGCTTGGCTTTTGCTGAAGAAACTTTCGCGATCAGGCGCGAAATCCCGATTCCGATCGAACAGTTGAGCTGCGTTTCAGATTTCATCTTGTCATGAAGCTTATGAGCTGCTTGTAAAGGGGGTCCATGCAAACGCTCTGTCCCAGTCATGTCGAGATAAGCTTCGTCAACCGAGGCCATCTCAACCTGAGGAGAAAATGACGTCAGGACACGATGGACTTTGGCGGAATACTCGCGGTAACGGTCTGAATGTCCTTCCACAAAAATTGCCTGCGGACACATTTTCGCCGCCGTCCGTAACGGCATGGCGGAGTGGACTCCAAACTTGCGGGCCTCATACGAAGCCGCGGCAACCACTCCGCGTTCGTTGCGCTGGCCGCCGACCACGACGGCTTTGCCTTTTAGCGCGGGGTCAAACAGTTCTTCCACGGATACGAAGAAGGCGTCCATATCTACGTGGAAGATGGTTCTTGTCATCAGTTCTACCGCAATTATTCAGACGTCACACTGTATCGGCATTTTGGGCACGCAATTGTCTCGCCCGCTCGTACACGCGAACATATTCCCTGGCCGAATTACTCCAGGAGAAATCTTTGCTCATGCCATTGCGCATCAATTGTTGCCACGATGAAGTTTCGCGATAGGCGCGCAGCGCTTCTTTGATCGTCAGAAGCAACGACTCGCCGACGTATTCGGTGAATTTAAATCCCGTTCCCTTGCCGGTGCGTGGTTCCCACGACTCGATGGTGTCGTCCAGACCGCCGGTGGCTCGCACGATGGGCACAGTCCCATACCTTAGGCTGTAAATCTGATTGAGGCCGCACGGTTCGTATCTCGACGGCATGAGGAACATGTCGCTACCGGCCTCGATCTTGTGAGCAATCGCATTGTCGTAGGCAACTTTAACCGCAATCTTCTGGGGGAATTGTTTATTGAGGCGCAAGAACATTTCTTCATACTGGCGGTCGCCGTTGCCGAGCGTAAGCAGAATCATTTCCTCGCGCGCGAGGCGGTCCATGATCTGCCCGATGAGATCGAATCCTTTTTGCGCGGCGAAGCGCGACACAATTCCAATGACAGGCGTTTTCAAGTCAGCTTTGGAAATACCGAATGCCGCCAGCAGGTCTTCTTTGCATTTTAATTTGCCGGATAAATCGTCGGAGGAATACTGGGCTACTATAAATTTATCTTTCTCCGGACTCCATTGCTCGTAGTCCACTCCATTCACAATTCCGCTTACTGTCGAAGTACGATTGCGCAGCACGCCCTCCAGACCGAAGCCGAATTCCGTGGTCTGAATTTCCTGGCTGTATTTACGGCTGACGGTGGTGACAAAATCTGCGTATACCAGCGCGCCTTTCAGAAAATTAACCTGGCCAAAAAATTCCATCTTCGAAATCGTGAACAGGTCCCAAGGCAATCCCAATAGAGGCAGCGTCTCAGGCGGGAAGACTCCCTGATATCCCATGTTATGAATCGTGAATACCGTGGACACATCACGAAACGCCGGATCGGCCGCATATTGCGTACGCAGCAACACTGGGACCAGGGCCGCCTGCCAGTCATGGCAGTGAAAAATCTGCGGCACTCCTATTATTTTTGACGCTTCCAGTACTGCACGCGAGAATAACGAGAAGCGCTCGGCGTTGTCGGGGTAGTCGCCAGCAGGATTACCGTAGAGTCCGTCGCGATCGAAATACGGAGGGTATTCTATAAAATAGAACTGTACGCCAGACACTTTCCCCGCTGTCAATACAGAACAGAAACGATAACGATCGTCGAACGGAACCGTGATACTGCTGATTACGGTTCGCGGATCAGTCAGCTTGGTCTGGCGATAGCGTGGCAGAAAAACGCTGACCTCGTGCCCGGACGCTGCCAGCGCATGGGGCAACGCGCCGACCACATCTCCTAGACCACCCGTCTTCGAGAAAGGCACGCCTTCCGCAGCTACAAATGCAATGCGCATGAAGATGAAGTCCTCCGAAGAGTGATTCTCAAAACTTTACGCGATGATGCGCGAGCGCACGTTATCATAGAAGATCGAGCCGGGAGAAGACCAGCGGGACACAACACCGCGACCACCGTCGGCCCGTTCCGCAAAGGGGCGGATCAAATCAGATGCGGGGATTAGATGCGAGAAGAGAGAAGGTAATAGTGCCGAAAGTTTCTGCTGCCCGCCCAAACAAGTCAAAGCCGAAGCTCGGACAACATTTTCTGGTGGACGACTCCGCCGCAATGCGTATTGTCGAAGCTATGGGGAATCTGTCCCAGAGCACAGTGCTTGAAATCGGCCCCGGGCGAGGAGTGCTCACTTCCCTTCTGGCCCGCCGAGCGCGACGGGTGGTGGCTGTTGAGACCGACCGCGTGCTGTCCGCGCAATTGCGCATGAATTTTGCTCTGGTGCCGAATGTAGAAATCATCGAGGGCGATATTCTCGCTATAGACTTCAACACGCTCTTTGGACCCAAGCCTGGCAGCACGCGCCCCGGAATTGACCAACAGCCAGAACCGGCGCGCGTGGTTGGCAATATCCCCTACTTTATTACCTCCGATATTCTTCTGC
>JBDUDA010000069.1:0-12629 GCA_040003205.1 Acidobacteriaceae bacterium | reverse complement strand
GGATTTATTCCGGGGCTTTTTTATTGGGGAATCAAGCCCGTAGCCAACCGGCAATAGCTCTTGCAACCATGGCGTGAAAAATTGACACTTAACAGCCATGACGGCTATTGCGGTGATTCCCGCGCGCCTGGCCTCCACGCGCCTTCCTCGAAAAATGCTGCGCGAAATTGGTGGAGAGCCGTTAATCGTGCGCGTTTACAATGCCGTGCGGCGTTGCCCGAGCTTGTCGGATGTGATCGTGGCCACCGATTCCGAGGAAATTCTCCAGCTATGTAAGCGCGGCGGGGTGAATGCCTTGATGACTTCAACGTCTCATCGCAGCGGCACGGAGCGTGTTCACGAGATCGCAGGCTTGCTGGCAGCGGATATCTACCTGAACATTCAGGGGGATGAACCGTTAACCCGCCCCGAACACATCGCATCGCTGCTCGAGGTTATGGGCAGACCTGGAGTTCTCGTGGGCACTTTGAAAACGCCGGCCAGCAGACAGGACGTAGGCAATCCTGGTGCGGTCAAAGTCGTAACCGATTTATCCGGGAAAGCCCTCTATTTCTCGCGGGGGACTATTCCCTATGACCGCGACAACTTAGGATCGAGTTACTTCAAGCATCTGGGATTTTATGGTTATCGCAAAGAAGCGCTAGATCGGTTTGCTGCGCTGCCGGAATCAAGCCTGGAGAAAAGCGAGCGGCTCGAACAACTGCGATTTCTTGAAAATGGAATCGACATCCATGTGGCAGAAACCGAGTTCGACACGATTGGCGTGGACACCGAAGAAGACCTCAGGCGAGTTGAAGAACTTCTACGCGTCCGCTGAGTGGTTGTTCTGACGTACTCAGCTTCGAACTCGCTCCCATGCTTGCGCCGCTTGTACTCTTTTTGAAAGTGCAGGATGCGAATGGAAAAACCACTCCACAAATGTGGATGGAGAGCGTTCCGCGAGATTTTGTTGTGCCAGCTTATTCATCGAAGAAATGAATGGCCCGACGCTGGGGATGGACTTGAATGCATAGCGGTCGGCCTGCCGTTCGTTGCGCCGGGAATAGGCATTGAGTGCAGGCATGAGCACAAACGACAACACCGTGAAAACCAGCACCAGCAGAGGAAGACTGGCGAAATCCGATAGCGTTTCAAACATCCGCAAACGCTCGACCGCGTAATGGAGCGCCCAGTTCGCGGTCCAAAAGCCGAGAAAGGTAATCGCCGCCTGCACTAACATGCTTTTCAGAATATGTCTGTGAACGTGGTGTCCGAGTTCGTGAGCGAGCACGGCTTCGATTTCGTCCGCGGAATAATTGTCGAGCAGGGTGTCCGCCAGGATAATCCGCCGCGTGCCGCCCATTCCAGTAAGCGCGGCGTTCGCCTTCTTGCTCTTTTCCGACAGCTTCCACCGGTAAACGCCCCGCACTCGAGTTCCCGCGCGTTCTCCCATTACCACCAAGCGGCGATTGAGTTCCTCGTTTTCCAGGGGCTCGAACTTATAAAAAATCGGCAGCAGGAGCACGGGTGCCAAACGCGCCAGCAGGATGAAAAGTCCCAGGAAGGCAGCCCAGGATATCAGCCACCAATGTTGCGGAGATTGCCGCAACACGAAGTAGAGCAACTCCGCCGCAATTTCAGCGAACACCAGGCCAACTAGAAATCCTTTGACCTCGTCCCAAACCCAGGAAGCAAGTTTCTGGTTCGAGAGTTTATAGCGGTGCTCTAGCCTGAAGCCGTAATAGTCGAAGCCCAGCCCCAAAAGTTTCCCGATACTCACGAGCATTAGCACAAACAGGAAAACTGCCAGAGTGTAGTTTGCAAAACCCAATTGCAGTGCGCGGTCTCGAAGCGTTCCACTCCATCCCGACCCCAGCAGAATGAGAAGAAAGGTCATACCGATCATAAAATCGGCGATTCCTAAAAGCCGGTGAATTCGGTTGTAGCGCAGCGCTTCAGGTGAATCGGGGTGCGCAGCGGCGGTAACACCTGGGGCATTCGTCTGTTCTGGATTCATTGGTCCTGGTGATTATGCCGCAATTGCGCGCATGCTGCGGAGATTGTTTCCGGCTGGCTTTCGGGAGACTAGCAAGCGAGTGCAATCGCACTCTCAGCTCAGCCTGTCACGAAATTCTCTGCGGTCGTTAATATTTCGCTCACAAGTTCGGGAGAAGACGCTTCCGCATACACCCGCAACAGCGGCTCGGTGCCGGATGCCCGAAAAAGCACCCAGGGTTCGGCGCCATTGCCGTTGGTCGAAGCGTTCAGAAAAAACTTGATGCCATCCAAACTCTCTTTTTTAATGACGGAATGCGAGCCCAGCTTCATCGTGTCCGCCGCCCGCGCGCGCTGAATCGCGCTCTGCTTCACGTCTTCAGCAATGTGAAGGTCGCGGCGTCCGTAATAATGCGGCCCGTATTCGCGCTGAAGATCGGCCACTAATTGGCCCAGAGGCTTGCCTTCCTCTGCCATTACATTGGCCAAGAGAAGAGCATTTAATACACCATCGCGCTCAGGCAGGTATCGTGAATATCCGATGCCGCCCGATTCCTCGCCTCCGATTACAATCTCGCGCTCCATCATCAGATCTGCGATGTATTTGAACCCGATGGGACATTCATTTAGCTTGCGACCATACTTGGCCGCGATGCGGTCCAACATGCGCGTGGTATTGAAGGCCCGCACGACCTCGCCCGGCCACTTTTTTCGTTCAAGTAACCACTGCAACAGGACGGAAAATATCTTATGGGAATCCACGAAACTGCCGTCTTCAGCCACCGCGCCGATGCGGTCCGCGTCTCCGTCGGTCGCGAAGCCCGCATGGCATTTCTCTTTCACCACCGTTTCCTGTAGCAACGCTATGTGGGGCTCGATCGGTTCGGGATTGATCCCGGGAAAAAGTGGATTGAGTTCCTCCCGGATTGCCACATGCTGAATGCCATGTTCGGTAAAAATCTGGCTAAGGATTCCGCGCCCCGAACCATACATGGCATCCACGGCAAACTTAAAATTTGCTTTCGCAATCAGATCCAGATCCACGAACTTGCAAATGGCATCAATGTGCGCCTGCTTGATATCCACTTCCTCGATTGCCGCGGTTTTCCCGCCAGGCATGGCACCGGTGCGAACCTCCGTTTCAATAATCTTCATGATCGCGGGGGTAGCGGAGCCGCCAAACTTCCCCTTGAACTTCACTCCATTCCAGTTCCACGGATTGTGGCTCGAGGTAATCACAACGCCTCCGGCCGCGCCGCCGCTTTTGACCGCATAGGAAATAGCGGGCGTCGGACTATAGTCGCTGGCCAGCTTCACAGGAATGCCTGCTCCCGCGAGCACTTCGGCAACCACCCGGGCAAGACGCTGCGATGCAAAGCGGGTGTCGTAGCCGACCACGACTCCGCGAATTGGGTCCTCGTGCTTTAAAACATAAGCGGCAATCGCGCCGCCGACTCGACGGACGTTCTCAAAGGTAAAGTCGTCCGCGATAATTCCACGCCAGCCATCGGTACCAAATTTAATTTCTTTTGTTTCTGTCATTGATCGTCGTACACCGTTTCTTCCCGGATTATGTTGCCGAATTTTGCATCACACCAATTTTAGAAATTTCTTTTCGTCCAGATACTTCACAACCTTGCCAACATCCTGTGCCTGGTCGAGAGTAGTGATCAGCAGAGCGTCATCAGTTTCGACCACGATGAGATTGTTGATGCCAACCGCAGCCACGAACTTTTTCGGAGAGTGAATGTAATTCCCCGATGAATTCAGGGTGAAAACACCCTGGCTCGAAATTAAGTTCGCCTCCGACGGCTGCTGCTTGCTCACGTGATGTTCGTGAAGTGCCGTCCACGAACCGAGATCGTTCCATCCAAAATCCGCGGGCAGGCAGAAGATATTCGAATTCATTTCACCTTTGCCCGAGCGCGGTTCGAGCACAGCGTAGTCAATGCTGATGTTCTCGCATTGCTTATAAAGCCGCGCAAAAGTGCTGGTAAATTTTGGAGTTCCATAGCTTGCGGCGATCTGTTCCAGCAGGGCAGCAGTCTTTGGCAGGTGTTCGCGCAAAGCATTGGTCAAAGTGCGGGCGCTCCATAAAAACATGCCGCTGTTCCAGTAAAAATTCCCCGCGCTGACGAATTCCGCCGCGTGCTTCGCGTCAGGCTTTTCGGTAAAGCGGCGCACGCGCAGAGCTTCGCCCCCGGCGGCGGCCCCGGCTTCAATATATCCATAGCCGGTTTCCGCGCGCGTCGGGCGTATGCCCAGGACGACGATGTTTTCCCCTGCCGCTGCGATATCGATGCCTTCCTGCAATATTCTTTGATATTCCTTCTCGTCTCCGACGACGTGATCGGAAGGAAACAGTCCAATTACGGCATCTGGATCGCTGCGCAACAAAATAAATGCCGCCAACCCGATTGCAGGGGCGGTATTTCTCCCCATAGGTTCGGCGACGACCTGCTTCTTATTCAAGCGTGGAACCTGTTTGATGATTGCGCGCTGCAAATCTCCGTTGGTGATGATCCAAAAGCGTTTTGGAGAGGCAAGCCGCAGCAGCCGCGACACCGTCTGCTGGATCATGGTGTGTTTGCCGTCGAGCGCGAGCAACTGCTTGGCACGGCGCTTACGGCTCAGCGGCCAGAAGCGCGTTCCGCGTCCACCGGCAAGAATTACGGGATAAAATTTAGATTGATTTTTAGGCACGATTCACGTGAAGTTTTAAATTAGTCACAATCTGGTAGAAGGCTCCGGCAGCGTTTCTCCGGGGACTGAGGCCACCAGTAGCTCCAGCGCCCACTGCGGCCGAACTGAAAACTCTTTGACGGAGGCTGGAATCACAACCGCATCTCCCTTGGCGAACGTCACCGCTTCGACGCCGGGAGCTTCGACAATCCCACAACCATCGACCGCAACCAGAATTTGAGCCGACTTCTTTAGCGACGATTCCCGCGGCTGAAATTGCTGATTGTCTTTCAGTTCGAACATGTCCACCACAAAACATGGCGAACTGATCAGCGCGGATTTGCGGTTCCTGCTGCCATTTAAATTTAAGGGCGCAGGACGCAATGCCTTACCCGATGAAACTTTGTCTTTGAGCACCGCAAGGCCTTGCTTTAGGTGCAGCTCGCGCGGACGCCCGTAGTCATACAAACGATAGGTGGTATCGGACTGCTGCTGGGTCTCCACAATGATCGCGCCCGGTCCCAGCGTGTGGACAGTCCCCCCTGGCACATAAATCATTTCTCCCGCGTAGACGTTAATCCAGTTCAGCAATTCTTCTGCGCGGTTGTCGTAAACGGCGCGTTCAAATTCCGCCGCCGAAACTCCTGCTTTTAGTCCAAGCCCTATCTGGGCGCCGGGTTTGGCGTGGGCTACGTACCAGCACTCGGTCTTGCCGCACCCTTCTCCCACCCGCTTCGCAGCCTCATCGTCCGGATGCACCTGGACGGACAGCTTCTCGTGTGGGAACAGGAACTTAAGCAAAAGAGGGAAACGGGTCGCGTCGTCGGAAGCATCTCCCACCAGTTCATCCCGGTACGTCGAACTGAGTTCCGCGAGCGATTTGCCCTTCAACGGGCCATTCGCCACCTTGCTATTGTCTCCAGTCAGCCAGGCTTCACCGATTTTGTGCTCGAAGCGGTGATTCGGATAAATAGGCGAAAGATCCTGCGTCCCCCAGGGACGAGGGTCGAAGGCAGGCAGCATCAGCAATGGATAAAGGTCAGCCATGAGTAGAGCGCGGGAAGCTCTCCGCCAGCCATTCGGCCACCGGAAACTCCCGACTTAGAAGCTTAACTCGTCAGAGAGGCTGCCTGACAAAAACAACCTGATTTATAGTGACGAAAGGAACTTGCTCAGCCGTTCCAGACCCCGATCCAGTTCGGAAACGGAAGTAGCGTAGGAAATACGAATATGCTCGTGGGTGCCGAAGCCCTCTCCTGGCACGGTAGCAACGTGGGCTTCCCGCAGTAATCGTCCGGAGAACTCAGCCGGAGACTTCAGCCCTCCACGTCCAAAAAACGAAGAGACATTGGGATAGGCATAAAAAGCGCCCTCGGGCAGCGTGCATTTGATCCCTGCGATGGAACGCAGGCCTTTGACAACATGATCGCGCAGGCGGATGTATTCCAGCCGCATCTCTTCCACGCACTGCTGCGGTCCATTCAAAGCCGCCACCGCCGCCTTCTGCACGATTGATGTGGGATTCGACGTGGACTGGCTCTGTAGCTTCTGCATGGCGCTCAAGACTTGTGCCGGAGCCAGGGCATAGCCGAGCCTCCAGCCTGTCATGGCGTAGGTTTTCGAGAGCGATCCCACAATCACCATGTGGTCGCGATACTCCTGCAGCGAGCCTACGGAGAATTGCCTGCCGGTGTAATTCAGATACACATAGCACTCATCGGAGATGACCCAGATGCCCCGGCTAGACGCGAGTTTCACGACTGCCGCCAAGTCTTCAGGCGACATCACGGCCCCAGAAGGATTCGACGGCGAGTTGAGGATGATGAGCTTAGTCCGCGGAGTGATCAGACGCTCGATCATGGATGCCGTGATGCGGAATCCCTGCTGTTCGTCGGTCTCGAGCAACACACAGTTGCCGCCGGAATAGCGGATCATATCCTTGAACGAGACCCAGTAAGGAACCGGGAGGATGACTTCGTCGCCGTGGTCCACCAGCACCTGGATGGCATTGAACAGGACGTGTTTGCCGCCAGTAGAAGCCATCGTCTCTTCCCGCCGGTAATTCGAGGCAAAATCTTTGGCGTGGCGCTGGATGATGGCGTCGCGAAGTTCAGCAGTTCCACCGACCGCGGTGTACTTGGTGAAATTGTTTTGTATGGCGGTAATGGCAGCGTCTTTGATGTGCTGGGGAGTCGCGAAGTGCGGCTCCCCCGCGCCGAAATCCACGACATCAATTCCCTGTTGGCGAAGCTTGTCAGCCTCGGCAACGACGGCCATGGTAGCGGAAGGTTCAATCCGGTTGATGCGTTCGCTGAGTTTCAATGCTGGGACTGCTTCGGTGACAGGCGTCATGCTCTTTTCCCTGGTTTTGATTTTCTTACGTTCGCCAGCTTTATCGCTGGGTCCAACTTTTCTCTCAATCTCTGCTCCACCAGCTCGGGGACGAGTCCTTCGATCGAGCCTCCCAGTTGCGCGACCTCGCGCACCAGCCGCGAACTGAGATATGAATACTGCTCCGCGGGCATCATGAATACGGTTTCAAGCTCGGGCTGCAATTTTCGATTCATCAATGCCATCTGTAATTCGTATTCATAATCGCTAAGCGCGCGGATTCCCCGCAGAACCGCGCTGGCATTCACTCGCAACGCGTAGTCCACAGTGAGCCCATCGAAGGTGTCTACACGGACGTTTCGCAGACCCTTGGTCATCGCCTCCAACATCGCGCGGCGTTCGCCAACGCTGAATAGAGGATTCTTGTCAGGGTTCCGCAAAATAGCCACCACCAGCTCGTCGAAAATATTGCTGCCGCGCTCGATCAGATCCAGATGCCCGTTGGTCGGCGGATCGAACGAGCCGGGATAGATGGCAACTACCTTTTTCAATTACCCTCTTGGTTACTGTTCAGGGCTGGGCGGAGTTAAGTAGAGATTCTATGCGGCGATGCAGGGAAATGGCAATCGGTATTGGTGGTGCGGATAGGGATGTTTCGACTGCGCTCGCCGCTTCGCGGCTCCCTTCGCTCAACATGACAAATTTTAATTAATGAAAGTCATCCTGAGCGGAGCAAGGTTTGCTCGCTTGCGAGCAAACTTGCGAAGTCGAAGGACCCCTATAAGCTCCGACATATCTATCTGCGCGCAGTAATCTTCTCCGGAGGTGCCGTGCTCGGCATAGTCGTCACCCGGCTCGTCGGGGGCGCGACCGGAGCCGGTCCCACAGCCGCATCTGGAGGAACGAAAGCCGCGCCCAGACCTAGGTGCTTGCGGACTTCTGCCTCCAATTTGGTGAAGGTATCGCGATTGTCTTTAAGAAACTGGCGGGCATTTTCGCGGCCTTGTCCGATGCGCTCGCCTTTATAGCTGTACCAGGCGCCGGATTTTTCCAGCAGTCCGCTATTCGCCGCGATGTCGAGCAAATCACCTTCACGCGAAATTCCCAATCCATACATAATGTCGAATTCGGCTTCGCGAAACGGCGCCGCGACTTTATTCTTCACAACTTTAATCTTTGTACGTGAGCCCGTGACAACATCTCCGTCTTTAATCGCTGCAATGCGGCGGATATCAATGCGCATGGACGAATAGAACTTAAGCGCACGCCCGCCAGTGGTTGTCTCCGGATTACCGAACATGACTCCGATTTTTTCGCGGATCTGATTGATAAAAATCAGGCAGGTGCGTGACTTTGACACCGTTCCGGTGAGCTTTCGCAGCGCCTGAGACATCAACCGCGCCTGCAATCCCATGTGGCTGTCGCCCATTTCGCCATCGAGCTCGGCCTTTGGAACCAGCGCGGCCACCGAATCCACGACCAGGACGTCAATCGCTCCAGAGCGCACCAGCGCCTCGGTGATTTCGAGCGCCTGCTCGCCGTAATCCGGCTGCGAGACCAGCAGGTTGTCCACGTCCACGCCGAGTTTCTTGGCATAGCCGGGATCGAGTGCATGCTCGGCGTCCACGAAAGCCGCCATGCCGCCGGTTTTCTGAGCTTCGGCGATTACCTGCAAAGCAATGGTGGTTTTGCCGGAGGATTCAGGTCCGAAAATTTCGACCACTCGTCCGCGGGGGAATCCGCCTACTCCAAGAGCTGCGTCGAACGAAATTGCGCCCGTAGGGATGACTGCGATGGGCACGATCGCCTCTTTTGACCCCAGCCGCATTATGGATCCCTTGCCAAATTGCTTTTCGATCTGTGCGAATGCGAGGTCAATTGCCTTGGAACGTTCGTCAGCCATGAAATTGGACTCCTTAAAGATTGCAGATGGTGTTGACGCCGGATTATACACATATAATGAAGCGAAGAAAAGGCGAATCAGTTCAGTAACTAGTGCAAAACTTCCCGAAAAAGAAAGTATCGCAGAAAGAAGCGCGTGCCTTCATTCTTTACATCAACTGCTTCAACGCTATGCGACAGTAAAAAGCCTAGACCTCTCAAGCGCCGGAATCCCCATGCTACAATGAGCCGCTCTAAACGTTCTTCTGCGGCGATGATTACGCACCGTTCCCCACAATTGCAAGAGGCGGACTGATCTGGTGGCCCAAGACTCCTCAAAAACCGCTCCCATCACCTACGCCGACGCCGGCGTAGATCTAGATCGCGCCACGCGAACCAAGAAACGTATCAAGTATCTTGCCCACAAGACTTTCACACGCGGCGTGCTCAGTGAAATTGGCGGATTCGGTGGACTGTTCGCGATTGACAAACAAAAGTATGCCGACCCGGTGCTGGTTTCGAGCGTGGATGGCGTGGGTACCAAACTGAAAGTGGCTTTCGAGATGAAAGTCCATCACACCATCGGCGCCGACCTGGTCAATCATTGCGTTAACGACATCGCTGTACAGGGCGCGACTCCCTTGTTTTTTATGGACTACCTAGCCACCGGTCAGCTTGAGCCCGAAGTCGCGGAAAAAGTCGTCGAGGGACTCGCCGAAGCCTGCAAGCACAATGGATGCGCGTTGATCGGCGGCGAAACCGCCGAGATGCCGGGATTTTATCCGGAAGGCGAATATGATCTTGCTGGCTTCATCGTGGGCGTGGTCGAGCGCGAGCGAATTGTGACCGGCAAGACAGTCGAGGTCGGGGACGTAATTCTAGGCCTCGCCTCGAACGGACTTCACACCAACGGTTATTCGCTGGCGCGAAAGCTGCTGTTTGAGGTGGCCCACTATACTCCCGAGTCTTACGTTAACGAGCTTAAGGGCAAAGTCGGCAACGAGCTGATGAAAACCCACAAGAGCTATTGGCCGGCCATCAAGCGCCTGGTGGAAGGCGAATGCGTTTCGGCGATGGCACACGTCACCGGCGGAGGCATTACCGAGAATCTGCCGCGCGTCCTGCCCCGCGGAGTCGCAGCAGTTATCGACATTGGCTCGTGGCCGGTGTTGCCCATTTTTGAACATCTGCAACAGCTTGGAAACGTCCCGCGCGAAGAGATGCTTCGCACTTTCAACATGGGATTAGGAATGCTGCTGGTAGTCCCCGCCAAAAAATTTAAAAAAGCTCAAACGGTGATCGAACGCGCAGGAGAGAAGGCCTTCACGATAGGACGAATCGTCAAAGGCGACCGCAAAGTGATGTACACGTAAAAAATCTTCCTCACAAAAAGCTTTCGCCCGAATCTTGGATCGCATCAGCCGTCCATCTTGCGGCTCTACTTTTTCTGTCACGGATGCTAATTGTCTCCATCACATCCCCAACCGGTTGGTGGTCGCCATTGCGACTCCGGCAAGCAACACGTAGCATCTAATCTCCATGGCGACTACCACCACAGCTCCGGCGCAGCGTCCACCCACGGTGGTGTTCAGCGAAATCGTTGCCTTCGCCTTTGACAGTTTTCGCAGCAACAAGGTGCGGTTCATGCTCACTGGACTGGGCATGGTCATCGGTACGGCGTCGTTGATTCTGGTTGTCACCATCGGGATGACGGGGAAGCAGTACGTGTTGAATCAGATTCAGTCAATCGGCGCCAATCTGATCTATGCCGAATATCAGAGTGGCGGACAGAGCATTACCAACTCCGCTCCCGACCCGCTTACCGTTGACGACATGAAAGCCGCCCAGCAGGCCGTTCCCGGCATTGTCGCTGCATCCCCCGTCATCCCTTTGGGGGAACGCATTCCGATTGGAAATGGCCAGGAGCGCGACATACAGATTCTGGGCGTATATCCGGAATATTTAATCGTCCGAAACCTGGTGGTGGTCTCCGGCAGGTTTTTCGACGCCGAGGATGAGCAGGCCCACAACAAAGTCGGAGTCGTCACGCAAAAGATGGCGGAAGCGATCTATGGGTCTTCCGAAGGCGCTGTTGGCAAAGTCATCAAGCTCAACGGGCTTCCCTTCACCATCATTGGGACCTTCCGCGAACGCGTAAATACTTTCGGTCAGTCGGAAGTCACCGACAACACCATGACGATCCCCTACACCGTTGCGCGTTATTTCAGCGACACTCCGACGGTAAAGCAGATTTATTTCTCAGTCGCGGATTCCTCAATGGTTTCTTCCGCGACCGATCAGATAAAACGCGTAATTCAGTCGCGGCACCGCGCGGAGTCCGTCTACAACATTACGAATTTGACGGAACTGGTGGCGGTTGCCGAAAAGACTGCGAATGCTTTGACTGTTGTTTTGCTGGCCGTTGCGACCATTGTTTTGCTGGTGAGCGGGATCGGAATCATGAACATCATGCTGGCGACGGTGAGCGCTCGCATACGCGAGATCGGAATTCGCAAAGCGTTGGGCGCCACGAATCGTGAGATTCGTTTTCAATTCCTTTCAGAAGCCGTTTTGATTTCCGTGGGGGGAGGATTGATCGGAGTGGTGATCGGGTTGGCTATCCCCTACTCAGTGAGATTCCTGACCGAATATCGCATTCCAATCTCGGGACTTTCTGCGATCGTGGCGATTGTAGTTTCATCTTTGGTGGGAATTTTATTTGGGACGGTCCCGGCGACACGTGCCTCGAGACTGGATCCAGTCGAAAGCCTGCGCTACGAGTAGGTCGCAGCGCTACATTTCTATCTCAGCTGCCCTAAAAAAGAACGCCGGGCTGGTTGGCCCGGCTCATTCTCTTCTTTACCACCTTCGGGGAGCAGCTCGGTTACGAGGTCCCCGCAGATATCTCTAAATCAAACCCCTTAAACCTAGGTAAGTTCGCTCGTGTCACCGCACGCGCGAATACCAATTACATAACGAGTGCGAGATTCTCCAACTCATGTTGCAGGACTGGCAGTGCGCAGCCGGCCATTTCAACCCGGCCTACGGCATCCATTGCCGCCTGGGGAGAAACCCCATATCCTCTGCCCGTTAGAAACACCTGGACCAGCTCGGCGGCCTCGCGGGAGTCAATCAGGCCCCCTTGCAGCAAGTCATTGCGTAGAGCCGACAGTTCGGTAACGGAAAATGTCTCTTTCATAACGTCTCACCTCCGAACTTCACAACTGCTTACCCATTAGACTCATCGAGCGTCACCAACGTTGCATGCAATTTTAGTGCCGCAGTTTGGGCCTATTGTAGATACGCAAAAGAACCTCAACTGGATTCTCAAACCCTTCATGAAATAGGAAGTTGCGGGCGGAGGTTACGGACTAGGTTCAGCGGCCGATGGGCCCCGCTTTTCCGGTATCTCATCTCGCGATGACACTTTGTGTCGTTTTGGGACACCCCACGCAGGAGGGGACCGCCCGGTCACTACGGCTCCACTTTGGCCTCGTCAATCAACAAAATTGGGATGTTGTCGCGCACGGGGTAAACACGGCGGCAGGCGGCACATTTCAGGCTCGTTCCGTCGTCCTTCAATTGCATAGGTTTCTTGCACGCCGGGCAGACTAAAATGTCGAGCAAATCTTTCGGAATCATGGTCAGGATTCTATCTGTTCGTGCACTGATGGCAAAATCGCCGATGAGGGTGCCCCATCCTTGCGTTTTTGCAAGGGTGGGTTGCTGGAGCATATAAGCCGCTGGGAAATCTATCTGAT
>JBDUDA010000002.1:0-38354 GCA_040003205.1 Acidobacteriaceae bacterium | reverse complement strand
GATCCAGCAAGCAAAAATAATTTCGCTTCGAGTATAGACGCGAACCGCTCCCGATTACGCCACGCCTGACGGCGCAGAATTGGTTTGAACCGATACGGGTTCGATGGTAATTTTAGCGTCCATGAACGCTCATCGACAGCCGCCGGACGGTGGCCCCGGAAAACGTATTCGATTTGGAATTACAGATCGGGATTCCGTTCGGCAATTCCAACAGCAGTCATGCCCGTCAGCAAAGACAAAGTGTAAGCAGTCTGTGTGGCGCCGTGACCGCATGGCTGTCCGGGGGTAATTAAAGAGTAAGGAAATGGTGCGCCCGGAGAGATTCGAACTCCCGACCTACAGCTCCGGAGGCTGCCGCTCTATCCATCTGAGCTACGGGCGCGCTGTTTGACGACGTCATCCAGTGTACAGGCAGAACTTTGCGTCATCAATTGTGCGTCGAGAGTTTGGATCGGTCGCTCTGTCATCCCGAGCGTTGCGAGGGATCCCTATGCCCCACAGGTCACGACAGGTGATAGGGATGCTTCGACTCTCGCGCCTCTTCGTTCCGAAGAGGTGCTTCCGCTCAGCATGCCAGGGAATTAAAGTCTGCTCAGCTTGACGTTTCTTAAATTAGTAGCGGCCTCGGCCGCCGCCTCCACCGCCTCGGCCTCCGCGATCTCCACCTTTGTCGCCGCGATCACGTCCACCACCGCCTCCGCGTTCTACTTTCGGACGCGCTTCGTTTACGTTCAGCGTGCGTCCGCCAATCTGGGTGCCGTTGAGTGCGGCGATGGCTTTTTCACCTTCGTCGGCGTTCGTCATTTCTACGAAGCCGAAGCCGCGGGAGCGTCCGGTGTCGCGATCGGTCATGATGCTGACGCGATCCACTTGTCCGTGGGTGGCGAAGAGTTGACGCAATTCGTCTTCAGAAGTATTGAAATCCAGGTTGCCAACAAAAATATTCTTCACGCGATGGCCTCGAAGTGGGCTATCTGAAATTGCTGACTTCGGCGAAGAAGCAGTGGCTGGTTGGCCGCGCTGAAGGGCCGGAGCTGGCGAAAAGTCAAATGCGGACGAAGTATAGCAGGTAATGTTTCGCGCGACAGAATCCGGACCACGCCCTGGAAGTTGCGCTTTGTGTTCGCCCAACCTGCCGGCCCCGGCAGGGGCCGTCTCTACAGCTAACGCGCCTCGGCCGTAGCCAGAGTGCCTTTCTTGCGCTGGTTGGCTTGCAGCACCTTCTTGCGAAGGCGCAGAGATTTCGGAGTGACTTCGACAAACTCGTCGTCCGCGATGAATTCGATGGCCTGTTCTAGATTTAACTGGCGATAAGGCACCAGGCGGACGGCAATGTCAGCGGTGGAAGACCGCATGTTGGTGAGCTTTTTCTCTCGCACTACATTTACGTCGAGGTCATTGTCTTTGGCGTTCTCGCCGACGATCATTCCTTCGTATACGTCAATGGTGGGCCCGACGAAAAGTTCGCCGCGCTCCTGAAGGTTGTAAAGCGCATAGGGAGTGGTTACGCCATCGCGATCGGAAACCAGCGCTCCCGTGAGGCGATGGGGAATTTCGCCCTGCCACTCGGTGTATCCATCGAAGAGGGAATTCATCACGATAGTGCCGCGAGTGTCGGTGAGCAATTGTCCGCGCAGACCAATCAGTCCGCGGCTGCCGACGCGGAACTCGATGCGCACGCGTCCATAACCGTGATTGTGCATGTTGGCGACTTCGGCTTTCCGGGTGCCGAGTTGCTCCATCACGACGCCGACGAATTCCTCGGGTACGTCTACCGTCAGAAGCTCGATCGGTTCCATCAATTTTCCGTCAACACGCTTGGTGACGATCTCGGGCTTGCCCACCATCAACTCGTAACCTTCACGGCGCATCATTTCAATGAGGATGGAAAGTTGCAGCTCGCCTCGCCCCATGACTACGAACACGTCGGTGGCTCCGGTGTCTTCCACTCGCAAGGAGACATTGGTCAGCAATTCTTTTTGCAGACGATCACGCAGATTTCTTGAGGTAACGTAAGTGCCCTCGCGTCCGGCAAACGGAGAATTGTTCACCGTGAATTGCATGGCAATTGTTGGCTCATCAATCGTGATCGGAGGCAGGGGTGCGGGATTGATGGCATCGGTAATGGTCTCGCCGATGGTGATGCCCTCGACTCCGGCCACGGCGATGATGTCGCCCAGCGTGGTCTCGGTGATGTCGGTTCTCTTCAATCCAGAAAAAGAGAACAGCTTGGTAATTTTCGTTTTGTGGAGAGTGCCATCGAGCTTAGCGATAGCAACATCTTCGCCAGTCTTCATGGTGCCGTTGAAAACGCGGGCAATGGCGAGGCGTCCGAGATAGTCGCTATAGTCGAGATTGGCAACGAGAATTTGCAGCGGGCCGGTGGCATCGCCCTCCGGTTGCGGAATGGTATTCAGAATCGCCTGAAAAAGCGGTTCGAGGTCTGTGCCTCCGCCCTTCATGTCGGTCGAGGCAGTGCCAGCCTTGGCATTGGTGTATAGGACAGGAAAATCAAGCTGGTCTTCCGCGGCGTCGAGGTCAATAAACAGATCGTAGATCTCGTTGAGCACTTCCTGCGGACGCGCGTCTGAGCGGTCAATCTTGTTGATCACGACAATGGGCGGCAGTTTACCTTCCAGGGCTTTGCCGAGAACGTAGCGCGTCTGAGGCAGCGGACCTTCGCTGGCATCCACCAGCAACATGACGCCGTCCACCATCTTCAATGCGCGTTCGACTTCACCACCAAAATCGCTGTGGCCGGGCGTATCCACGATGTTGATTTTCGCGCCCTCATGAAATACCGCCGTGTTTTTAGCGAGAATTGTGATTCCGCGCTCGCGCTCGAGCTCGTTGGAATCCATCACGCGCTCGATGAGATGTTCGTTGCTGCGAAAAGTGCCGCTCTGGCGGAGCATGGCGTCCACGAGTGTGGTCTTGCCGTGATCAACGTGCGCGATAATTGCAATATTGCGAATGCCTGAACTCAAAGTGAAATTTCCTTCCTGGTGCTGGTGACATCTGGCGAATGTGGAATTCGCGATAAGACGAGACGGCTGCTTCTATGTCCTGCTGATACTTTGCCCTGCTATTACTTTACTATGACCAGCGGAGCTCTCGGTATGAATGGGCGGTGAATAGGAAGAAATGGCGGTCGGACCGGGTGTTTATGGGGGCGACGCCGGTTCGGCGGCGAGTTCGGTTCGAGCCTCCGCTCCAACCCGAAGCCGGTACCAGATAAGAATCAGCAGCAGCGAAAAAAAGAAAATGATGGTGGATATCGCGTTGATTTCGGGAGTGATGCCCCGCCGCAGCCGTCCCCAGATTTCCAGCGGGAGAGTATTGTCGCGTCCGATGAGAAAGAAACTGACCGCGATCTCGTCCATCGAGAGCGTGAAGATCAAAAGCGCAGCGCCAATGATCGAAAGCCGCAAATTCGGAAGAGTGACGCGCCAGAACGTCTGCCAGTAATTCGCTCCCAAATCGAGAGAAGCTTCTTCCTGAGCGCGATCAAGTTTTTGCAGTCCGGCGAATACTTCGGTGGTTGCTACGGAAATCAGCGCCGTCCCGTGTCCCAGAATAATGGTGAGCAGGCCAAGCTTTGCGCCCGCCTGACGAAACAACATTAGCAAAGACAGACCCGTGATGATGCCGGGCAAGATCAGCGGCAGCAGGACTAGCCGGCGGAAGAGCGCCTTGCCCGGAAAGTTCGCGCGATCGAGAGCCAAGGCGGCGGGGATCCCGAGAGTTAAAGAAATTGCAATTGCTGCAAATGCGACGATCAGACTGTTTACCACCGAAGTCCAAATTGCGCCGTCTGCGAAGAGCATGCGATACCAGTCGAACGTGAGATTGCGGGGAGGAAATCCTCCGACGCCGGCGCCGTTGAATGAGTAGACGACGAGCGCGATGATGGGCAGATACAGAAATCCAAAAACCGAGACTGCGTATGCCTGGAGTAGGCGTGGGGGATGCGAAGCGTAGCCTGTTCGGTCTGGTCGCGCGCTCATCGGTAAGCCCACTTTTTCTCGAGGCTCTCCGAGAGGAAGAGAAGTCCGAGAATGAGTATGAGCATGCAAAGTGAAATCGCAGCTCCCAGCGGCCAGTTATAGGCCGCGCCGAAAAGGCTGACGACGATGTTCGAGATCATGATGCCACTTGGTCCGCCTAGTAAAAGCGGCGCGAGAAAATCTCCCAGGCTCAGTACGAAAGCGAACGTAGCTCCTGCGAGAACTCCGGGGAGAGAGAGAGGGAGAATGATCTTGCAGAAAGTGTGCCACGTCGAAGCGCCAAGATCGTGGGAAGCTTCGATCAGGTTGCGCGGAATGTGTTCCAGTGAGGCGAATATCGGCAGAATTGCGAACGGAGTGTAGATGTGCGTCAGTGTAAGGACGACGGCGAACGGGCTATACAGCAGAAACTCCGCCGGATGCCGGGTGAGATGCACATATTGCAAAAGAGTATTCAGAACTCCATCACTTCCCAGAATTGTTTTCCACGCATAGGCGCGAACCAGATAGCTGACCCATAGAGGAATAATGACTAGTTGGTAGAGGAAGTCTTTCCTGCGTCCGGCATGGAAGGAAAGAAAGTACGCGAGGGGATAGCCTAGTAAAAGAGAAAACGTCATGACCCGGGCAGCGATCCACATCGAGCGAAAGAGTGTTTGTAAATAAACGTTGACCCGAAATAATTGACGGTAGTTTTCCAGCGTCCAGGCATGAACGATCTCCTGCTGAGGAGAAACTGACCAAAAGCTGTAACACAGCAGCAAAGCGTAGGGGAGCAGCAGAAACGCAATGACCCAGATGAGCGGCGGAAGCGTGACGGCAACTCGGTAGGCGCGGGAAAACATTAACTCCCCCGCTCATCGTTCGCCTGGGCGGAATCTCGAACTGGTATGGCGTCGCTGGTGGAGAATTCGAAGCTGGCCTCGGAAGCGATGCCTTTGCTGCTGGCGAGCCTTATAACAAAGATGAGACCGTCTTTAGCTTGCACGCAAAGCAAGTCAGTCGCTCCGTGAAATGCCTGGTTGAGAACGGTGCCGCGAAAAGAAATGGCGTCAGCACGCGCGGCGGTCCCTTCACGAATATTCTCGGGACGCACAGAAAATACGGCGGGACCATCGGCAAGGTTCACGGGCCACGACAGAGATCCGCAACGGGCGAGCCTGTCCTTTACTTCGGCACGCAGCAGATTCGTGTGTCCGATGAACTGTGCAGTGTACGAAGTTGCGGGGCGGTTATAAATTTCCCTCGGCGAGGCAATCTGCTCTAACTCACCCTGTCGCAAGAGAGCAATTCGATCGGATATGACCATGGCTTCTTCCTGGTCATGAGTAACGAACACGAAAGATATTCCGATCTCGCGCTGCAATGATTTCAATTCTTGCTGCATATCGCGGCGCAGACTCGCGTCCAGTGCAGAGAGGGGTTCATCGAGCAGTAGTAGTCGCGGACGATTCACTAGCGCTCTTGCAAGTGCGACGCGTTGTTGCTGACCACCGCTGATTTTCGATGGCTTCGCGTTCGCATATGCGCTCATCTTCACCATCGCCAATGCTTCGTCCACTCGGGCGCGAATCTCTGCCTTGGATAGCTTGGCCACGCGCAATCCATATCCAACATTTTCGGAAACGGACAGGTGAGGGAAGAGGGCGTACTGCTGAAAAACGGTATTGACACGGCGCTTGTAGGGAGGAAGGCGCAGCAGATTTTCACTCGCCATCAAAATCTCGCCTGAATCGGCATTCTCGAAACCAGCGATGATTCGAAGAAGGGTAGTCTTGCCCGATCCGCTCTCTCCGAGGATAGTGAGAAATTCGCCTTCCGCTACAGATAACGAGACGTCGCGAAGGACGGGCTTCTTCCCAAACGATTTCGCAATCTTGCGGATGACGAGCAACTGCGTACCCGGAGGATTCTCGGGCGTAGGAGTCATTGTGAGTTGGGTCTCAGATTGACTGTCGTTGGCAACGTTCATGGTTGGGACACAACCGAGTATTTGGCGCGATAGCTATTGAGAAGCTTTTACTTCGTTCCAAATCTCATTGTACTTAGCGCGACGCGGAACGTTCTGCCAGAAGTAAATGCGCTTTTGGTAAGCGTCCACGTTATCCAGATGGAGACTTGAAACCTCCGCAGGTGTCATGAACTGCGCGGCCTGCGGATTTGCCGGCGTATATCCCGTGATGTCGGTTACCTTCTTCTGGGTTTGAGCTTTGATCATGTATTCCAGAAATTGATATGCGAGGTCTTTATTGTCACTGCCTGCGGTGATCATGAGATGGTCAATCCAACCGGTAGTGTTTTCTTGTGGAATCGTTTCTCCCACTGGAAAATTGATCTTGCGCAACTGGTTGGTCATAAGCGGCCAGCCCATGGCGGCAACGATCTCGTGGTTCTGAAAAAGATTCGTAAGCTCGCCGCCCGTGGACCACATCTTGCGAATATTCGGCTTCAACTCCAGCAGCTTTTTCTTGACTGCATCCAACTGTTCGTCGCTCAGATCGTAAAGCTTGCTGGCATCCGGCTTGTCGTAACCAAGAACCTGCGCGGCCATGTAGACAGTCGAGAGGTCATCCCACACTGAGATCTTGCCGCGATACTTTGCATCCCAAAGAACATTCCAACTCTTCGGAGGAGTCGAAAATGTTGATGTGTCATAGAGCAGAGGATCGGGTCCCCACATGAAGGGGACGCCGTAAGTTTGTCCGTTCACCTTCACCAGCGGCAGGGAAGTAAGTTGCGGAGAGAGTTGCGGGTAACTTGGAATTTTTGCGAGATCAAGCGGAAAAGCCAACCCAGCGGAGGCAAGCATCGTGGCAACATCGCTAGACGGAGAAACGACATCGTAAGTTCCCGCGCTGCCGCCACGCAGTTTCGCCACCAGTTCGTCGCTCGATCCCATATAGGAAGCGGAAACTTTGCAGTGATACTGCTCTTCGAAGCTGCGGACAAAAGAAGGGTCGGCGTAACCTTCCCAGACCAGCAGGTTAAGCGTCGGCGTCTTCTTGCCGCAGGAGGCGAAGAAAATTAGAGCTGCGCCGACGAGCAACAAACAAGAAGATCGAGGGGAAAAATGTCGCTTGATCACTATTTTTTCTCCGCTGCTGACTTTTGGATTGCGCCCGACGCGGGGGATTGATAGGCGACTTTTCCGCCGATCATGGTCAGCGTCACCTCGATGCGAGAGATTTGCTCGGGCTTAATTGTGAAGACGTCTTGGGAGAGAATAATGATGTCGGCAAGTTTGCCCGGCTGGATGGAGCCTTCCGTCTTTTCACGATGCCCGGCAAACGCCGCGCCCAGCGTGTAAGCCTTGATTGCGTCTTCAAGGCTGACCCGTTCTTGCGGAACAAATCCGCCTTCGGGTTTGCCCTCGCGCGTTTTTCTGGTCACGGCATTTTGCAATCCGTACCAGGGGTTCAGAGTAACCACAGGCCAGTCGCTGCCAAAAGCGAGAACGCCTCCGGTGGTCTCAATGCTGTGCCAGACCCATGCGCGTTTCGCTCTCTCCTCACCAACATTTCTCGCCCAGATTCCTACGGTGTCATCATCCGGGTAGGCATGCAGCGGTTGGAAGCTGGCAATTACTCCTTGTTTGCCAAAGCGCGGGATATCCTGCGCGCTGATGGTTTCGATATGTTCGATTCGCGGACGCAAATCGCGCGTGTGGTTTTTTTCCTGCGCTTGCTGATAAGCGTCGAGGGCCAACCTGACCGCCTTGTCTCCAATGGCGTGCGTGAAAATCTGAAGGCCGCGGCGGTCGAGTTCAGTGATTGCTTGTTGATATTTCGCCGCATCCCAAAACAATTTCCCTGTCTGCTTTGGATCGTCGCTGTAAGGCTCGAGCATCGCAGCGGTATGCGCTTCCACTACGCCGTCGAGCATGGTTTTTACCACGCCTCCGGAAATCCAATCATCACTGTATGTGTGGCGTGCCCGTTCGATCTTCTCGATGGCGTCCGGAGTGAGCTCGGGCGGATCGAGGAAATACGCGACATAGAAGCGGAGGGATAGCTGTTGTTGCTGACGCAATTCGTTGTACAGGTCGAGCCATTCGAAATCCTGGCCGGCGCTATGAACCCGCACCAACCCAACCTTGTTGGCCTCATGCATGCCCAGACGTAGGGCTGTCAGGCGCTCGTCGTGCGTCGGCTTGGGCGCAAATTTGGCCACAAGATCGCCGGCAACTTCTTTCAAAGCGCCGGTGGCTTCGCCCTTTTGATCGCGGACAATTGTCCCATTGGGAGGATCCGGAGTTTCCCTGGTGATTCCTGCCAGTGCAAGCGCCGTGCTATTGGCCCACGAGCTGTGCCCGTCGAAGGCCTGAAGATATACAGGGCGGTCGGGCACCACTTCATCCAGGAACTTCTTGTCGGGCAGAGCGGACGGGCCGAAAGTGGGATACGTCCACCCCATGCCTAGAATCCATTTTTTGTCAGGATTAGCGGTTGCGTAGTCCTTCACGCGCTTCTGGATCTCCGCCACAGATTTGCTGTCATTAAGATCGACCTGCGTGAGGCCGAGCGAGCCGTCCATGAAGTGAATGTGACAGTCGGTGAAACCTGGCAGAACCAACTGTCCTCGACCGTCAATGACCCTCGTTGACGGTCCGCGATAAGGTGCGATTTCTTTGTCGGTGCCGACCGCGAGAATTCTGTCGCCGCCAATTGCGACCGCTGCGGCCCAGGGCTGGGAAGTATTCACCGTGTAGACGCGCGCATTCATGATTACAGTGTCGGCTGACGGCTTGGCCTGCGCCGAAAGGAAACTCGCGAAGAGCAGCGGACTCAGTACAAACAAGAACGAGATGAATCGGCGATGAGTGGTGCTACGAAGATTCGGCATAGGGATAACGTGCTCGCTGCTACTAAAATGTCGGCGGCGTGTTCACCCAGAGCACCAGAGTTTCTGAGCGTCCGGGATTTTTCCAATTGTGCGGTGTCGCACTCTCGAAATAGAAGCTGTCGCCAGCCTTTAGACGGTATTCCTGTTCCTGTAGAGATATTTGTAGTTCTCCCCGCAAAATATAGAGGAATTCTTCTCCTTCGTGGGTGTAAGACTCGCCGCTGCCGGCGCCCGAAGCGATGCAAAATAAATGCGGTTCCATCACGGCATTCCCCCATGCCAGCAATTCCATTCGAACGCCCGGACCGGCTTCCAAAACTTTCCGTCCATCGGGACGAACCAGGTGATTCGATTCCGCCGAATCGTAAAAATCCAGAATGTTGGTCTTGTAGAAGCGCGCGAGCTTGCGCAGGGTACTGACAGACGCGCTCATGTGCGAGCGCTCGAGCGCGCTCAGAAATCCGAGTGAGATTCCGACTGCCTTCGCGACCTGAGCCAGGGATAGCTTTCGCCGCATACGAAGCTGCCGCAACCTGGTTCCAACCGCACTGGAAACCCCCTCGGAGGAAGGCCGGACTTTTCCTTCCCGTCGAAGCATTTGAATAATCGCGGGAGCGTTGAGTCCACGGACCTTTCGCAAAAAGCGGGCGCGCTTCAGCATTTTTATGTCTTCCGCGTCATACAGGCGGTACTTGCTTTCAGTGCGCTGGGGACGCGCCAGTCCCAGACTCTCCCAGGAACGGATCACCGATGGGGAAACTCCCACCAGACGGGCCACGTCTCCGATTTTCAAGTAAGGTTTGGAGGGTGAATTTTTCATGCGCTGCATCGAAAAGTTTCATGCCGGTTTGCTGATTGGCGGCAAAACTATTTTTTACTTGACAGTGCGGCTCGAAGCCTACTAACCTTGCGCGATTATAGCAAGGTTTGTGGTGCGCGCAAGAGGTTGCTTCGCGTGTAGCACGGTCAGCAAAAACTCTCCCCGGTCTCTGGAGGCACAATGAAATTTCTGAAAGCACATTTGCAGCTTCGATCACTCGCCATCTTGCTCGTGGTGCTGGCGGCTTCCGGTGTTTTGCCGGCACAGAGTACTGGCGGACGAATTGTTGGCCGCGTTGCCGACCCCACAGGCGCCGTGTTGTCAGGAGTGAAAGTCATTCTGACGAATACCGCTACTGGAGTGACAAGCGAGACCACCACCAACACCAGCGGCGATTACAACTTTGTGGAGGTCGTGCCGGGTGAATATCAGGTGCAGTACGAGCAGGCAGGCTTCAAGAAAAACCTGCAAAAGGCGGTCACGGTCGAGCTAAACGCCGTGGTGACGTTGAATTCCACTCTCCAGGTTGGCGGCACGCAGGAAACAGTCGAAGTAACTTCAGAGGCTCCGCTCGTGGATACCACCAGCACCCAGTTGGGCGCGACCATGAATGAGCGCCAGGTATCCACGTTGCCGCTCAACTCGCGGGATACTTACCAGTTGCTTCAGCTTCAACCCGGGGTGCAAGGCGTCGGCGGTTCCGATCTTTTTTATGGCAGCAATCAGGCGGGCGCGGTCTCGGTGAATGGCGGACGCGGACGTTCGAACAACTTCAATGTGAACGGTGGCGACGGTAACGACCTGTTTGTAAACTCGCCCGCGATTCAACCGACGCCCGATAGCATTGCGGAGTTTCGCGTGCTCTCCAACACCTTCGACGCCGAATACGGACGCAATTCGGGCGCTGTAATTAACGTTGTGACAAAGTCCGGGACCAACAAATGGCACGGTAGCGTATATGAGTTTTTGCGCAACCAGTCATTTAATGCAAAAGGGTATCTTGATATCCGTAAGCCGGATGATAAGCAGAATCAGTTTGGCGGCACCTTCGGCGGGCCAATAAAAAAAGACCGGACATTCTTTTTCGCGTCTTATGAAGGACGAAGGGTGGTTCACGGGATCACCTCTGATCCGGTGGTGGTGCCGACCGCAGCGCAGCGTACTGGCGACTTTTCCGGCACGCCCTTCGATCCGTCTGCGTTGATTGGAACTCAGACGTTTGCCGATATATTGAACGCGCGCTGTAATGTGGGAGCCAGTCTAGGGTCTTCTTATAATTCGCTGTTCCCTAACAACGTCATACCCGCGAATTGTTTCGACCCAGCGGCCGCCGCTATTTTGCAGCGTTTCGTCCCCTGCCCGAATGCTGATCCAACATGCACAAACCTCAGCAATACCGACAATACCTTTCGCGCAGTACCGAACGACCGCTCGCGGGCAAACCAGTTCACGTTAAAGCTAGATCACCGCATCAATGACAGACAGAATCTGAGCCTTTACTACTATCTAAACGATGGCCGTGACGCGCAGCCGTTTACGAGATTTCAGGCAGCCACGCCTAATCTTCTTCCCGGATTCGGTAACAATAATGCGACCCGTTCACAGCAGATAAACTTGTCGCACGCCTGGACGATTAATCCGACTACCGTGAACGAGGCCAGGTTTACTTACTTCCGCGAAGCGCAAGGAACGTTTCTTCATCCACAGCGCACAAACCTGGTCACGGACTCGTGCGGGGGAGCTGCCGCGGCTTTTTGTTTCACCGGAACCAGCGATACCCCTGGCGTGATTCCCACCGATCCGAGAATAGGTATCACTCCGAATCTGGGCGCTAGTCGCGAGGGTGTCCCGTTCATCGGCATTTCGGGCGGTTTCACCATCGGCAACAACTTCGAGGGAGAGTTGCCACAGAAGGGCAACACTTACCAATTCAGCAACAGTCTGACTAAGATCATTGGAAAACATACGACAAAGTTTGGCGTCGACTTTAGAAATCAGCGTTTCCTTCAGACTTTGTACTTTGACGTGAACGGAGACTTCAGCTACTTCGGCGGTGGGTTGAACGATCCCATCGCGTTGGATGCAAACGGAAATCAAAATCTGTTTCCCAACTATCTGCTTGGTCTTCCAGACTCTTATTTGCAAGGTTCGGCCCAAACGGAAGACATTCGTGGAAATTCCATCTACCTATTTGCCCAGGACAGTTGGAAGTTAAAGCCGAATTTGACTTTGAACTACGGGTTGCGGTGGGAGTTCAACGAGCCAATTTATGACGCCGGAAAGCGGTATCAAACCTTTCGTCCAGGCCAGGCGACGACCACTTATCCTTGTCAGCTGAGCGCGGCCAGCCAGGCCTCTCTCGGTTACCCGGATACGAATTGCAATCCAGGCGGCTCTGCCGCAGCCGTATTCCCATTGGGTCTCGTGGTCCCGGGCGATAAAGGAGTTCCTAAGGGTCTGACCTCAAGCTATTACAAGGCCTTTGCTCCGCGAATCGGTTTGGCGTGGGACCCGCTTAACAACGGGAAGACCACCATCCGGGGAGGTTTTGGACTCTTCTATAACCCGATTGAACAGCTCGTGCTGGAGCAGTTCCAGGGCGAGCCTCCTTTCGGAGGAAGTTCACTTATTTCCGGCGGACTCTTCAATACGCCCTTCGTGAGCCAAAGCGGAGGCACCGGCAACTTAACCATAAGTCCCAACCCGTTCAACGGCATTCTGGATCCCCCGCATGGTCAACCGATTGACTGGTCGTCGTTCCGCCCGATTCTGCTTTTCGGAGAATTAGAACCGCACCTTCGCTCCCAATACACGGCACAATACAACTTTGGAATTCAGCGTGAGATTGGCAAAGACATGGTGCTTTCCGTGGGCTACGTTGGCTCGCAAGGGCATCGCTTGCTGGCTACGAAGGACTTGAATTACGGCAACGCGCAAACTTGCATCGATCTGCAGAATATGTCGGATTCCTTTGGAGATCCGAATCTGGCCTGCGGTCCATTTTTTGCGGACAGTGCTTACACCATTCCGACCACCGAGACAGTTAACGGTTCAATAGTCCCCACAGTCGCGCCCGCTGGGGGATTGCATATCCCTTATGGTCCGAACGGCCCGACCGTTATTCCGGCAGGTACTCCGATCGCTTCGGTGGCTCCCAACGGAATCAATCTGGTCGGCTTGCGACGTTACTCGTCCCCGAGCTGCGATCCCTATACCGGAACCGGCTGTCCGTTAGACGGTGTCCCAGTGTTTTCCAGCATCTTCGCCCAGGACACAATCGCGAATTCCAACTATAACTCGTTGCAAGCTTCACTTGAAAAGCGGTTTACCCACGGATTGCAATTCGAGCTTGCTTACACATTCAGCAAGTCAATCGACAATGCATCGAGTTTTGAAAACATTCTGAAGCCGCTCTGCGACCGCTGCAACCGCGCTCTTTCGTTATTCGACGCACGGCACCGCCTGGTCGTGAGCTACCTTTGGCAGCTGCCAATACCTCAGTATGAAGGGGCTAAGGGCAAGGTTCTTAACGGATGGGGCGTCTCTGGCATTACCAGCTTCCAGAGCGGCTTCCCAATTCGAATTCAATCGAGCAATGACTCGGAGCTCGAAAACAGTTTCGATTTCGAGCTTCCGGGAAAACCTGACCTGGTTGCGCCTTTCCATACGTTCGATCCGAGGAAGAATGGCGGATATTACTTCGATCCCAATTCTTTCACTCTTCCCACTCAATCAGCTTCGTCAACGCCATTGCAATTACTTGGCAACGCTCCCAGAACGATTTGCTGCGGTCCGGGAATATCAAATTTCGACTTCTCGGTGCAAAAGCTGATTCCGGTTGGAGAGAGTAAACACTTCGAGTTCCGCGCCGAATTCTTCAACATCTTTAATCACACGCAATTTCTGAATCCGGATGGCAACATCAGCGATGGGACGGATTTCGGACGCATCAAGCGCGTCCGTGATCCTCGCAATGTACAATTTGCTTTGAAGTTTGCGTTCTAGCGTATGCCCGGGCGGTTCCGGCCGCCCGTATTCTAATGGCTTGCCTCGCAACGAGTGCCGGCTTGAGATTTTTCTGGAGACCACGATGTACCCCGATTTACAAAAAGAAATTTCAACCTTTGAACGCCGTACGCCGAAATCTGCCGAGGCGCACAAAAAGAATCTGAAGCGGATTCCGCTCGGAGTTGCCAGTAACTATCGCGCCTACGACCCTTATCCAATTTTCGTAAAAGAGGGAAGCGGATCGCATTTCCGCGACCTCGATGGCAACGACTACATTGATCACAATCTATGTTTCGGGGCGCTTATGGCGGGACACTGTCATCCTGCGGTCATGAAAGCAGTCGAAAAGCGCCTAACCACCGGCACCATGTTTGGGATGCCGCACGACATGGAATGGGAACTGGCTGAAGTGTTGTGTGAGCGATTCCCCGTAGAAATGGTTCGTTTCGGCAACAGCGGCACGGAAGTCACGATGCATGCCATCCGGCTTGCGCGCGCCGCCACCGGACGCGACATGATCCTGAAGTTTGAAGGCGCCTACCACGGTCTGCATGACGCAGCGCTCGTCAGCGTCAAGCCGCACGCGCCGGATTATGGCGATATCAATGCTCCAACTTCCGTTACCGGCGGCCTCGGAGTTCCCAAAGCCAGCCTTGCGAATGTCACCATTGCTACATTTAACGATCTTGCTAGCGTCGAGAACCGGTTCAAGCAAAATCCAGGAAAGATTTCGGCGATTATCCTCGAGCCCATCCTGATGAATGTTGGGCTCTGTATGCCGGAGCCTGGATTCTTAAAAGGACTGCGCGACATCGCCACCAAAAATGGCGCACTGCTCATTTTTGACGAAGTGAAAACTGGAGCAAAACTGAGTTGGGGAGGCGCGTCCGAATATTTCGGCGTGCATCCCGACATGATTTGTCTGGCGAAATCCATCGGTGGCGGCTTGCCTCTGGCGGCGTTCGGAACTCATAAATCGGTGATGGATTTGATCTCGCAGCACAAGGTGTTTCACGGAGGAACTTACAACACTAATCCGGTCTCGATGGCTGCTGGACTGGCGACGTTCGCCTCGGTCCTTACACGCGAGAATTACACTCACGTCGACAAATTGAGCAAGAAGCTCACCGAAGGTTATCGCAAGATCGTGGCGAAATCCGGGATTCAGGGTTACATTGCCAGCGCGGGCGCGAACGGGGCTTTGATGCTGTATCCCAAAGAGATTCGCAACTACCGCGACTGGGAAGCTGTTGACGTGGACCTCTGGCGTCTGTACTGGTTCGGGATGGTGAATCGCGGAGTGATGGCTCAGCCCTACTGGTGGGATGAGCAGTGGACGATTTCCGTGCAGCACACCGAAGCCGACATTGATAAGCATCTGTCCGCATTCGAGGATGTTGCTCCGGCCATCGCCAAAGCGCAGCAGGAACGAACCGAGCCGGTAGGAGCGGCCGTTCACTAGAACGAGGCGCAGCGCGGTCTCCCCAGCGGGCTGCTGTTCCTTGCGATCAATCGAGATTCATGACAATTGCCGAGGAGCAGGGCCCGCAAGCGATCAAGCATCACGTTGGAGCGCCCCACCTGAAGCGGGTGCTTGGACGCCGGGATTTAGTTCTGCTGTTCGTGGTCGCAGTCTTCAATTTGAATGTGGTCCCATCCATCGCATCCAATGGTGGGGTCACAGTCTGGTTATGGATCATCTCGCTGGCATTATTCTTCTGGCCCCAGGGAATCGCGGTCATCGAATTAGCTCATCGCTATCCGGGAGAAGGCGGCGTATATCTTTGGGCGAAGGAAGTTTTCGGGGACTTTCACGGTTTCCTTTCCGGATGGTGTTATTGGACGAACAACATGCTGTACGTGCCGACCGTGATGCTCTACTTCGTCGGCGTGTCGGTATTCGCGCTGGGTCCCGGGCACGCGTCGTTGGCCGATAACAAAGGATTCGCGTTGGGCGCTTCGGTGTCGTTACTCGCGCTGCTGACAGTCCTTAACATTGTCGGACTGGGTGTGGGGAAGTGGTTGAATAATCTCGGAGCCATCGGCACCGGCATCGCTGCCGCCGTCCTGATCGGACTGGGTGCAATTATCTGGACACGTTTTGGAACCACGGTAACAGCTGCAGATTTTCGCATCCCGGCGAATCCAAGATTTGTGTTGAATTCTTTCGGGGTTATTTGTTTCGGGCTCGTTGGTCTGGAGTTGGCGTCGGTGATGGGCGACGAGATCCGCGAGCCCCAGCGAACTCTGCCCGGTGCGGTGGCCTGGGGAGGCTTGCTCTCAGGCTTGCTCTACATTGGCACCACGCTGACCTTGTTAGTGGCGGTGGGGAAAAACGACATCAGCGTGTTGCAGGGCATTGTACAAGCGGTCAGTCATATGGCAGGGAAGATCGAAGCAGGCTGGATTGTTACGCCCTTTGCCTTGATGCTGAGTCTATCGATTGCCGGTATCGGGTCCGCTTGGATGGGAGGCTCGGCGCGCATTCCGTTCGTGGCGGGGTTGGATTCATACATGCCGTCGTGGCTGGGGAAGGTGCATCCGCGATATGCAACGCCGTATGCGGCGCTGATTGTGCAGGCAATCGTTTCTCTGTTGTTGGTGATTATTAATTTCGCCGCTTCCGGAGGAGTGCAGGAAGCGTTTCAGACCATGCTGTCGCTTGCGGTGGTGCTGCAACTAGTGCCGTTTGTCTACGTTTTCGCGGCGTTGTTGAGATTTGCTTTTAGGGCGCCAGACGGCAAAGGGCGTTATAGCAAGACTGTGCTGTTACTGGCTGGCGGCAGCGGATTGGTGACAACGATTCTAGGAATCGTGTTGGCGTTTTCTCCGGCGAAGCAGATCACGTCAGTGTGGCGCTACGAGATAACGATGGTTGGACTGACAATATTTTTCGTCGGGCTGGCAGCATTTTTCTTTTTTGTTTATGGACGCAGAAAAAATACGTTGGCAGCAGGCCGAATCTAAGAGGTAAAGACGCTCAAGGAAATGGTTTTCATCACGGCCAGAAAGTATTGTTGAAAAGCAATTGCTGAAAGTGATTGTTGAAAGTAGTTATTGAAAGTTTTATTGAAAGAGTTGTTGAAAGTCTGTTGAAAGAGTTGCTGAAAGTAGTTGTAGAAAGTTTTGTTGAAAGTAGTTGTAGAAAGTAATTGTTGAGTGTGATTGAGGTGGCGCAGCGCTTCAGCGCTGCGATAAACCCAGGCCACAATAGCGGCTTCAGCCGCTGCGGTAAGCAATTGGTTGATCAGGAGACGGTTATGCCAAGTGGTATTAAAACAGAAGTCCGCACTTATAAGCTTTTTATCAATGGCAAGTTTGTGGATGCAAAATCCACCAAAAGTATTCCAGTTTACGATCCCGCGAGTGAGGAAGTGATCGCGCAAGTCCCGGATGCCAACGCTGAAGATGTAAATCGAGCAGTCCACGCAGCAAAAGAAGCTTTCGACAACGGGCCGTGGGGCACAACCACAGCGCAGGAGCGCGGACGAGTTTTGTTCCGCCTGGCTGAGAAGATTCGCCAGAATGCCGCCATGCTGGCCGAAATCGAGGCTCGCAACTGCGGCAAGCCCATTGTCGAAGCGGAATTCGATATCGCTGACGTCGCCACCTGTTTCGAATATTACGGCGGCCTCGCCACAAAAATTCTTGGCTACGTGAATCCGGTGCCGGATAACGCAGTCAGCCTGACGCTGAAAGAACCGATTGGAGTTGCGGGGCAAATCATCCCGTGGAATTTCCCGCTGCTCATGGCGGCGTGGAAGCTGGCGCCAGCTTTGGCTGCCGGCGCGACATGTGTACTGAAACCGGCCGAACAGACTCCTCTGAGTGCCTTAGAAATCGCGAACTGGTTTGCGGAAGTCGGACTTCCTCCCGGAGTCGTCAACATCATCACAGGCTTTGGAGAAAGCTGCGGCGCGCCGCTGGTGCAACATCCCGACGTGAATAAGATCGCCTTTACCGGAAGCGCTGCCGTGGGAAAAATTATCGTCAAGCAAGCGGCGGATACGGTTAAGCGAGTAACGCTGGAACTGGGCGGCAAATCTCCTAACATCTTTTTCGCAGACGCCGACTTTGAAGCCGCCATTGATGGCGCGCTGTTCGGCGTGTTCATCAATCAGGGCGAAGTATGTTCGGCCGGAAGCCGCATTCTGGTGCAGAAGTCGATCTACAAAAAGTTTGTGGATGCGATGGTGGAGAAATCCAAGAAGATCAAACTGGGTGCTCCCCTCGACCGCGATACCAAGATGGGGCCGGTGATCAGCAAAGATCAGTACGATCGCGTTCGCTCCTATCAGGAGATTGGAAAAAAAGAGGCCAAGCTTGCGGTCGGCGGGGGACGCGCTGAACAATTTGCCAAGGGCTTTTACATCGAGCCAACCATTTTTTATGACATGGACAACAGCGCGCGAATAGCACGTGAAGAAATCTTTGGACCTGTCGCCTCAGTGATTCCGTTCGAAGACGAAAAAGATGCATTGAAAATTGCCAACGATTCTCCCTACGGATTGGCGGCCGCAGTCTGGACGCGGGATATCTTCAAAGCATTTCGAACTGTGAAGGCTCTGCGTGCAGGAATTGTCTGGGTAAATCACATGCAGCCCACATATGTCGAAGCGCCGTGGGGCGGCTACAAACAATCCGGCTTTGGACGCGAGCTCGGGCCCTGGGGCATTGAGGAGTATCTCGAAACCAAGCAGGTACACATCAACTTGAACGAGCAGCCGATCGGCTGGTACTGAGAGAGCATCGATATGGGAACGATTCAACTACGAACTGAAATCCCGGGACCGAAATCGTTGGCGCTGTCCGCACGACGCGATTCGGCTGTTCCGAGAGGTCTGTCGCACGGCACGCCGATCTATGTAAAGAAGGCGGAAGACGCCATCCTCGAAGACGTGGACGGAAATCGCTACATTGATTTCGCCGGCGGAATCGGCTGTTTGAATGTAGGTCACCGGCAAGAGCCTGTGGTCTCTGCGGTACGCGAGCAACTGGACAACTTCCTTCACACTTGCGTGCAAGTCACTCCTTACGAGAGCTATGTTCGCCTGGCTGAGCGGATGAACCAGGTCACGCCGGGGAAGCATCCAAAGAAAACTCTTTTTGTGAATAGCGGAGCTGAAGCCGTCGAAAATGCGGTGAAGGTTGCACGCGCCCACACTGGCCGCTCCGGCATCATCGCTTTCGAAGATGCTTTCCACGGACGCACTATGATGACGCTGGCACTCACCAGCAAGACGCATCCATACAAAGCGGGCTTCGCGCCCTTTCCCAGCGATGTTTATCGCATCCCTTATGCGTACTGCTATCGCTGCTCGTATTCGCTGACTTATCCGTCATGCAAAGTATTTTGCGCGCGCCACTTGGAAGATACGTTTAAGCGAGTAGTGGCGTCGGAAGATGTTGCCGCGGTGATTGCCGAGCCTGTGTTGGGAGAAGGCGGATTTGTGGTCCCGCCTCCGGAGTTTTTCCCGGCGCTGATAGATATTTGTCACAAGCACGGCGTCCTGTTTATCGCGGACGAAGTCCAGAGCGGATTCGGACGCACAGGAAAATTATTTGCCAGCGAACATTACGGAATCGAGCCTGACATCATCGTGACCGCGAAGTCGCTGGGCGGAGGCCTGCCACTGGCGGCTATCACCGGGCGCGCCGAAATAATGGACGCTCCCGGCCCGGGCGGTCTGGGCGGCACATTCGCCGGCAATCCTCTCTCTTGCGCCGCCGCGCTCGCAGTGCTCGATATGTTCGAAGACAAGAAGCTGCTCGCCTGCGCTAACGACATCGGACGCGCTTTTCAGAAGCGAGCGCAGGAATGGCAGCGACGCTGGGCGATGGTCGGAGACGTCCGTGGACTGGGCGGCATGCAGGCAATCGAATTAGTGAAGTCCGCTGAGATACGAGAGCCCGCCAGCGAAGAAACTAAACAGATCGTGCAGCATTGCTACAAGAATGGATTGATCACGCTCTCAGCCGGATCGTACTCAAACGTGATTCGCGTGCTGGTTCCGCTGGTCATTACGCCTGAGCAGATGGACGAAGCTCTCGATGTGCTCGAGTCTGCGTTGCAAGCTGCGCTGGAGAAAACCGGCGCTGCGGCGCAACTGGTATAGCGCCATTCGTCAGTAATTTGCATTTACAGAAATAGGGAAAATGTTATGACCGTAGCTGATGTCACGCTGACTAGAGTCTCCAATTTCATAGGTGGTAAATGGACGGAATCCGATTCGTCCGAATGGGTTGACGTGGTGAATCCAGCAACCGGTGAGACCATCGCCCAGACGCCGCTCTCCAGCACGGCGGAGGTAGCGGCCGCGATCGAGGTTGCCGCTGCGGCCTATCCCGAGTGGCGTCGCACTCCTCCTGAGGACCGCATTCAGCCACTCTTCAAACTTAAGCAATTGCTCGAAGATCACATTGATGAACTGGCGCGCATCATTACCATGGAGAATGGCAAGACCTTCGCGGAAGGAAAGGCGGAGCTGCGGCGCGCCATCGAGAACGTGGAAGTGGCCTGCGGAATTCCCATGATGATGCAGGGCTACAACCTGGAAGACGTAGCTCGTGGCATTGATGAAATGATGATCCGGCAGCCGCTGGGAGTAGTGGCAGCCATCACACCTTTCAATTTTCCTGGAATGATTCCTTTCTGGTTTTTGCCTTACGCCATTGCAACCGGAAACACTTTTATCTTGAAGCCGTCAGAGCGTGTGCCGCTAACCATGCGGCGCGCGTTTGAATTGCTTGAGCAGACCGGACTACCGAAGGGCGTGGCCAATCTAGTCAACGGAGGCAAAGCCGCCGTTAACGCTTTGTTGGACCATCCTAAGGTACGCGCGATCAGTTTTGTGGGTTCCACTCCGATTGCAAAATACGTTTACGCCCGAGCGGGAGCGAATGGCAAACGCGCGCAGTGCCAGGGGGGAGCCAAGAATCACGTCATCGTTCTTCCCGACGCCGACATGCAAATGGCCACGCAGATCATCACCGACAGCGCATTTGGATGCGCGGGCCAGCGTTGTCTCGCCGTCTCAGTGGCGGTGACGGTGGGCGAAGCGCAGAAAACGTTTCGCGATTCCATTACCCAGGCGGCTTCGAATTTGAAGGTGGGGAATGGCCTCGAAGACGGAATCCATATGGGACCTGTAATTACTCCGCATAGCAAAGCGCGCGTGGAGGCCCTGATTGCTACCGGCGAGAAAGAAGGGGCGAAAGTGCTGTTGGACGGCCGCAGCGCTCGAATTCCGAAATACGAATCGGGGAATTTTGTGAAGCCTACGATTCTGGATAATGTTCCCGCCACCAGTGAACTGGCGGACACAGAAATATTTGGTCCTGTGCTCAGCCTTGTGCATGCGAACGACATGGATGACGCGTTGGCTTTTCTCGAGCGCAGCGCCTACGGAAATCAGGCGTCTCTATTTACTTCGAGTGGCTCCGCCGCGCGCAGATTCCGCTATGAAGCTCCCGCTGGAAATATCGGCATCAACATCGGAGTGGCAGCTCCCATGGCTTATTTTCCCTTCAGCGGATGGAAAGACAGCTTCTTCGGCGTGCTGCATGGTCAGGGTCGCGATGCGGTGGAATTCTACACTGAGAAGAAAGTCGTAGTCGAGCGCTGGGCGAAAGAACATTCCAGAAAATTCTGACCGCATTCGCGCCTATATCATTTCTGTTCCCCACAAATCGTGCAGGTGGACAATGCCTTCTACTTTGAGCTCGTCATCCACAACAACCAGCGAAGTAATTTTCTTTTCTTCCATCATGGCAAGAGCGGTGGCGGCGAACTCTGAAGCCGCGATTGTTCTGGGATCTCTGGTCATGCTCTCTGCCGCCGTTAAGTCCATCGCATCTTTTCCTCGTCGTTCCAGCAAGCGCCTCAAGTCGCCGTCGCTGATTACTCCAAGCAGCTTTTGGCCTTCGACGACCGTCGTGAGGCCAAGTTTCTTGCGCGACATTTCGTAGATCACATCTGGCATCTTTGTTTGAGGGCTCACGCGCGGAACCGCGTCGCCGCTATGCATGAGCGACTCGACCCGCGCCAGACGCTTGCCCAACTTACCGCCAGGATGCAGATTGGCGAAGTCTTCTTCTTTGAATCCTTTTCTGTCACACAATGTCATTGCGAGAGCGTCACCTAACGCGAGCATGCAAGTCGTAGAGGCTGTCGGCGCAAGTCCCATGGAACAAGCCTCCTCCGCGACCGAGCAGTCCAGGGCAATATCGGCAGAAGCTGCCAGCGCCGAAATCTTTTGTTTTCCGCCACCGTAGACTGCATCGCACGTCATGGTAATTAGCGGCACCTGCAATCTCTTCAGCGTGGCAAGCAGGCGAAGGATTTCGTCGGTCTCTCCGCTGGCGGAGAGGGCGAGCACCACATCTCCGCGCACAACCATACCGAGGTCTCCGTGAACAGCTTCCACGGGATGCATGTAAAGCGAGGGGGTTCCGGTCGAAGTTAGCGTAGCTGCGATCTTTCTCGCAATGATGCCGCTCTTGCCCATGCCCGTGACGACAACGCGGCCAGTGCAGCTGTAGAACAAATCCACCGCGCGCTTGAATGCATCGGACATGGGCCCAGCGATGCGGTCGGCGAGCGCGGTCAGGGCCGCCGCTTCAATGCGGACTACGTTCTCTCCCATGTGGTTCATGTGGACAGACGATGTTAGCAAAGGAATCGTTAGGTGAGTAGTTATCTAGGGAGCCGGGTCGCGAGTACAACATCATTCGCGCCCGGTTGCATGTGAATACCGCTGAAGTGCCGTCTACCAGACTCGGCAGGCATTCTGGGCCACCATGGGCTGTCCGGCTTTGCAGCCCCAGGCTTTCTGAAATTCAGGCATGTTCTGGACCACGCCATTGACACGAAACTTCCCTGGGGAATGCGGATCCACTGTCACCAGCATGCGAGAGTATTCCGGCCTGGTCTGCTGACACCAGACTCGCCCAAAGCCCAAAAAGAAACGCTGCTCGGGAGTGTATCCGTCAATCTTTTGTGATTCGCTCCCAACTTTGTCTCCGGCCATCATCTGCTTTAGGGCCATGAGCGCAATGCGGGCGCCTCCATTGTCGGCGGTGTTCTCGCCCAGGGTGAGTTTTCCGTTTAGCTTGAGGTCGTCCACCGCCACAAAGTTGCTGTACTCGTCAGAAACGCAACCAGCGCGCTCTTCGAATTTCTTGCCGTCGTCGGCGGTCCACCAGTCGCGCAAGTTTCCCTGCGGATCGTACTTTCTCCCTTGATCGTCGAATCCGTGAGTGAGTTCGTGTCCGATGACGAGGCCGATTGCGCCGAAATTCACAGCATCGTCCATATTTTTGTCGAAGAATGGAGGCTGTAGAATGCCCGCTGGAAATACGATTTCGTTAAAGGATCCGCTGTAGTAGGCGTTGACCGTGGGCGGAGTCATATCCCATTCATTGCGGTCGAGCGGCTTGCCAACCCTGGCGATTTGCCGGCGGGATTCGAATTCATTGGCGCGCAGAAAGTTTCCAATCAAATCGCCGCGGTCAATCCGCAGGGAACTGTAATCGCGCCATTTATCGGGATACCCGATCTTGTTGGCGATGGCGTCAAGTTTTAATTTGGCCTGCTTCTTAGTGTCGTCCGACATCCAGGCCAGCGAATGGATATCTTCGTCTAAGGACTTTTCCAGCGCGTCCACCATCTTCAGCATGCGCTGCTTACCATCGGCTCCGAAAGTGAGGTCAACATAGCGCTGTCCCAATGCCTCGCCGAGTGAATTATCGGTGGAATTGACGCAACGTTTCCAACGCGGCTTGATTTCTTCCTGACCAGTGAGCGCTTTCTCCATTTTGAAGTTGGCGTCTACGAATGGCTGAGAAAGCCATTGGGAAGCTTCTTTCAGCAGATGCCAACTAACGTATGTCTTTAGTGATTCGAGGGATTCAGATTCCAGCACCGAATTCACCTGCTTGAAAAAGTCGGGGTTGGAAACGTTCAATACCGAAAACTGTGGCATGGCATTGGCAGAGAAGTAGCGTGACAGATAAAAATTAGGAGCGATCTGCGCCGCCTGTTCGCGCGTCATCTTGTGATCGCGGTTCTTCGGGTCACGGCGCGCGGTGCGGTCCATTGATGCCTTCGCCAGAGCAGTTTCGATTCGCAATACCGTCTGCGCCGCCTCCGCAGCTTTTTGCGGAGATTCCCCGGCCAGCTTAAAAACCTCGGTAGAATAGTCCACCAGATGCTTGCGGGCTTCTATTTTTTTGGCATCCTCTTTCAGGTAGTAATCGCGGTCGGGCAGGGAAAGTCCGCCCTGATCGATGTTGGCAATCACCATATTGGCGTTATGCAGATCGGGGGCGGAGTAAAAACTGAAAAGCGGATTTGGTCCAATGAGATGAACTCGTGCGATGGCATCCAGTAATGCTGTTTTGTCCTTAACTTCGGAAATGCGGTCGAGTTCGGGCTTTAACGGCGCAATCCCTTTAGCATTGGCAGTCTTCTCGTCCATGCACGTGCTGTAATAGTCGCCAATCTTCTGATCAATCGCGCCGCGCGCGGCACCTTCGACTGCCGCTTTGTCGAGGATTTGGCGCATGGTGGCCTGGTTCCTCTCCTCGAGATCGACGAAGCTCACCCACTCAGACTGATCTGACGGAATTTGAGTCGTCTTCAGCCAATTGCCGCACGCGTATTGATAAAAGTCCACGCACGGGTCGATTGTCTTATCAATCGTTTCGATGC
Organism: Acidobacteriaceae bacterium; assembly: GCA_040003205.1. Classification (GTDB taxonomy): domain Bacteria; phylum Acidobacteriota; class Terriglobia; order Terriglobales; family Acidobacteriaceae; genus JALYIM01. The sequence goes on along the minus strand of JBDUDA010000002.1, from coordinate 13,966 downwards.
TGAAGCCTGCTCCAGGCTTCGAAGAAGGGGCTTGCGCAAGCGCGGCTAAGGAGACGCAAATGACGAAGGCAGTGCAGATATTTAAAAGACGCATGGGGACTCCGTGACAACGCGAGGAATTTTAGCATCCCTATCTTGGACGCGCCACTGAGCCAAACGTTAGGCAGTGGCTCGATTCAAAAGCTACAACCGAAGGTTTTCATCGCGGGTAGTGGCTCAATTCAAAAGCTACAACCCAAGGTTGTCATCTCGAGCGAAGCAAAGCCGTTTGGCTTTGCGGAGTCGAGAGACCTGCTGTTAGACGGGGAAGAAGCAGGTCTCTCCACTCCGCGGTGTCTTCGCTGCGCGAAGCCACCACTCCGGTCGAGATGACAGGTTATTTTGAATTGAGTCACTGAGCCAAACGTTATACAGGCTTCAGTTAGTGGCGAAAACTACTGTTCAGCTACCAGAATACCTCCCGAGCGACAGCGTATAATCGCCCCAAGCACTGTTTATATTCATAAATTTTCCAAGGTGGTGGGCGGATGGCTCCTACGGGCGACTCATTGAGCGGTCACAACGGCAACGGGCAGAGCGGCAATGGAGGTAACGGCAGCGGCGCTGGTTCTCCACGCGTCCAGTGGATTGCCCGTCGCAGGAAAGAAAACACGGGCGGCAATTTCTCCCAGATGCATTTTGCCCGCGAAGGCGTGGTTACGGAAGAGATGGAATTCGTCGCGCTGCGCGAGAAACTTACCCCCGAGTTGGTGCGGGCCGAAGTTGCCCGCGGACGCATGATCATCCCCGCCAATATCAACCATCCGGAGCTGGAGCCGATGTGCATCGGCGTCGCGTCGTTGTGCAAAATCAATTCCAATATCGGCAATTCCGCAGTGACTTCGAATATTGAAGAGGAGTTGAAGAAGCTGCATACGTCCATACACTACGGCGCGGACACGGTGATGGACCTCTCCACTGGCGGCAACATCCATGAAATTCGCGAAGCCATCCTGCGCCATTCTCCCGTTCCCATTGGCACTGTGCCTATCTATGAAGCCATCGCACGGGTGAAGCGCGTCGAGGATTTGAACGCTAAAGTGATGCTTGAAGTAATTGAAGAACAGGCAGAGCAGGGCGTAGATTACATGACCATCCATGCCGGCGTGCTGATGCAGTATTTGCCTCTGGTCTCGAGCCGCATCACCGGAATCGTGAGCCGGGGCGGCGCTATTCTCGCGCAATGGATGGCCCACAATCGCAAGCAGAATTTTCTTTATGAATGCTTCGACGACATCTGCAAGATCTTCGCGAAGCACGACGTATCTTTTTCGCTTGGTGACGGATTGCGTCCCGGATGTATCGCCGACGCGAGCGACGCCGCTCAATTCGCAGAATTGAAGACTCTGGGCGAGCTCACTAAAAAAGCCTGGGAATATGACGTGCAGGTGATGATTGAAGGACCGGGTCACGTTCCGCTCGACAAAATTAAAGAGCAGGTGGATAAAGAGAAAGAACTCTGCTACGAAGCGCCGTTTTACACGCTCGGACCGCTGGTCACGGACATCGCCCCGGGCTATGACCACATCACATCCGCCATCGGCGCCGCCATGATTGGATGGCACGGCGCGGCCATGCTCTGCTACGTGACTCCGAAAGAGCATCTCGGCCTGCCGAACGAGAAAGACGTCAAAGACGGCATCATCGCATACAAAATCGCCGCCCACGCCGCTGACATCGCGCGCCATCGTCCCGGCGCGCAGGACCGCGACAATGCGCTCAGCTATGCCCGCTACAAGTTCGATTGGGAGAAGCAATTCGCGCTCTCACTCGATCCCGAAACCGCGCGCTCCATGCACGACGAAACTCTGCCGGACGAATCTTATAAAGAAGCGGCCTTCTGCTCAATGTGCGGACCGAAATTCTGCTCCATGAATTATTCCAGCAAGGTGGACGATTACAACAGGGAAGTTCATGGGTTGGAGAAGAAAGATTATTCGGAGTTGGTGGACAAGCTGGTGACGCTTAAATAACGTCTGCGCCTCGCGTGCAAAATTTATCGGTGAAACTCTGCGACGCCGTCCCACACTAACTGGACGGCGATCGCCAGGATCAAAAATCCGAAGATGCGGTTGATTCCACCTGTTGCTCCGGGGCCCAGTCGCCGTACCAGCGGGCCTCCCATACAGAGAAATAAATAGATCGTCAGTCCCAACGCCGCGATTCCAATCACCATTCCAAAGTATGCGACGGTGCTGCTGGCGTGGGCCGCGATGCCCATCACCACCCCGATTGCGCCCGGGCCGGAAAGCAGTGGCATGGCCATCGGAGTCAGTGAAATGTCTGGTTTCGAACTCGCTTCCACGCTCTCAGCCGGCGTCATGCGACTGTCTCCGGTAACCATTCCCCAGGCTGTATTGGCCACGATTAATCCACCGGCGATATTCAGCACCGGCAAAGAGATTCCAAAGAAGTTCAACACAAAGCGTCCGAAGAACAAAAAGAAAACCAGGATTCCCACGACATAGAGCACCGTTTTCAGGGCGGTGCGATTGCGCTCAGCAGTGGGAAAATTCGAGGTTAGCGAATAGAAGAAGGGAACGCCGCCGAAAGGATTCACGATTGGAAAGAGCGCCAGAAAAGTCGCTGCCGCCGCTGAGGGCAGATCGTGAAGAAAATGCTGGATGGCGTTGCTGGGATGCATCGGCAGAAAAGCTTAACAGCAATCGTCGTCAGAAACTCACAAAATTGCGGAAGGGCAGACCTGAGGATTCGGCAACCCACGATTTATTTTAGCGGTAACTCTCCAAGACTTTCGCAGCCCGATTCAGCGCTTCCGCCAGCGCGCTGAGTTGTTGCGCGGCAGCTACGCGGTCTTTCTTATCGAGGGCCGCACTGACGCCGGGGATCACGACAGCCGCGTATCCTGTGTACTCTCCGGGGGCATAAATCGCGTGGCGATACCACGGACGTCCGGGCATTCCCTGGGGAATTAAAAGTGCGCGTTCGGCGTCGCGCAAAATCTGATTCAGTTTAATTGAATCACCAGCTTTCGATTTTTGGACGGCAAGAAGATTTGCCCCCGCGATTTGAAAACGCTTCGCGGCGGATACTGCGTCCGAGAGTGGCGGAGCCTGGTTCCCGAAAATTGTCTGTGATCGTAATTTGGCAGCTTCCAGATAAATGCCAATCTCTTTTCCGTATTCCTCGTAGTCATAGGGCAGGACGTCGGCATCTGCGATGCGGATTGCCTCAAGTCCGAAGATGCGCGCCATCTGCTGTTCGTAAACGAAATCGGGATCGCCAAATTTTGTGAACCAGTTGAAATTGTCGAACACAGAGTGATAAACGCCGTAAGCTCCAGAGGAACCTACATCGGTGGAAGGCACTCCGAGATGCTGAAGGAAGACCGAATAGTCTGAACCGCTGCCCAGATCGCCGACTGCGACGTCAACCTTACCCTGCGCGGCCGGAGGGCGGTAGGTGCTCGTGCTGGTTTCCTGCGTGTTGAGAGCGGCTGCCTTGCTCTCGTTCTGCCATGCATCGTACACAGTGCCACCCTTGGGACTCGGCACCGATTTGCTCACGTCGCGAATAAACTGTTTCAGGCTCGGCACCGATGACGCTCCAAACTTCGCTCCCGAGACTGCCGCATCCATGTTGAGATACGCGTCCGCGCTTGCGAGTTCAGTCTCGTGTTGCTCGCCCCACTCGGTGGAACCGATCAGTCCAAACTCTTCGGCATCCCAACTTCCAAAAATAATTGTGCGCTTTGGTTTCCATCCAGATTTCAGCAACTCGCCGATTCCGTGAACGGATTCGAGCATGGCCGCCGTACCACTATTCGGATCGACCGCGCCGTAGACCCATGCGTCCCGATGATTTCCTGCAACCACCCATTCGTCCGGCGAAGTGCTGCCCGGAATGCGCCCGATCACGTCCCATATGGTGCGGAATTGGTAATCCTGAAGCAGATGCATTTTCACTTTCACCGGTCCTGATCCAACGTGATAAGTGAAGGGCAATGCACCCTGCCACTCGCGCGGAGATTCCGGGCCGCCGAGATGCTCGAGGATGGGCTGCGCATCCGCATAAGAAAGCGGGGTCGTCGGAATTTTTGGCATGGCGGCAGATTTGTCTGGCGCAATGCGCTTTGCATCGGGCAGGGAAGGGAGCGAAGCGATTCCCGGTGTCGTTGGGTCGCCCGGGAATTCGAACATATATCCGACGGAACCGCGCTGCACCCCGGTGTCCGGGTGCCAGGCACCGCGTGGGTATTTGTCGCCCCGCTGCCAGCCATCGTCGGCCGGATCGGAGTAGATGATCACGCCGGCGGCGCCGTGCTCCTGAGCGACGAAGGCCTTGACTCCACGAAAGTTTTGTCCGTAACGTACGAGAACAATTTTTCCCCGGACATCAATCTTCATTTCTTCCAGTTTTTTAAAGTCTTCCGGCGATCCGTAGTTCGCGTACACGACTTCGGCTTCGACATCCCCGGAGGGCGACATGCCGTTGAACGGAGTAACGACGCTGGCGTCGTCTTGAAAGGAATCGCCATCAACGTGTTCGCGAGTTGGTCCATGCATGTGCAGGTCGGAGGGTGCGGTAATGTCAACACTGATTTCTTTCGGATAGTTCAACCAGACACGATATTCCACGATTTCGGTTTCGAGACCAGCCTCCCGAAATTTGGTTGCTACATAATCGGCGGTGGCTTTGTCCGGTGGTGAGCCCGCAATGTGCGGAGCCTTTGTAAGGATGCGAAGATGTTCGCGCGCGAGTTTAGGATCAGGAACCGCCAGAAACTGCTTCTCAGCAGAGACTTCCGCAGCGGAATCGTAGAAACCAAACAGCGGGATTGAAAGGGTTTCGGTAGCGGTTGTTTTGGAGCTATCGCCGGTTTTGTTCTGGCTCGCAATCGGAATCACTGTTGCCAGTACGAGAATTAATTGCGCGGAAGTTTTCATTTATTTCCTGTGGGAGAATGCCGGGACGAAGAACGGCCGGTCGGTGTCACGTCCGGACTTGTCCGGTTCCAAACACCTCATACTTTGAGGAGGTCAATTCGGTCAATGCAAAGGGGCCGCGGCAATGGAGTTTTTGCGTACTGATGCCAATCTCGGCGCCAAATCCGAATTCTCCTCCGTCCGAGAAACGAGTAGACGCATTCCAGTACACGGCAGCCGAGTCCACCAGGCGAAGAAACCGGCGCGCGTTTGTATCATCATTCGTGATGATCGCCTCAGAATGTTTGGTCGAGTAACGATTGATGTGTGCGATGGCATCGTCCACACCAGGAATGGCGGCAACCGCGATGCAGAGCCGCAGATATTCTTCTCCCCAATCCTGCGAGCTGGCCAGACTCACTTTTAAGCCCTTCGTCAGGCGGCAGGTTTCGTCGTCTCCCCGGACTTCGACCCCGCTCGCAATGAGTTTCTCGACAATTCTCGGAATATATTCTGCGGCGATGGCCTCGTGTACCAATAGTTTTTCGGCAGCGTTGCAAACCGACGGACGCTGTAATTTAGCATTGAGAATAATCTCGTCCGCCATATCGAGATCGGCGGATGCGTCTACGAAAATGTGACAATTTCCCGCGCCGGTTTCGATCACCGGTACGGACGAATTCTCCGTCACATAAGAAATCAATTTCGCTCCGCCACGAGGAATGATGACGTCAACGAGCCCGCGCGCGCTAATCAGTTCTTTCACGGAATCGCGAGTGCTGGAATCGAGCAGTTCGATAGCTCCTTCAGGAACACCCACCACTGAGGTCAGAATCTCGACCAGCCGCTGATTGCTGTGCGCCGCTTCCTTGCCGCCGCGCAAAACGATTGCATTGCTGGTCTTGAGCGACAGGGCCACCGTGTCGACGGTAACGTTGGGACGAGATTCGTAGATGATTCCAATCACTCCCAAGGGAACACTAAGCTTGCGAATGCGGAGTCCATTTGGACGAGTCCATTCCGAGAGCGTCTTGTATACCGGATCTTCCAGCTTCATCACATCGCGGACGCCGTCAGCCATAGCGTGTATGCGATCTGGACTCAGCATCAAGCGATCCCGCATGGCGCCGGCAAGACCAGAACAGTCGAGATCAATCTGATTTGCCTGAAGTATGCTCTGCGACGAACTCTCGATGGCCGTCGCCATTGCCAGCAGGATGGAATTTTTCTCAATCGTGGAAAGTTGTGCGAGTTTGGAGGCTGCACTTTTGGCCCGCAACAGTTTCTCGCGCGTCGAGAGTGTTACGGTGTTCGCGGTAGCGGTCATCTTTTTCCACGCGACGGCGGAAAGTACGTTCCGATCTTTTGCTTGATGGCCCACTCGATCGCATTATCGTGCCTGCCATTCGCGATGGCCACGTGGACCCCGGCGTTGCTGGCGGACTTGGCGGCGCGCAGCTTGGAGCGCATGCCTCCGCGGCCAAGCGCGCTCTTGCCCTCACATAGTTTTTCCATACGGTCTGTCAGCTTGCGGACGGTCCGCAGCAGTCGCGGCCGCTTGCCATTTGGCACGTAAAATCCATCCACATCGGTCAACAGCAGCAGCCAATCGGCTTTAACGGCATTCGCCAGCAGCGCGCTGAGTACGTCATTATCACCAAAAGCGCCAACTAGTTCGTGTACAGACACACTGTCATTTTCGTTCACGACTGGCACAACTCCGAGCTTCAGCAACTCATGAAGCGTGTTCTGGAGATTCCTGTAGCGCGTGGGAGATGTGAAGTCATCGCTCGATAACAACAACTGAGCGACAACCTTTTTTCCGAAAAAAAGCTGCTCGTAGGTGTGCATGAGCACGCTCTGTCCCACGGCCGCGCAGGCCTGCATCAGGGGCACGCTCGTCGGTTTTTGGGTCAGTCCTAAATTCAGCATCCCCGAGGCGATCGCGCCCGAACTCACAATCAAGTATTCGTGACGAGATAAGTCGAGTTGGTCAACCAGCGCGCGCATGCGCAAAGTGTCTATGCGTCCACCCGGGGCGATCAGACTGGTGCCGACTTTTACGACCAGACGCATGAGTAATGATAATTTAGCACTCTGACAAGATTTGGCGAATGTTGACTCGAGAAGTTGTCATCCCGAGCGCTGCCGATGACCTGCTTTCGCTCTTTACCAGTCTCGCGAGGAATTTAGCTAATGCCCGACAAAAAAACCTTTCATATGCAACCCGAAGACTTTCGAAAGCATGGCCATGCGGCGATTGATTGGATTGCCGATTACTATTCGCGAGTTGAGCATTATCCAGTGTTGTCGCAGGCCAAGCCCGGAGAGATTCGAGCATCCCTGCCTGCGGCCCCGCCTTCCTCTGGAGAATCGTTCGATGCGATATTGAACGACGTCGAAAGGCTCATCCTTCCGGGCATTACGCATTGGCAGTCGCCAAATTTCTTCGCATTCTTTCCATCGAACAGCTCCGGACCATCCATCTTAGGCGACCTGCTTTCTTCTGGACTGGGAGTACAGGGCATGCTTTGGGCGACCAGCCCCGCTTGCACCGAACTCGAGACGCACGTTTTGGACTGGCTGGTGGCGATGCTGGGATTGCCGGACAAATTTCTTTCTTCGAAACAGGGAGGGGGAGTCATTCAAGATACAGCCTCGAGCGCGACGCTGTGTGCGCTGCTCGCGGCTCGAGAACGTGCGACACAGTTCGCCAGCAACTCGCGCGGATGCGACGGCCGCCTGGTGGCCTACACGTCGTCACAAGCGCACTCGTCGGTACAGAAGGCGGTCCAGATTGCGGGCCTCGGTTCCGAAAGACTTCGCGTGGTAGATGTCGACGATAGTTTCGCCATGAATCCCCACTTACTGGCTGAAGAGATGGCCAGCGACCGTAGCGCGGGACTTCTGCCCTGTTTCGTATGCGCTACCGTGGGAACAACTTCCTCGAATGCCATGGATCCCTTAGCCGCGATTGGAAGGATTTGCCAGAAAGAAGGCGTGTGGCTGCATGTGGACGCAGCGATGTCCGGTACGGCGGCCCTTTGTCCGGAGTTCCGACGCATTCACGAGGGACTTGAGTACGCCGACAGCTACTCATTCAATCCGCATAAATGGATGTTCACGAATTTTGATTGCGATTGCTTCTATGTCGCGGATCGCACCGCCCTCATCAAGACTCTCAGTGTGCTGCCTGAGTATCTTCGCAATCAAGCGACGGAATCCGGAGCGGTATTGGATTATCGTGACTGGCAAATCCCATTGGGTCGCCGCTTTCGCTCACTGAAACTTTGGTTTGTAATCCGCCATTACGGCGTGGAGGGATTGCAATTTCATATCCGTGAGCATGTCGAACTGGCAAGGCGATTTGCCAACTGGGTGAAGGAAGACGCGCGCTTTGAGTTGACCGCGCCTGTTCCGCTTAATCTGGTCTGCTTTCGTCACAAAGCGAGTGACGACGCGAATCAGGAGTTGATGGACCGACTGAATAGCAGTGGCGATCTCTACCTGACGCACACTCGCTTACGTGGAAAGTTGACTCTGCGTTTTTGCGTTGGCCAAACAAACACAACGTCGCGGCACGTGGAAAGAGCCTGGAAAAGAATTCAGGAAGCAGCAGAAACAATCGGCATAGGCTGAGTACTGGGTTGCGCGAAGCGATTTTCAAGCTTGGGCGTTTCGGGGTTGACTTCAGACGAGTCTGGCTTCACGACAAGTTGATTGGCGGGGGCATCAGGATCAACCCTAAAATCCCAAACATAAAGATTGATTCCTTCCTTGCCGAGCACTTCCACGACCGCATATTCTCCGCTCGCAAGATTGTTGGTGGGAGTCAGTTTGATCCAATCGCCAGTGAGCTTTTCGGTCGTGGTGGCTACGAGGTCCTGCTGCTGGCTGGTTTTCCCGTAGATTGCGATCTTGACATCACCGACGATTCTCTTGTCTTGCTTGCTCTGCAATTTGACGATACGGAAACGGTCCCATGGGAGTGCTTGCTCCTTCGATGTTTTGTCCGAAGTTTGTTTCTCACTTTGACTGCCGGCGTTGCTCGTGCTGGAGGGATCGTCCTGCGCGACGCTGATGTATATCGAAGGCAAGGTGGCGTGCGCGCTGACACCGGCGTGAAGGCCTTTCAATTCGATTGTCTGTTTGCTTCCAGCAACGGGATTGATGGCGGCACGAAGAATATTTCTTTTGGTGTTGCGGTTTACTTCGCCGTCACTCTGCGGCAACTCCACCAGTTGCGGTTGGCTGCCGTAGTTATCGAGCAACCAGATACCGCCGTCGCCCGACAAACGGAGGCCCGGGGCCACAGATGGAGACTTGAGCGCCTCCTCCTTCTCGTCTGCTTCGTCTTCTTTATTCGGCACGAGATTTTGCGCGAGAGGTTTTCCGGAAGCGCGATCTTGCAAATACTTCTCAGTCGCAGCCCAATCCACCATCGAGTTGGGAACTTCCTCCCAATCTCCGCGTTCAGCGCTGTAGTAGCGCACGCGCTCGCCTTTTACTTCCCACTTGGTCGCGATCTGATAGGAGCCATCTTTAAGAATCAAACGTTTGGTGTTCGTTTGCGCGTGGGCTGGGAAAGCTACTAGAGCGCAAATAAACACAGTCAACAATACCAATCGAATACCAGTAGCAGATCGCATGAGTTTTCGTGGGCGAGAATCGTTGATGTCTCAGGTGATTCTAGATGGATCGCCGAGGTCCGGCAACTGAACCTGCTTTGAGATGGGCCGCCCCTGCTTTACCATCATCCGCAATGTTAATGCGTCTGCAACGATGGTTTCGGGATCCACTGTTTCTACTGTGCCTCGCTACCTGCCTCGGAACGCTTGTCATTCAGTCGGGAGAATTAGGTTCTGCCGACACCATGCATCGCTTGCAGACCGCACACTCATTCTGGACTTCTGAACCGCCGGTATTTCCGCAGGAGTATCCCGAGTTTGGTCTGTATGGGCGGGGTGGGAAACTTTACGACTGGTATGGCATGGGGCAGTCGCTGCTACTGCTGCCTTTCGATATTGTCGGAACCGGGCTGGAACGCCTTCCTTTGTTTGCGAATTACTCAGGGAACGATCCCGCGGTACGAAGCATATTTGTCAGCCTTTGTGTCAGCACATTAGTGAACTTGCTAACGGCGTTGGTTGGGTTCCGCTTCTTGCGGCTGCTCGCGTTCACTACGCCGCAGTCGGTCGCAGGAATTCTAGCGCTGCTGTTCTCGACTACTCATCTGCATTATGCCCAGAACATGATGGAGAACAACTACATCATGCTTCTAACGTTGATCGGCTTTACTTTTCAATATGAGTGGTTGCGCAACGGAAATCGGCGTTTACTGCTGATCGGTTCGGCCGCCTTCGGACTCAATCTACTGACTCGCCTTACGACTGGACTCGACCTGCTCGCCGGTGCCGCCTTTCTTCTCCTCGTCCTCTGCTTCGAGGGTGTACATGGGAGAGCGCTGTGGATGCGATTTGTCACCTACGTCAAAACCGCGGCACCGGTATATTCGATTTTCCTGCTGATTGACCGGGTGTATCAATATCACCGCTTCGGATCTTTCTTCACTACCTACGTTAAAACTTTCGCTGAGAAGTATAAGCACCTTGATCCCACGCTCCCGGCGAACTATCCCTGGGAAACTCCTTTCCATGTCGGCTTTCTCGGACCTCTCATCACGCCTGAAAAATCTATATTTCTATTCGATCCTCTCGTGCTACTGACGATTCTGCTGGCAGTCGTGGGATGGCGGCGGTTTCGTCCGGAAATACGCGCCTATCTGATTGCGGTCTTTCTGATGCTGCTGGCTTACATCTGCCTTTATGCGAGATACACAGTCTGGAGCGGGGATTTTGCCTGGGGCGATCGCTACGTTTCTACCGCCGCGCAATTTGTCGCATTCGTGTCTGGTCCCCTGCTGCTGAGGTATCGAAGCCAACTCGGAACTCTCGTTTGGACGTCGGGCTTAGCACTGATCATCATCGGCACCATCGTCCAGATCGCCTCGCTCGCGTTTTGGTTGCCACTCGAGATTTATCAGATGGAAACGTTAGGCCATCCAACCTGGGTGATTGTGCTTCGTCTTAAGAACATTGCGGCGTACGCTCTCGGGAAGATGGATGCCTGGGGATTGAACAACCATGCCATGACTGAAGATCCTTGGGACTACGCTCACATCACCTGCTGGAATTTCCTGCCTTTTTTACTGCGACGAGCAGGACAGGCGCCGGGATGGGTCGTAGATGTCGTCGTGGGAATGTGGACACTCACGGTGGTCTTCTTGTTGGGGATATTGCTAAGGTTGCGTGCGGTTCTGAGATTGAGCGCTGCGGGGCAGAGCAGTTCCATCGAACCGGCTCTCCACAAGAAACCGTTGTAACTTTGAGGGCAGCCGGCGAATCGCTGTATTTGCGCTCTGGGCTGAACTGAAGGTTCTCAAATGTCCGCTAGCGCATTGCTGGTTTCGTTCGCGGTCAAGTAGCGGTGGGTGCCGTTCGCGCGCTCGACTCCGCGGCGGCTTTTATCTTGCTGGTCAACCCGCGGAAGATCATCCAATGAATCGGATAGAGTACATCCCAGTAAAGCTCACCTCCCAATCCCAGCGGTTCGAAGACTGCCACGCAGTAAAAATGGGTGGTATTCGCGTTAGCTGGCTTGAAAGTAAATTCCAGCCACGCGCGTCCCGGCACCTTCATTTCTGCCCTTAGAAGAATGCGGGCATTCTCGACTACATCCTGGACAGTCCAAAAATCGAGAGTATCCCCGGCATTCAAGCGGTCGGGATCCACCCGTCCGCGTCGCAGCCCAACTCCTCCGAACAGGCTGTCAATAATTCCGCGAATCTGCCACAACTGGTTGGCGTAAAGCCATCCTCGTTTACCACCAATGCCCTGAACGAGGTTAAAGAGTGTCGATATTGGCGCATTCACCAGCCGGTGGCTGATGTCCAGGACCAGGCCATCGCGCCGTAACAGGCGGTGCCCGCGATCACTTTGCGCCGAATGCACAACGGATGATTCGGTAGCTGCGGGGTCGGGACGGTCGAATGCCCGCCGCACCGCTTGCTCGTAATTTACTGGGACAATGTCAGGGAAAATGTTTTTGGCTTTGCCATCACAAACGATGACCTCGCTGCGCAAGCCCTCAATCAAGGGACGACTAATCGCCGCTGGTATTGGAGTGACCAGATCGAGCCAGTAAGAAGACAATCTAGGAGTCAATACCGGAACGCGCAATAACCACCGCCGTAATCCACGGACTCGTGCATAAATCACCATCATGCTGTAATAAGTTTCCACGCCGGCCCCGCCGATTTCGATGATCTGATCAACTGATGCTGGCGCATCCAGAGTAGCGACCAGATAGGCAAGGATGTCATCAATTGCAATCGGCTGGACTCGAGTTGTCACCCAGCGGGGGCAGATCATCGCCGGAAGGCGCTCGCTGAGATAGCGAATCATTTCAAAAGAAATGCTGCCGTTGCCGACAATAATCGCCGCGCGCAATTCTGTCACCGGGGGGCCGAGCCGGCGGAGAATTTCGCCCGTATGGTGCCTGCTCTTGAGGTGAGCAGATAACGTGGCACCGGATTTTCCCAACCCTCCGAGATAGATAAGCCGTTTAACTCCCGCAGATTTTGCCGTGCTCGCGAAGTTCGAGGCTGCGGCAATGTCGCGCTCCTCAAAGCCCTTCTCTCCCTCGTTCATTGAATGGATCAGGTAATACACAACATCCATGTTGGTGAGGGCTGGTAGCAAGGTCTCGGCTTTCAGAGCATCTGCCGCTACCAGGTTTACTTCGCGGGGGAAAGTCTTTCTGACGCGATCGGGATCGCGCACCATGCAGTAGACGGAGTGTCCGGCTCTCGCCAGTCGAGGGACGAGCTGACGCCCGATGTATCCCGATGCGCCAGCGACAAGAATATTCAAATCATCGACCTCTGCTTTTCCACCGTGCTGCGGACGCCAGACTTTAATTCACAATCCAACGTCCCCGCGCTCTTAATATGCTAAGGCTTAAATTGTTGGGATGCCCACAGGCGACCGCACTAGCTGCCTTGGATTTGCTTCACCGGCAAATTGGTAGTCCATTATTTCTCGCCACTCACATATGTCTTCTCGACTTCCCATTGTCTCTTGTACGTGACCATGGTTGTATCTACAGTTAAGAAATGGAATTCGAGCGTGCGATCCCGTCTTCCGTTAATCAAATTCAGAAGAGTAGCTTCAACTACAACGTTCCCGTGAAGCCAGATCAGTCGAAATGAATTGCAAAGAAAACAATCTCGATCCGGTGACTTTTCTTGTGGCCGAGGCTTTGTTTGATATCGATTGCAGAGCGACCACCGCCCGCTTCTCCGACGAAAGCGGAGTCGTGCTTGCGCCAACTGATTGCCTCGTCCTACTCGCGCACGGCAGCAAAGATCCGCGATGGTGCGCCCCCTTCGAAAAGCTCAAGCATGAACTGGTCGATGATCTCGGACCGGACCGGATTCGGCTGGCATATCTGGAATTCGTCGGACCGACACTGCTCGAGGTGGCTGGCCGCTGCGTCGATCGTAAAATCTTGAAGGTCCGGTTGTTACCCCTGTTTATGGCCGCAGGGGCCCATCTTAAAACCGATGTCCCTGAACGGGTGGACGAGGTGAGAGCGCACTATCCTGAATTGGAAATTCAGGTACTGCCGCCGGTGGGAGAAGACCCCCGCATGGCCCGCCTACTCAAGCAGATCGTTAGAGAGACGGCGGGTTCGAGAACACTCAAAGAATCTTTGCCCCCAACTTTAGTAAGAACTTGCGCCTGAAAGTGCTGCTGTCGAACTGCCGGCATTCCGCGTCCGGTCAGTGGTCGACGTGTCCGGCAGCATCGGCCAGCTCCGCATGGTCGGTTTTCGAAGATGGTCCCAGAGTCAAATATTCTCCCAGACAACGTATGCACGGAACGAAACCTTCCGCTTTGGCTTGTTGGGCCGAGATCGTTCGCAGCTTCGATTTGTCGTTGGCGCTTTCATGAATGAAACGGCACTTAGCCAGGTGGAAG